>NZ_JBIWLW010000006.1:0-206931 GCF_044766385.1 Streptomyces sp. NPDC102274 | reverse complement strand
TTCGGGTGTGTGGGACGGTTTGCACCCCCGTTCTCTGGTGGGGGTTTTTTGTTTGGGGGGGGGGGGGGGGGGGTGTTTTTTTGGGGGGGGGGGGGCGGGCCCCCCCCCCCCCCCCCGCCTCTTCATGCGTCGTCCGCCTCAGGTCGCGTGCACATCCTGAGTGGTGACGACGGGAACGTCGCCATGGTCCTGAGGGGCGACCGTGGCATGGCTGTCGGTCGCGAGGGCCGGCGCCGCCGAACCCGCGGCCGCCGCGGCTACCAGAGCCGTGGTGACCAGAACGCGCTTGACGAGTGTCATCTCAAATCCTTTACGGCAGGGATTCTTGAAGCGTAGGCGCGTCGGCCGCGCTCGCTAGTAGTGATATCCGGACATGCCACGACCGCGACGGCCCCCCCTCCGCGCCGTCGCGGTCGTCACCCCCGTCGAAGAGGTCCGGTCAGGCAGGTTCACCAGTGGCGTGGATGTCGCCCTGCGTGGTGGCCTCGCCGCCTGTGGCATGGATGTCCTTGACGGTGTTCTCGCCGCCGGTGGACGTCGCGTGGATGTCCTTCGGCTTGAGTACCGTCTCGTCCGTCTGCTTTTCACCCATGATCGATATCTCCCCTGTTGTGCACCATGTGCGTGATGGGCTGGGAGATGCCCGTCCGACGACTCCCCCGGAAGTCGTCGGACGGGCATCTCAGGGACCGTTCACCGTGGTGCGCCGGTCCGTGTCGTTCCGTCTGCCCCCCGATACGACGGCTCGACGTGCATCAGACTGGCGGGTAGCGATAAACGAACGATGAACGCCCCACTGGGGCCGGGGATCACGCCGCGGCGGCCGGTGACAGCAGCTCGCGTACCTCCACGGCCTCGGCCGAACCGAGGTCCTCGTAGATGGACAGCGCCTCGCGCCAGCAGACCTGCGCCCTGCCCGTCTGCCCGATGCCGTGCAGCGCCCGGCCCAGGACCGTGAGCACGTTCCCGCGCCGCCACTCTCCGCCGATGCCGCGCAGGACCGTCAGCGCCATCTCGGCGTTGGACGCGGCCTGGGCAGGCTTGTGCCCCTCCAGATCGGCCTCGGCCAGCCGGCAGAGCGTCATGCCCTCCCACAGCCGCTGGCGGCTGTCCCGGAAGACGCCCAGCGCCTCGTGGAGCCGCTGGGCGGCCTCGCCGAGCTGCCCGGCCTGGGTGAGCGCGAGCCCCAGCGCGTAGCGGCCGTTCGCGCCGCGCAGGGAGTGCCCCAGTCCGTCGTATATGTCTATGCCCTGCTGAGCCAGGGCGACGGCGCTGGACGTACGTCCGGTCGCCAGCCGGATCCGGGAGAGATTGCACAGGGCGCTCGCCTCACCGGCGCGGTCCCCCGCCGCCCGGAACCGCTCAAGGGAGCGCGTCAGATACTTCTCGCCCTCGGCGTGCCGGCCCTGGAAGAGCGCGATGACGCCCCGGGCGTTCGCCGCCCAGCAACTGGGCAGCGGGTCCTGCGCCGCCTCCGCGAGCCGGTGCGCCTGTCCGGCCTCGTCGTCCGCCTCCTTGAAGCGGCCGACCAATTGGTGGACATTGGCCAGAATCACCAGCGCACGCGCCTCGGCCCGCTGGTCGCCCGCCGCGTGGGCGGCCTCCCGCAGGACGGCGGCGGCCTCCTCGTACTGCTTGGAGTTGGCGCCGGACTCGGCCAGGTCGACGCAGGCCCAGAGGAGATCCACCGCCCGGCGCAGCGTCAGCGCACCCGAGCACTGGCGTACGAACGTCAGCAGACAGTTGGCCTCCGCGTACAGCCAGTCCTCCGCGTCGTGCCGGTCGGTGAAGGACAGGCCCTCGTACGACGTCGGCTCCAGGTGGTCCACCAGACGGTCCCCGGGGCGCTCCAGGGCGTACACGCTCGCGGCCGTCGCCAGGTAGAAGTCCAGCAGCCGCGAGAGCGCGGCCTCCCGCTCGGAGGGCGGCTGTTCGTCGCGCTCCGCGCAGGCACGTGCGTAGAGACGTACCAGGTCGTGGTAGCGGTAGCGGCCCGGTGCCGCGGATTCCAGCAGGGAGGTGTCGACCAGCGACTCCAGCAGGTCCTCGGCGTCGTGCAGCGGCAGGTCCAGTACGGCCGCCGCCGCGGCCAGCGAGAGGTCGGGGCCGTCGGCCAGGCCGAGCAGGCGGAAGGCGCGGGCCTGGGCCCGGTCCAGGGCGCCGTAGCCCAGTTCGAAGGTCGCCTTGACCGCGAGGTCGCCCGCCTGGAGTTCGTCCAGCCTGCGCCGTTCGTCGGCGAGTTTCGCCGCCAGGACCGAGACCGTCCAGGTACGGCGGGCCGCCAGGCGGGACGCCGCGATCCGGATGGCCAGCGGAAGGAAACCGCACGCCGCGACGACATCCAGCGCCGCCTTGCGCTCGGCGCTGACCCGCTCCTCGCCGACGATCCGGGTGAAGAGCTGAAGCGCCTCCTCCGGTGACATCACATCGAGGTCGACCAGATGCGCGCCCGCCAGATCGACCATCCTGACCCGGCTGGTGACCAGCGCCGCGCAGCCCTCCGTACCCGGCAGCAGCGGGCGGACCTGCGCGGCGTCCCGGGCGTTGTCCAGCAGGACCAGGATGCGCCGGCCGTCGAGCGTCGAGCGGTAGAGCGCGGAGCGTTCGTCGAGCGAGTCGGGGATCATGGTGTCGGGGATGCCGAGCGCCCGCAGGAACGAGCCCAGTACGTTCTCCGGCTCCGCGGCCCGGGTCCCCGCGCCCTGGAGGTCCACGTACAGCTGGCCGTCGGGGAAGGACGTCCGCGCCGCGTGCGCGACATGCACCGCCAGGGTCGTCTTGCCGACGCCGCCGATGCCCGCGAGCGCGGACACCGCCATCACGGACCCCTCGACCGTGGACAGCCGCTTGCCCAGCTCCCGTACGAAGGAGACGCGGCCGGTGAAATCGGGCACCGTCGCCGGGAGCTGCGCGGGACGCATGAAGGTGTGCGGCGGCGCGTGCTCCTCGACGGGGCGGGCCAGTTCGGCGTCCGCCTGGAGGATGCGCTGCTGGAGCTGGGCGAGTTCGTGGCGCGGGTCGACCCCCAGCTCCTCGGCGAGCAGCCGGCGGGTGTCCGCGTAGACGGCGAGCGCCTCCGCCTGCCGCCCGCTGCGGTAGAGCGCGAGCATCAGCAGCTCGCGCAGCCGCTCGCGCAGCGGATGCGCGGCGGTCAGCACGGTCAGCTCGGAGACCGCCTCGGCGTGGCAGCCGACCTCCAGGTCCAGATCGAGCCGGGTCTCGGTGAGCTGGAGACGCCATTCCTCCAGCCGGGCGCGCTGTGTCTCGGCGTACGGGCCGGGTACGGAGGCCAGCGCCTCGCCGTCCCACAGCCCCAGCGACTTGTTGAGCAGCGCGCGGGCCTGGTTGCGGTCCCCGGCGGCGCGGGCCTTCTCCGCGTCCGTGGCCAGCTCCTGAGCCAGGTTCAGGTCCAGCCGGTTCGGCCGGGTCCGCAGGGCGTAGCCGCCGGCCTCGGTGACCAGCACGCCGGGGGAGAGCCCCTTGCGCAGGCGCGACGCGTAGGTCCGTACGGCGGCCAGCGCCTGCGAGGGCGGTTCGTCGCCCCAGAGCGCGTCGATGAGTTCGCCGGCCGTGGCGGTACGTCCGTCACGCATCAGAAGGGCCGCCAGCAGGGCGCGTTGCTGCGGCGACCCGGGCGGCACCGGCTCCCCGCCGCGCCAGGCGCGTACCGGTCCGAGCACGCTGAAGCGCAGTTCGCCGGAGTCACCCGGCACGGCCGGAGCCCGCTGCTCCGGTACGCGCGGCCCGCCGTCACGTTCCATAGCTCCCCCTGCCTGCCGCCGCCGGTATCGCCTTCGACAGTCTGCCTTGTCGGAGGCTGTGCGTCAGCAGCGAGTAGCGGTCTGCACAAGCCCTCGACAGGATCGGGACAGGCGTCGACCCGGGTAAAGCGGAGCGCCGGACTCAGCTGACCAGTGGGTATGGGTATGACGGTGACCGTGCTGGTACGGACGATGGGGAGGCAGCGGCTGTGACCGATGTAATCGTGGTGGGTGCCGGTCCGACCGGGTTGCTGCTCGCGGGGGATCTCGCGGTCGCCGGACACTCGGTGACCTTGGTCGAACGCCGCCCGGAAGCCGTCGGAAATCTCACGCGCGCCCTCGTCGTCCACGCCCGCACGCTGGAGCAACTGGACGCGCGCGGACTCGCCGACGAACTGGTGGCGCGCGGATATCCGGTACGGGAACTGCGGCTGCTCACACGCACGTCCATCGACCTGACCCGGCTGCGCAGCCGCTTCCCGTACATCCTGGTCGTCGGACAGTACGAGGTGGAACGACTGCTCGAACGGCGCGCCCGCGAGGCCGGTGTCACCTTCCTGTACGACACGGAGGTGACCGGCGTACGGCAGGACGACGACAGTGCCGGCGCCGGTGCCGTCGCCGGGGTGGAGGTGCGGGCCGGCGGCGCGCACGCCGAGTCCGGGTCCGGGGCCCATTCCCATGCCCATTCCGGGTCCGATTCCCATTCCGGGTCCGGGTCCCGCACGCTCCGCGCCTCCTACGTCGTCGGCACGGACGGCGCCTCCAGTACCGTCCGCCGCTCCCTCGGGCTGCCCTTTCGCGGCTCCGCCGTCATCCGCTCGATGGTGCTGGCCGACGTCCGGCTGACCGAGACACCGCCCGCCCCGTTGCTCGCCAACGCCGAGGGCGACTTCTTCGCGCTGATCGGCACGTTCGGCGACGGCTGGTATCGCGTCATGGGCTGGAACCGCGCCCGGCAACTCCCCGACAGCGCACCCGCCGATCTCGACGAGGTGCGGGAAGCCGCCCGGCAGGCGCTCGGCTCCGACTACGGCATGCACGGAGCCCGCTGGATCTCCCGCTTCCACAGCGACGAACGGCAGGTGCCGCACTACCGAGTGGGTCGTGTCTTCCTCGCGGGCGACGCCGCGCATGTCCATTCCCCGGCCGGCGGCATGGGCATGAACACGGGTCTTCAGGATGCCGCGAACCTCAGCTGGAAGCTGTCGGCCGTGCTCGGAGGACGAGCGGACGACGCGCTGCTCGACACGTACGAGACGGAGCGTCATCCGGTCGGCGCCATGGTGCTGCGCGCCAGCGGGGTCATCATCCGGTTCGCGCTGACCGGCTCCGCCCCCCTGCGCGCCCTGCGGTCGGCCGGCTCCCAACTGCTCGCGCGGGCACACCCGTTCAGCGACCGCGTGATGCGCATGGTCACCGGCATCGGCATCGCGTACCCCTCCCCGCGCGGCGCCCACCCACTGGTCGGCAGGCGCGCCCCCGATCTGGCGCTGTCGTCCGGACGGCTGTACGAGGCGCTGCGCGCGGGCCGGTTCGTGGTGGTGGGACCGCGCGGGGATGAGCGCGTACGGTCGGTGGTGCCGGGCGACGGGCCGGTGCTGTACGCCGAGTCCGCACGCAACGCCACGCGTACGCTGCTCATCCGGCCCGACGGCTATATCGCCTGGGCGGCCGATCACCCGGACCCGGCGGGCCTGCGCCACGCGCTCACGGAGTGGACCGGCCGGCGGACCGGACCGTCGTAGCCCACCGGACCGAGGACGGCTCCGCTATCGCGCCGGACAGACATACTCCCGGCGCAGCCGGTGCGGACTGCACGCGACCAGATTGACGGAGAGGAACCGGCCGCCGGTCAACCACCAGCCTCCCACGACGTCATCACCGGCTGCCAAGCGCCGTACGATCTCATCGCGGTCGGCCGTCGGAGCGTAGGTGCCCGCGAAGGTCTCGGTGTGCTGTGTCAGTTGCCCGGCGTACCAGTCCGCGGCCTCTTCCGGCCCGGTGAACGTCGCCTCGATCCGGGCCGCGGATTTGAGCAGCCAGTCCGCGCTTTCGAGAGGCATCACCTGAGCGGACGGGAATTCCGGGTGTCCCGCGCGACGATGGGCGTCGCCGGGTTTCACCAATACGTCTCCGTGACCGAGCCATACGTACGCGTGATGGTGCGGCGCCACTTCTCTCCTTGACGTTCGGCAGGCGGCCCCGCCTCGATGCGCGGGGTCGCCCGGTTCAACGATGTGCCGTTACTTCCGGCCGCAGCCGTCGCCGTCGCCGCAGCCGCCGGAGGGGGCGCTTTCCTTGTCGTCGTCCCCGCTTGTGTCCTCCCCGCCGACCTTGACCAGCTCCATCAGGTGTCGCATGGTGACCTCCTGTGCCTTACCGACGCCCGGTCTGTCCGGGCGGGCCGATTGGTGCAGTGCTGGGCCCTTGTGGCCCGACCCGTTCCGGTCGGCGATTCCTTCGCCGGGAGTCCGGCCGGAACGGGGGTATGCGTACCGTCCGGAGACGGTGATGCGACCCTGACCCGATGCGGTCGCCATGGGTTGTGGGGCTCCGGCTCTCCCGGTGCCGATTGCGCTCTTACTCCGGGGGCCCGTAATCGGGGCACAGAGAATGCCCGCATTCGCACGGAGGCCAGCGCAGCGCCGACCCGGGTACGAGGTCGGTGTTTTCCCCTCCGGGAGCGCACTTCGGGATGGCGAGGAGGCCGTCCGTACCGAACTCTTCCGTCAACTGGGCCAGTAGCTTCCGCGCCTTGCTGTTTGTCATTCCGCCTCTCGTCTCAGTCCGTGGAGTACGCGCTCCAGGAGCGCCCTTGTCACCGGGTCGTACATCCGGGGGACGGATTCGGGCACAAGGCGCCAGAAGCCACCGCTGTGGACCGTGGCCTGGAGTTCGGCCATACGGCACGCCGTTCCAGAGGCTTGCTCGCACATGTCGGGCCTGTGCCTTCCGTCAAAGTCGCGCGCGGACCGTCTTGCCATCGCCGTGGCGCAAGAACCAGGAGAGGGAGGCGCCCAGGCCATGGACCAGTGGAAGCCCCCGACCGCTCTCGACATCGCCCGGAGGACAGCTCAGTTCGGTGAAACGCGGGAACCCCCCCACCGGATCGGACACATCGATGAAGAGGCCGCCGTCTTCCAACACCGCCACACGCAAAGTCAGCAGATGCTCCGGGATCCGTCCGTGGTTGATCGCGTTGGACACCAACTCGGAGACGATGAGTGCCGCGTCCTCCACATCGCCCCGCCAGCGCATCGCCGTCAGGTGGCGGCGGACATGTATCCGTGCGAGACGCACCGAGCCGTGCAACATCGTGTAGTTCATCGACCACTCACGGGCCACGGGAACGGTGTCCACTGGCTCGGTTCTCGTCACGATCACAGGTCCCCCTAACCAGCAGCCGGGTACAGGACCGGCCACGCTTGGGTCTCCAAGAGGTTTTAAGCAAACCGTGACAACTCCGCTGTGGCCATGCCGAATTCACCACACGGATAGCGATATTCGCGATGTGCATATCCACGGGTTGTCCGAGGTGGGATGCTGTCTACCGTGGGGAAAGAGAAAATTGACTGGCACGCCTTCGGCGACCTCAAGGACGCGTCTCAGGCCGGCGACTACGGCCGAGTGATTCAGCGCGCGAGACAGATTGCAGCATCGACGCAAGGGGACCTCGCCAACTCCTGCGACATGTCCCAAGCGGCCGTTTCCCGCCTCGAAAACCGAGGTGTCGGCGCCTACAACACGGCAACCCTGGCAAGCGCCGCCAACGCCCTTGGACTACCGTTCGAACTGGTTGGCCTCGCCAACCAGCACATGAACGGACACCCTCCTGTGGAACGACGTGAATTCCTGGCCGCTGCCGTCGCAGCGACAGCGCAGCCGCTCGCATCGGCTGTGTCATCACCTGCACAGCCTGAGTGGGACAACTCGCAGGCAGCCGCCCTGCGGATGGCCACCAGCTCCTACCGCCGACTGGACGCCACGATTGCCTCACGCAGCCTGGCTGAGACAGTTCAAGGTCACCTACGGCTGATCCAGACGGTCGCCGATCTAGCCCCCGATGCACCGCACCGTGCGCGTATGGCCTCCGTCGGATCTGAGGCGGCGTCCTTCGCTGCGTGGCTGGCTTGGGACATGGCTGACCACGGCTCAGCTCGACGGTGGTACGGGTCGGCGATTGGCGCCGCGAGAGGGGCCAATGACATCTTGCTGTGCGCCTACCAGACCGGTTCGCTCGCCTCTTTCGAAGCAGATACCGGGAACCCGCACGAGGCGCTGCGCCTTGTCACCCACGCCCGGCACCAGCTTGGCCCGAACACGCCTTCGCTCGCTGCTGCATGGCTCTCCTCGATCGAAGCAATTGCCCATGCGTCAGCCGGCGCGCACCAAGCATGCGGCAAAGCCCTCCAGGCATGTGAGCAGCACGCAGCTCGGATCCCCGACGCCGAACCCGTCGCGTGGCCTTGGATCTTCGCCTTCGACGAACGGAAGATCGCGGCCTGCCGAATCACTTGTGCCGCGCGGCTCGGTCCGGTGCACCGTATGCGGGTAAGTGACGAAACAATCGCCACTGCTCTCCGTGGTGGACACGACAAGCAACGTGCTTTTCTCACGTTGGACGTGGCTACGCGGTATCTCGCCGCAGGGGACGCCGAAGCGGCTTTCACTCTGGCCGGTCGAGCACTCGCCGAGGGGATACGGCTTCGCTCTGGAAAGATCGCAGAAAGAGCCCGCGCCCTCAGACGTTCCTACTCGGCAACCTCGCCACCGAGTATGGTGCGCGAATTCGATAACCAGTTACACACCGCTTACCTATAGGGGGGCACACCATGCGTGTGGGCATCACCGGACATCGTGGCCTGTCCAAGGAGATCGAGCAGCAGGTAAAGGCCATGCTCGCCGCGCAGATCGCCACGCTCGACACACGCGACCTCATCGGGATCAGCTGTATCGCCGACGGCCCGGACACCTGGTGGGCCCAAGCGGTCCTCGACGCCGGCGGGCGCATCGAGGTCGTCATCCCGGCAGCGCGGTACCGCCAGGACCTGCCCGACTGGCATCACGCTGAATACGACGGGCTGTTCTCCAGCGCCTCTGATGCCCACCACACGGGAATGACCGAATCCACCTCGGAGGCACACCAGGCAGGAAGCGAGATCCTCGTCGGCCTCTCCGACGTCGTACTCGCCGTTTGGGACGGCCTGCCGGCCCGGGGATACGGTGGCACCGCCGATGTCGTGGCGTACGCGGAACGCGTAGGCGTACCCGTCACCGTCCTATGGCCCCACGGTGCGACCCGATAAGAGGCGCGGCCTCTAAAGCCCCTACTCCTCGCTGAGTGAGTTGCCCCGGCCGACACCTGCCCCCGGTGGATGCCGGCCGGGGCTTCCCGTTTCGGCCTGTCCTCACTCCCCGAGGAAGATCGGGTTGGTGAAGGCCGCGAGCGCGCCCGGGAAACCCGGTGTCGTCGGGGTGTGGCGTACCTCCGCGCGTACGTAGGTGGCGTAGGCGGCCGTGGTGCGCCATTCCACCGTGCCCGTGCCGGATTCCGGGAGCGTGGCCGTGTGCAGGGTGCCCTGGTCGGTGACGAAGTGGGCGGTGCGGCCGGGGGCGCCGGTGACCTCCAGGCGTACGGTCACCGGTTCGTCCGCGTCGACGCGCAGCCGGTCGCCGATGCCCGCGTGCCGGCCCCGGCCGCCCGCCGCGCCGAAGGTCAGGGAGACCGACGCGGACTCGGCGACATAGCTGTGGCCCGCGCGGATGCCGGCGAGGATCGCGTCGCGGGTGAGGTCCTCGGCCAGGACGACGGTCTGCGGGGTGCCGATGGGGTCGGGGTCGCGGTGGGAGTCGCTGCTGCCCATCGCGGGGGTCCAGGACTGTCCCGAACGGGCCGCGGAGACGAGGGTGTTGTCCCAGTCCGCGAGGGAGACCTCGTCGTCGACCGTGTACGGGCCGTTCCACACCTCCACCGCGTCGGCGTCGCCGAAGCCGAACTTCCAGTTGCAGCCGATGCAGGTGGCGTGCGGATGGGCGGGGACGACCAGGCCGCCGGCGCGGCGGATCTCGCGGGCGTAGTGGCCGAAACGGTTGTCGCGGGCGCGGTAGCGCCAGTCGATGAACGTGCCGCCGTCCATGCCCAGCGCCACGACGTGTCCGTTGCGGGTGGTGACCTCCTCGCCGGTGAGGATCAGCAGGTCGTCACCCCACAGGCCGCCCCAGACGCTGTGCGCGGAATGCGTGTTGTGCTCGCTGGTGTTGATGAAGTCGAGGCCCGCGGCCCTGGCGAGCGCGGCGATCTCGGCGGGCGTGCGCCTGCCGTCGGAGTGGACGGAGTGGATATGGCAGTCACCGCGGTACCACGCCCGGCCACGCCCCTTGGCGCGCTCCGGCGGGTACACGGGCTTGGGGGTCTTGTCCGGGGCGCCGAACCTCAGCGTGATCGTCACCTCGTACGCCAGCCCCTGCGGGGCGACGGTGTACGGGCCGAGCGCGATGTGCCAGGTACCCGCGTTCACCGGGCCCGGGACGTAGCCGGGGGTGGCGGCGTCGGCGCGCAGGAAGAACTCGGTGCGGGCGCCGCCCGACCAGCCGCGGAAGCCCTGGCCGCCGAGCCGCGTGCCGCGCTCGTCGAAGATGCCGATGTCGAGGGCGTTGCCCTGGGTGCCGGCCGGCATGGCGGGGCGCTCGTAGGAGTAGGCGACATGGATCTCGCGGACCCCGCGCGGTACCTCGACGGGCAGGTGGACGAAGTCCGGGGAGCCGGGCGGCAGCGTGCCGCGGACGGTTCTCGTCTGCTCTCCGGACTCGTCGCCGGCCGTGCCGGAAGGTCCGGACGGGGTCGCGTTCGCGAAGCTCACGGTACTCAACGCAAGCGCGGCGGCGGCTCCCGTCACCAGAAGACCTCGTCGGGCGATGGCGCTGTCGTGGCGGATGTCGTGGGTGTCGTGGGTGTCTGCGTGGTCCTTGCACATGCCGGCGGCTCCCAAGGTGCCGAGAGGGACAACGAGAGGGACAAGTGGTCCACGTGGTCACAGACGCGACCACCGATTCATGCGTTCGAACTCTGGTACTGAGTCGTGAACCAGGAGGCAAGGGAAGGATGTCGGCAGATGGCTGAAAAGAGTCCAGGATCTGGACCTGTACGGGACGACCAGGTCGGGAGTCCCGTGTCGTGGCAGGCCACAGCACCGAACGTATTCTCGGAGGATGACGACGCGCGTGCCTGAGGAACCCGGAACAGGACGACCGACACCCCCCGGACCCGCCGGAGAGCGGACCGGACAACCGGCAACACCGGCAGAACCCGGCGGAACGGCGGCCCCCACCGCCAACGCGATGCGGCGTGCGCTCAAGCGGGCGCGGGACGGGGTCGCGCTGGATGTCGCGGAGGCCGCCGTGCTGCTCCAGGCGCGCGGCGACGACCTCACCGATCTCGCCGCGTCCGCCGCGCGCGTACGGGACGCCGGGCTGGCGGCGGCCGGACGGCCCGGCGTCATCACGTACTCCCGCAAGGTCTTCATTCCGCTGACGCGGCTGTGCCGGGACACGTGCCACTACTGCACCTTCGTCACCGTCCCCGGCAAGCTGCGCCGCGCCGGGCACGGCATGTTCCTCTCCCCGGACGAGGTCCTGGAGATCGCGCGCCAGGGCGCCGCGCTCGGCTGCAAGGAAGCGCTGTTCACGCTCGGCGACAAGCCCGAGGACCGGTGGCCCGAGGCCCGGGAGTGGCTGGCGGCGGAGGGGTACGACGACACCCTCGCGTATGTCCGCGCCATGGCGATCCGCGTCCTGGAGGAGACCGGACTGCTGCCCCATCTCAACCCGGGCGTCCTCTCCTGGACCGATCTCCAGCGGCTCAAGCCCGTCGCGCCCAGCATGGGCATGATGCTGGAGACCACGGCGACCCGGCTGTGGTCCGAGCCCGGCGGACCGCACCACGGCTCGCCGGACAAGGAGCCCGCCGTACGGCTGCGGGTGCTGGAGGACGCGGGCCGCTCCAACGTCCCGTTCACCACCGGCGTGCTGATCGGGATCGGGGAATCGTACGAGGAGCGCGCCGACGCCCTCTTCGAGCTCCGGCGCGTCCAGCGGGCGTACCACGGCATCCAGGAAGTCATCGTCCAGAACTTCCGCGCCAAGCCCGACACAGCGATGCGCGGGATGCCGGACGCCGAACTGGAGGAGCTGGCGGCGGCCATCGCCGTCACCCGGCACGTCCTGGGCCCCGCCGCCCGGATCCAGGCTCCGCCCAACCTCGTCGACGCCCAGTACGCGCTGCTCATCGGCGCGGGCATCGACGACTGGGGCGGCGTCTCGCCCCTCACCCCCGACCATGTCAACCCGGAACGCCCCTGGCCGCACATCGACGAACTGGCCGCGCGTACCGCCGAGTCCGGCTTCGCGCTGCGCGAGCGGCTCACCATCTACCCGGAGTTCATCGCGCGCGGCGAGCCCTGGCTCGACCCGCGGCTGATGCCGCACGTACGGGCGCTGGCCGACCCGGAGACGGGCCTCGCCCGCGAGGACACGCGGCCGGCCGGGCTGCCCTGGCAGGAGCCCGACGAGGGCTTCACCGCCACCGGCCGTACGGATCTGCACCGCACGATCGACACCGAGGGCCGCACCACCGACCGGCGCGACGACTTCGACGAGGTGTACGGCGACTGGGAGGCGCTGCGCGAGGCCGCGGCCCCCGGGATGGTGCCCTCCCGTATCGACACGGACGTACGGTCGGCCCTCGCGCGGGCCGCCGACGACCCGACGAAGCTCACGGACGACCAGGCGCTCGCGCTCCTCCACGCGGACGGCGCGGCGCTCGACGCGCTGACCCGGATCGCCGACGAGTTGCGCCGGGATGTGGTGGGCGACGACGTCACGTACATCGTCACGCGCAACATCAACTTCACCAATGTCTGTTACACCGGCTGCCGTTTCTGCGCCTTCGCGCAGCGCCGCACGGACGCCGACGCGTACACCCTCTCCCTGGACCAGGTCGCGGACCGCGCGCAGCAGGCGTGGGAGGTCGGGGCCACCGAGGTCTGTATGCAGGGCGGAATCCACCCGGACCTGCCCGGCACGGCGTACTTCGACATCGCGCGCGCCGTGAGGGAACGCGTCCCCGGTATGCACATCCACGCCTTCTCCCCGATGGAGGTCGTCAATGGCGCCTCGCGCACCGGCCTGTCGATCCGCGACTGGCTGACGGCGGCGAAGGAGGCCGGACTCGACTCGATCCCGGGCACGGCGGCGGAGATCCTCGACGACGAGGTGCGCTGGATCCTCACCAAGGGCAAGCTGCCGACGGCGACCTGGATCGAGGTCGTCAAGACCGCCCATGAACTGGGCATCCGGTCCAGTTCCACGATGATGTACGGCCATGTCGACCAGCCTCGCCACTGGCTCGGCCACTTCCGTACGCTCGCCCGGATCCAGCAGGAGACGGGCGGCTTCACGGAGTTCGTGACGCTCCCCTTCATCCACACCAACGCCCCGGTCTATCTGGCCGGCATCGCCCGCCCCGGCCCGACGGACCGCGACAACCGCGCGGTCATGGCGATGGCCAGGCTCCTCCTGCACCCGCACATCACCAATATCCAGACGAGCTGGGTGAAGCTGGGCACGGAGGGTGCGGCGGAGATGCTCCGCTCCGGCGCGAACGACCTGGGCGGCACGCTGATGGAGGAGACCATCTCCCGGATGGCCGGGTCGAGTTACGGCTCGTACCGCTCGGTCAAGGACCTCGTCGCCATCGCGGACCTGGCGGGCCGCCCGGCGAAGCCGCGTACGACGCTGTACGGCGAGGTCCCGGAGGAGCGCGTCAGGGCGGCGGCCGCGTCGGACGGACATCTGCCGGAGCTGCTGCCTCTGCTGGCAGACTGAGCGGGCGAGAACGGAACGGACACGGGGGAGTACGTACGTGGCGCACGCGCATCAGCCGTCGATGGCCGAACTGATCGCGCGCCGCCGCAGATTCATCGGACGCGGCGCCGAGCTGAGCACCTACCGCGAGAACTTCGGGTACCCGCCCGAGGACGAGCGGCACCGCTACCTCTTCCATGTCCACGGCAACGCGGGGGTCGGCAAGACCTCCCTCGTACGGGAGATGGAGCGGGCCGCCCGGGAATGCGGCGCGCTGACGGCGTACGTGGACGAGTCCGTCAGCAGCGTCCCCGAGGCGCTGGCCGCGATCGCCGAACATCTCGGCCGGCAGGGGCATCCGCTCAAGCAACTGGACCGGCAGCTCGCCACGTACCGGCAGCGGCGGCACGAGGCCGAGTCGGCGGCCGTGTCCGGCGCCGGTACGGCGGGCGCGGCCGCGGCGGGCGGGGAGTCCCCCGCCGGGTCCGCCGCGGCCGCCCCGTCCGCCGGGTCCACCGCGGCCGTCACGGCCGGGGTGATCGGGCTCCGTATGGTCCCGGTCGTCGGGGCGTTCGCGGACGCGGTCGACACCCAGCAGCTCGCGGCGGGAGCCGACCGGCTACGGGCCACCCTGAGCGCACGCTTCCGCAACCAGGAGGACGTCCAGCTCGTCCTGAGGCCGGACCAGGTGCTCACCCCCGTACTGGTCACCGAACTGACCGAGATCGCCCGATCCGTCCCCTGGATCGCGCTCTTCTTCGACACGTACGAACGCACCGCGCCCTTCCTGGACAGCTGGCTGCGCGACCTGATGACGACCAGCACCTACGGCCGGTTCCCGGGCGCGGTCGTTGTCACGGTGGCGGGCCAGCGGCCCTTCGGCGCCGCGCGCTGGGGCGAGTTCGCGGACTTCGTGACGGATCTGCCGCTCGCGCCCTTCACGGAAGGGGAGACGCGCACACTTCTCGCGGCGAAACGGGTCACGGACGAGTCCGTCGTGGAGGAGGTGCTCAGGCTCTCGGGCGGCCTGCCCGTCCTCGTGTCCACGCTCGCGGAGAACCAGCCCACGGACCCGTACGACGTGGGCGACCCCAGTGCCACCGCCGTCGAACGCTTCCTCAAGTGGGAGCAGGACCCGGTACGGCGGGCCGCGGCCCTCGCCTGCGCCCTGCCGCGCCGGCTGGACGAGGACGTCTTCCGCGCGGTCGTGACCGAGGACGCGGCGGGGCTGTACGACTGGCTGCGGGCGCTGCCCTTCGCCACCCTCAAGGACGCGGGGGTCTCGTACCACGGAGTGGTGCGCGCCCCCATGCTGCGCCTCCAGCGCACTCGCTCCCCGCGCCGCTGGCGCGAGCGGCACACCGCGCTCGCCGCGTGCTTCGCCCGCTGGCGCGCCGAGACGGAGACGGAGCTGCGGGCCGACACGGAGACAGAGCCGCCCGCCGGGACGGAGACGGAGCTGCGGGCCGACACGGAGACAGAGCCGCCCGCCGGGACGGAGACGGAGCTGCGGGCCGACGAGGTGTGGGAGAGCGCCGAATGGCGGGCGCTGCGCTTCGAGGAGACGTACCACACGCTGTGCGCCGGCCCGCGCGGCGCGCTCCCCGGGGCGCTGCGGGACGTGGTCGACGGCTGCCGCGAGAGCCCGGCGGCGGCCCGCCGCGCCGCGCAGGTACTGGCGGAGGGCGGTGCGGACACCGACGACGAGCCGGCCCGGGAGTGGGGACGGCGGCTGGCGGCTGCCCTCGACGACGAGGAAGAAGGGGTACGGGCCGCCCTCGGCCTGCTGCTCGACCGGCCCGGTCTGGACACCCGGGGCCGCGCGGCGGCGCACACGGTACGCGGACGGGAACTGCGCGAGGCGGGCGGCTACGAACAGGCGCTGGCCGAGTACGACCGGTCGCTCGCCCTCGACCAGGACGAGCCCCTCGCGCACTACGGACGTGGTCTCACCCACCAGTTGAACGGGGCGTACGAGGCCGCCCTGGCCGATCTGCGCCGGGCCGACGAACTGGCCCCGGAGACGACCTGGATCCTCGAATCGTACGGGGAGACGCTGCGGCTCCACGGCAGGCACCAGGACGCCGCCGATCTGCTGGACCGTGTCCTGGCGCTCGACCCGACCAACGCGTACGCGCTGGCCTCCCGGGGCGTCGCCCAGCAGGCGCTGGGGCGGCACGCCGCTGCCCTGGCCGATCTCGACCGCGCCCTGGAGCTGGACGTCGAGTATCTGTGGGCGCTGGTCCGCAGAGCCCGCCTGCTGCGCGAAACGGGGGAAACCGACCGGTCCTTCGCGGATCTGGACCGTGCGGTCGAACTGGCGCCGGACAAGGCCTGGATCGCCTCCGAGCGTGGCGAGGCGTACCGGCTCGCCGACCGGAACGATGACGCGGAACGGGAGTTGACCCGCACCCTGGAGCTGGACGCCGATCATGCCTCGGCCCTGGCGAGCCGGGGGTGTGTCCGCACTCTGCTGGGGCGGCACGCCGAGGCGCGCGCCGATCTGGACCGTGCGATCGAACTGGACCCCGAGTACGCCTGGGCGTTGGCGCACCGTGCCGGGCTGCGTCAGGAACTGGACGACGCCACGGGCGCGCTGGCCGATCTGGAGCGTGCCGTCGCCGCCGATCCGGACGTCGTGTGGATCCGGCGGAGGCGAGGAGAGGCCCGGCTGGACGCCGGACAGCACGAGGAAGCGGTCGCCGATCTGACCGAGGTGCTGAACCGACGGCCCGACGACGTCTGGGCGCTCACCCTGCGTGGCAGTGCCCACCACGCCCGCGGCCGTTACGGTCATGCCTTCGCGGATCTGGACAGGTCCCTGGAGCTCGATCAGGACGGCTCGTGGGCCTACTACTGCCGGGCCAGGACGGCACAGGCCGCGGGCCGCCCGGAGCAGGCGTACGCCGATCTCGTGCGATGCGTCGACCTGTACCCGGACGCGGACCACGCCCGGCGCCGCGCGGCGGCCATGTGCCTGCTCCTGGGCAGGCCCGAGGAAGCTCTTCGCCGGCTGGACGAGCTGATCTCCGCCGACGCCGACGACCTGGACGATCGCTGCGAGGCGCTGCGCCATAGCGGGCAGTGGGCGGCGGCACTCGCGGTGGCAGAGCGGTACAGCGTCGAGGATCCGGTGTACGGCACGCTCCAGCGGGCCATGGTGGTGACCGTGGCCGAGGGCGCGGAGGCCGGGGCCCCGGTGTGGCGGGAGCTGGAGCGACTGCTGTCGGAGGCCGAGGACCTGACGGTCGAGATGCCCATGTACGGGGCCATGCTGAGCGAGGCCGTACGGGGCGACTGGGAGGCGCTGGACGCCTCGCTCACGACCCTGTTCGCCCTGGAACACGAGTGGGACGACCTCGCGCACATGGCCTGTGACCTCGAAGAGCTGCTGCACGCACCCGGCGTCGACGCCGGCCGCCTGAGCCCGCGGCTCGCCCGGGTCGTCGCCGCGCGCGACGCGTTCGCCGCCCGCTGGGCGTGAACCGGGGGATCACCGGAGCATTCCGTGAGAAGGACCGTAGAGATCCGGTCGCGCTACTTTGGTCGGATGCGGTGCCTCGGCCGCCGACCGTAGCGTCGTACGGTATGACACCACCGTCCCAGACCGGCCCTGCGGTCGCGGGCACGCCCGCGACGGCGCGGCTCGCGGACGTCGACGCGCTGCGCGGCGTCGCGCTCTTCGGCATCCTGATGGTCAACATCCCGTTCTTCGCCAGCGGTTACACCCTGCTGGACCTGCCTGACCCGGCCCGGCTCGCCTGGCACGACGACGTCGCGGAGAACATCGTCCAGTTCTTCTTCGAGGCGAAGTTCTATGTCCTCTTCGCCTTTCTCTTCGGCTACAGCTTCACCCTCCAGATCAACTCCGCGGCCGTGCGAGGGCACACCTTCCGCCCCCGCTTCCTGCGCCGGCTCGGGGCGCTGTTCCTGATAGGTGTCGCCAACGCGGTCCTGCTGTTCTACGGCGACATTCTGATCACGTACGCCGTGCTCGGGCTGCTGCTCTTCCTGGTGCGCGGTATCTTGCCGCGCACCGCGCTGTGGGTGGCCGGGATCATCACCGGCACGATCGCGCTGCTGTTCCTGACCGTGGCCGTCCTCGTGGCCGTCATCGACGGCGCCTCCGCGACCGCCACCGCCTCGGAACAGGCCAGGATGCTCGCCGACAGCCGGGCCGGCACCGAGGCGATGCGCGGCGGCCTCGGGTCGGTCATCGGCGAACGGCTGTCCTCGCTGGGGGCCATATTCCCGCTGATCCTCTTCTTCCAGGGGCCGTTGGCGTTCTCCGCCTTCCTGGTGGGGCTGGCCGCGGGCAAGCGGCGCGTACTCGCCCACCCCGCCGGCCACGAGAGGAAGCTGCGGCTCATCCAGCTCGTCGGCTTCCCGGTGGGGCTCGCGGGCTCGCTGTTCTACACCTTCGGCGGGCACGACAACTTGTTCGCCGGCGCCGCGCACATCGTGAGCGCGCCCTTCCTCACCGCCGCGTATGCGGCCACGCTCCTGCGCGTGTTCAGGACCGCGCGCGGTGCGCGGGCGGCCGAAGTGCTCGCCTGGCCGGGACGGATGGCGCTGACCAACTATCTGAGCCAGTCGCTGCTCTGCGTCCTGATCTTCACGGGGATCGGCCTCGGACTCATCGGCCGCGTGCCGTCCGCGGCGGTCCTCGCCATCGCGGTGGCGATCTACTCCGTGCAAGTGGTCTGGAGCGCCTGGTGGATGCGACGGTTCCGGATGGGCCCGGTCGAGTGGCTGCTGCGGGCCGCCACCCAGCTGGAACGGCCCGCCATGCGGCTGCGCGAGAGCCCACGCCGCGGCCCGGAGCCCGCGTGACACAGGGCGGCGCGGCGGGCATCGCGTAACCGCCACGTACCACCAGGAAGCCTTCGTGTCCGGGCCGGGCCGCCCAAAGCCGACCTGCCGGGCGACCGCCGCCCATACCGCCCCACTCTTCCCAGCCATCCCGAAGCGCGCCCTCAACCCACTGTTCCCGGTCGATTACAGTGCTGCGGAGTTGGTGCGGTCGCTCGGAGGCACAGGGGAGGGAGGGGCGCGTGAGCACACCGTCCGGAGCCGTCTGGGGCCGTGCCGAACAGCAGGATTTCCGCAGCCGGGTGCGGGGCTGTCTGCTCGGCGGTGCCATCGGGGACGCGCTCGGTGCCGGGGTCTCCGCGCTCACGCTCGATGAGATCAGGGCCGCCCACGGGGAGAGCGCCGTGAACGACTTCGTGCCCGCCTTCGGCCGCCGCGGCGCGGTCACCGCCGCCACACAGCTGACCCTGTTCACCGTCGACGGGCTGATCCGCGCTCAGGTCCGCAGGGACACCGGCGCCTGGCATCCGCCCACCGACGTGCACCGCGCGCATCTGCGGTGGGCGGCGACCCAGCGGGACTGGGGACCGGATCTGCGCCGCAAGGACGGTGGCTGGCTCGCCCAGGAGGAGTGGCTGTACGCGCGCCGCGACCCGACCATCTCCTGTCTCACCGGCCTCGGCGACACCATCATGGGCACGCTCGACAAGCCCAAGAACACGATCGCGCGCGACTCGGGCGCCCTCGTACGGTCCGCGCCGTTCGGGCTGCTCGTGGGCTGGGAGCCGCAGTTGGTGTGCCAGCTCGCCGTGGAGTGCGCCGTCCAGACGCACGGCTTCCCGGGCGCGTATCTGTCGGCGGGCGCCTTCGCGGTGATCGTGCACGCACTGGCGCGCGGCGAGACGCTCGACGCGGGCGTGCAGCGGGCCCTCGCCCAGCTCACCCCGCGCCCGGGGCACCAGCCCGTCTCGGACGCCCTGCAGCAGGCGCTCGGCGCCGTACGGCAGGGGATCCCGGGCCCGGAACGGATCGCCGCGCTCGGCGAGGGACGTACCGCCGAGTCGGCGCTCGCCGTCGCCGTCTACTGCGCGCTGGTCGCCGAGGACATCCGCCAGGGGCTGCGCCTGGCCGTCAACCACGACGGTCCCTCGGCGGCGACCGGCACACTCTGCGGCGCGCTGCTCGGCGCGCTCCACGGGGAGACGGCCCTGCCGCCCGCCTGGCTGGCGGAGCTGGAGGGCCGGCCCACGCTGCTGGAGATCGCCGACGACTTCGCGATGGAGATGACCCAGGGCCCCGCGCTGCACAGCCCGGGGACCGCGGCCTCGGGCTGGCTGGTCCGCTATCCGCGCGGCTGAGGCGGCCCGCGCCGGGGGCCCGACGCGACGGCGCGGCGGGTACGGACGTATATCGCCCGTACCCGCCGCACAGCGGTGTCAGAGGTGCCGGAGAGGCGCCGGCGGCCTTCCTCAGCCGTCCGAGCCCTTCCTGTCCGTCGTCTTCGCGTCACCCGGCTCCGCGGGGGCCGGTACCCGCAGCGAGGCCGCGGTCAGACCCGAACCGTCGCCGTCGCCCTCCCCGTTGATCCGGGCCAGCAGCACCTCGCGCTCGGGAGACTCCTCCGGCTTCAGGAAGCCGATCACGATGTAGAGCACCAGCGAGACGGCGAGCGGGACCGAGACCTGGTACTGGAGGGGCACACCGCCGTCGACGCTCCAGTTGATGGGGTAGTTGACCAGCCAGAAGGCCAGCAGCCCCAGCGCCCAGCTGACCAGCGCCGCGGTCGGCCCCGACCTGCGGAACGTCTTGAGCAGACCGAGCATGAACGGGATCGCGATCGGACCCATCAGCCCGGCCACCCACTTGATCACGACAGTGATGATGTCCTTGAACGTCGGCGAGTTGACCTGCGTGGCGATCGCCATCGACAGCGCCAGGAACGAGATCGTCGACAGCCGCGCCGCCAGCAGCCCCGCCCGCTCCGTCCAGTTGCGCGCCGCCTTCGAGACGACGGGCGCGATGTCCCGGGTGAAGACCGCCGCGATGGCGTTGGCGTCCGAGGAGCACATGGCCATGGTGTGCGAGAAGAAGCCGACGATGACCAGGCCCAGCAGACCGTGCGGCAGCAGCTGTTCGGTCATCAGGGCGTACGAGTCGGACGCGTCCGGCTTCTGCGCCTCGACGAGCAGCGGCGCGCACCACATCGGGAAGAAGAGGACCAGCGGCCAGACGAGCCAGAGGATGGCGGACAGCCGGGCCGAGCGGGTCGCCTCACGGGCGTTGGCCGTCGCCATGTAGCGCTGGGCCTGGTTCCACATGCCGCCGTTGTACTCGAACATCTTGATGAAGAGGAAGGCCAGCAGGAACGTCACGGTGTACGGCCCGGCCGTCGGGTTCGCGTGGCCCTCGGGGAGCTTGTCCCAGACCGTCCACAGGGAGCTGATGCCGCCGAGCTTGCCCATGACGGCGATGAGCATCGCGATACCGGCGAAGAGCTGGATGATGAACTGCCCCAGCTCCGTGAGGGCATCGGCCCACAGACCGCCGACGGTGCAGTAAATGCCGGTGATGATGCCGGTGATGAGGATGCCCTGGTTGAGGGAGATCCCGGTGAAGACGGAGAGCAGGGTGGCGATGGCCGCCCACTTGGCGCCCACGTCCACGATCTTCAGCAGCAACCCCGACCAGGCGAGCGCCTGCTGTGTCTTCACGTCGTAGCGGTTCTTGAGGTATTCGAGCGGCGACGCGACATGGAGCCGGGAGCGCAGCCGGTTGAGGCGGGGCGCGAAGAGTTTGGCGCCGATCCCGATGCCGATGGCGATCGGGAGGGACCAGGTCACGAACGAGGTGACGCCGTAGACATAGGCGATGCCCGCGTATCCCGTGAACATCACCGCGCTGTAACCGGACATGTGGTGCGAGATACCGGAAAGCCACCACGGCATCTTGCCGCCGGCGGTGAAGAAGTCGCTGACGTTGTCCACGCGCTTGTGCGACCAGAGGCCGATCGCGACCATCACACCGAAGTATGCGATGAGCACGATCCAGTCGAGGCTGTTCATGTGCCCCCTCCAGGGGTCCGCCTTATGAACGTCGAGTGCTCTTCGTCAGTTCGTACGGTCGGCGGTTTTCCCCGTGCGGGAGCGGGGACTTTGGGGATTGAACCGCCTGGCGTGGCGGCTGGTCAAGAGCTTCACCGGTCATAGATGTGAACCCAGGTCAGAAAGCCGAACGATTTTACTTGTTCTTGACCTGTCGGGGCGTTGTCGCGACCGTGACGGCGCCCACACGATGAGCGAGCACTTCGTCAGGCTTCGGTCACAACGAAATGACCGCAGGGGATGCGGGTCCCGTGCGGCCGAGAGGGGGAGTGGGGGAACGGAAGAGGGGAAGCGGGGAAGCGGGCGCCCGCCGGGCATGCCCGAGCCCCCTCGGCCAGGACGGCGGACCGGTCGAGAGGGCTCTGTCCGTGGTGCGGGTGCAGGGTGCCGAATGACCTCAGCCGAGGTCGAAAGCGCCCTTGTTCATTTCCTGCACGAAGGCATTCCATGAGGTGGGGACAAAGGAGATCGAGGGACCTTCTGGGGCCTTCGAATCCCGGACGGCAATGGTCTGGACGACGGGGGACTTGACCTCTACGCACGCGCCGTTTCCGCCGGAGTACGAGGACTTGGTCCACGTGTCCGTAGCGCCCTGAAGAATTGCCATGTTCGCTCCGGTTCCGCAATGGGTGTGAAATAGCGCCAACTTCCTGCTGGCATGATCGACGCTACTAGCCCCACTCCAAGGGCGGGATGGGCGTTCACTCGTCCTGATGGCTTATCTCTGGAGGGTCTTCCGCTTCCGGGTAGCGGAGGTGTACCTTCCCCTCCCTCTGGCCGGGAAAGTCGGCGTACTCGACATTCCGTGCAAATGCCGGGATGGCGGGCCCAGCCCGAGCCGCCGGCCGGCCGCCGGCGGTCGTCCTCAGGACCCGGCAGCCGGTATACGGCTCGAAAACCCGCTAGCGGGCGTATTCCTTGGCGATATCCGCGATGAACTGCCGGGTCTGATCGGCGTTCAGCGCCTGTGCGCGCAAGTGCTCGTACATCACGCTGTAGCGCTGCACATCGTTCGCCTTCTCCAGATAAAGGTCGCTCGTCACGCCCTCGATGTAGACCACGCTGGAGTCCGAGGCGTCCGGGAATTCGAGAATCGCGTAATGTCCGGTGATCCCGGGATGCGCGCCCATCTCGAAGGGCAGCACCTGCACGGTCACATGCGGGAGCTGTGACTGTTCGACGAGATGTTCCAACTGCTCGCGCATCAGCTGCCGGTCGCCGACGCGACGGCGCAGCGCCGCCTCGTCCACCACCGCCCACAGCCGCAGCGGGTCGTCGGGTGTGTTGATGCGGTCCTGGCGTCGCAGCCGGACCCCGACGCGCTTCTCGACGTCGAGCACCGGGGATTCGGGCAGCGCGCCGTTGATGAGCGCCTCCGCGTACGGCCGGGTCTGGAGCAGCCCAGGGACGACCTGGGGCTCGTACACCCGCAGGGACGCCGCGTCCGTCTCCAGGCCGATGTAGACGCTGTACGGGATGTCGCCGAAGGCGTGCCACCAGCCCTGCTGACGGGAGTCCTTGGCCATTTGCATCAGCGAGTCCACGATGCGCTGGTCCTCGACCTCGTACACCCCGCAGAGGTCACGGACATCGCGCTGGCTGATGGAACGGCGGCCGTTCTCCAGTCGGCTGATCTTCGACTGGGAGACCAGCAGGCGCTCCGCCACCTCCTCGGCCGTCATGCCCTTCAGCTCGCGGAGCCGGCGCAACTCCTGGCCCAATCGGCGTCGCCTGACGGTGGGATTGACGTTGGACGCCACGGAAACTGCACCTCCGGCTGCGTAGCTGTACGTATCTCCTGCTCAGCAGACTGCCACCAAATGCCGTGACTGCGCTGGAAAATGGGCACAGACGCGAATGGGCCGGTCTGCGCGGTTCCCCGCGCGCCGGTGCGAGCGCCCCCGCGCCGGGACGGACTCCTGTCCGCCTCGCCCCCCTGTTCTCCCCCCAGGACCGCCGTACAGGCCGTCAGGGGCCCTCCAGAGGCCGTCAGTGGGCCGTGGGGGAGCCGCCGGAAGGCCATCAGTGGGCCGAGACACGACGCGCGGGGCAGTCGGACCGGTGTGGTCCGACTGCCCCGCGCGACTTGTGCGGCTCCCGAACCGGCTCTGGGGACATCGGTGCGGCGGACTGCCGTGTTGGCGGTTCCTGCGGTTCCTGCGGGTGTTGAGGGCGTTGCGGGTGTTGCGGGTGTTGCGGGTGTGCTGCGGGTCGTTCAGTGCGCCGGGACGCGTGCCATGCCGCCGTGGTGCGGCTGCGACGGCACAGCCCCTGGGGGGCGTCCGCCACCCGGGGCGCTGGGGGCGCCCTGGGCGGGATTACGGCGTGGCTGTGCGCCCACCCCGTTCTGGACGTCCATCACGGCGTGCGCCACGAGACCGCCCATCGGGTCATGTCTGATCAGGTCCCGGAGCCGGGAGCGCGACGAGCGCCCCTCGTTACCGGGGTACAAGTGCTTGCCGAGTCCGACCGCGTGGGCCAGCGCGGCGAGCGCCGCGGTCCGCGGGTCCGGCGGTACGCCGGTGCGGATCGCACTGTCCAGCCGGGACCTGATTTCCCGGCTGATCGCCGTCTCCGTCGCCTGGTAGCGAGTCGTCGGCAGCACTCCGCACATCTGGCCCGCCACGGCATGCACCATGCCGCATCGCTCCAGATGCGAGAGATAGGTCTGGCGCAGCCCCAGTCGGGGCCCGCCGATCCAGTGGACGGCCCGGACCGGGCTGCCGCGTCGGCGCAGCAACTCCAGTGCGGAGTCCAGAGTCGGATCTCCGGTCGGCCGTGGCATCACCACGGCGATACGATCCCCGTCAGGGGCTATCCGTCCTGCCAGCGCCAGCTCTACTAGCTGTGCTCCGGCCAGGCCGAGGTCGAGCGACTGCGGCTGCGCTGTGGTACCCGTGGTCGGGTCCAGAGCGAGCAACAGAAGCTCCTCCGGAATTGTTCTGCGGCTCCTGCCCATCCATGCCTCCCCGCGTGGATGAATGACAGGGTGACCCCTCTCACATTGGTCTGTCGAGGGTGCCTGAGTGCTTTGTGCGGGAACCGTTATGTATGTCGTTCTCGTCTAGCACGTCGGCCGAGGTCTCAGAGCAGGACACTGATAGATGCTTCGGACAGTGCGGTACGTCGGATGAGACATGAAGGAGACACGGTGGCGGGCGAGTCCCCCGGCAAGTCGGATCAGCGGAAGTCATCGGGGGAGACGGCTCCGGGGGGGCGGGATCCGCGGCTCGCGGTCTTCCGCGAACCGGCGACAGCGGCGGCGGACACGGCGGAGCGGGCGGAGCGTGACTCCGGCTCGGCGGTGTCGACGAAGGTCGCGATCGCAAATCGTCCGGAGGATTCCGCGGAGCCCGAGGAGACCGAGGACGCGCACGAATCGGACGGTGGGGGCATAACTCCAGCCCCTGAGCCGCCGAAGGCCGATCCCCCGAAGGCGGAGTCCTCGTCAAACAAGGGCGAGGCGGAGGATGAGGTGCGAGGCGAGGTGCGGGACAAGGCGGAGGGCGCCGCCGCCGCTGACGCCTCGACTGATACGGACGCCGAGTCAGATACTGGCACTGATGCGGCGAAGGCCGACAAGGGCGACGAGGGCGATAAAGAAGACAAGAGAGACATAGATGGCAAGGGCGGCAAGGTCCCCTCCTGGGCCACGGCTGCCAAGCAAGACGCCAAGCAAGACGCCAAGGAAGACGCCAAGGAAGACGCCGAGGCGGACGCCAAGAAGCGCAAGGACACCCACGCCGACGCCGGCACCGTTGCCCCCTCCGCCGACCCGGAGCCCGTCGACCAGCCCACCGCCGTCTTCACGAAGCTTCGCCGGCCCGCCGTCGATCAGCCCACCACCACGCTCAAGGTGCCCGAGCGGCGCGTGGAAAAGGCCGAGGGGAAGGCCAAGGCCGAGGAGAAGTCCAAGGCCGCCGAGAAGCCCGCCGAGAAGCCCGAGTCGGCGGCCGAGCGGACCAGTACGTTCGTACCGCTGCGCCGGGACGACCAGCAGGCCGCCCTCGCGTCTCCGCCCCGGACGCCGTACCCGTCGCCGTCGTATCCGTCGTCGTCCGTGCCCACCGCGCTTCCCGAGGCGGCCGAGCGGACCCGGCAGCAGCCGATGCCGCCGATGCCGCCGCTCGATCTCCTGGCCGAGCTGACGAACAAGCCCGCCCCGCCCGAGACTCCGGTCCGTACGGCCGTCCGGCGGGTCAAGATCTACACGCCTCTCGTGCTGCTCCTCCTGGTCGTCTTCGCGGTCGTGCAGGCCCTACGGCCGCTCCCGGCACCCACGCTGGCGCTCTCCGCCGCCCCCACGTTCACCTTCGAGGGCGGCAAGCTCGACATGCCGTGGCCCGACGAGGGGCAGGGCGCCGTCGAGGTCGAGGGCGTCGGCGTGATCGGTACGTACGGGCAGCAGAAGCCCGCTCCGATCGCGAGCGTGGCGAAGGTGATGACCGCGTACGTGATCCTCAGGGACCACCCGATCAAGGGCGAGCAGGTGGGCCCGAAGATCGAGGTCGACAAGAAGGCGGGCGAAGAGGCCGACCGCCCCGACGAGTCGACCGCGCCGATAGAGGAAGGGCAGCAGTACACCCAGAAGCAGATGCTCCAGCTGCTGATGATCCCCTCGGGCAACAACGCGGCCCGGCTGCTGGCCCGCTGGGACGCGAGGTCGGAGCCGGCGTTCGTCGAGAAGATGAACGCCGCCGCCAAGGACCTCGGCATGACGAACACGACGTACACGGACCCGAGCGGTCTGGAGTCCTCCACCGTCTCCACCGCCAACGACCAGCTGAAGCTGGGCAAGGCGGTCATGCAGAACGATGTCTTCCGCGAGATCGTGAATCTGCCCCAGGTCGAGATCCCGGGTATCGACAATCTGATCATCAACAACAACTCGATCCTGCTCGAACCGGGCGTGAGCGGGATCAAGACCGGCTCGTCCACTCCGGCCGGCGGCAATCTGCTGTGGTCCGCCAACACGATCGTCGACGGCCAGAACCGCCGGATCATCGGCATGGTCATGGGCGCCCAGAAGGCCGTGAAGCTCTGGGACAAGCTGGAGCTGGCGATCCAGAACAGCCTCAAGCTGATCAAGACCGCCCAGGACGGCGTCACCTCCACCGGGGTCGTCAAGAAGGGCGATGTCGTCGGGTACGTGGACGACGGCCTCGGCGGCCGGACCCCGGTGGTCTCCACCAAGGACCTGAAGGCGGTCGGCTGGGCAGGTCTCCAGGTGAAGCTCAACCTCACCGAGGGCAAGGAGACGGTGCCGCACTCCGCCGCCTCCGGCACGGTCGTCGGCGAGATCATCGTCGGCACCGGCACCGGCAAGGAGTCCGCGCCCGTCGCGCTCCAGGAGGACCTGGCGGAACCGGGCTTCGGCGCGAAGCTCACCCGGGTCGGCTGATCCGCGGCCACACGTCCGACGGCCCCTCGGGGCCCCGCGGCCGGGGAAGGCGCCGTAAATGGTGCCCTCCCCGGCCGCCGCCACGTGTTAGCGTCCCGAAACGGACATCTGCCCGGGGCACCCGCTCGGCCGGCCGTCCGGGCAACCGCCGGACGCGGGGACGGCGTCTCGAAGGATGTCGGGGGTCGGCACACCGGGTGGGACAACGGTGAGACGGAAAGACGTGGAGAGCCGCAGTGACCACCACTGAGCCGACGCGCGCCGACGGCGGCACCTCTGCCGACGGCGTCACCTCCGCCGACCGGCGGGACACCGCCCGGCCACGAATAAGACTGCCCACGCAGCGCGGCGGCGAGCCGTCCGAGGGACTGCGGGGGCGCCTGCGGGGTGGGGTGGCCCGTCATCCCGTTCTCTTCACCACCGCCGTCGCCGCCGTCACGCACGTGGTGTGGTTCCTCTTCTTCGCCAACAGCGGCGGCGACATCGCCGCGCAGGACGCCTGGGCCGAGTTCGTCGGCCAGAACCCGGACTCCGCGTACAACCTCGCCTGGTACGGCGGGATGCATCCGGTCTCGTACAGCGTGGTCTCGCCCTATCTGATGTCCGTCCTCGGCGTCCGTACGACGATGATGATCGCCGGGACCGTCTCCGCCGCCCTCACCTCGCTGATCCTGGTCCGGGTACGGGCCGTCCGTAACCCGGTGGCGTGCTCGCTCGCCGGGGTCTTCGCGTTCCTCTGCAACGCGCTGTCGGGGCGGGTGACCTTCGGCCTCGGCGTGATGTTCGCGCTCGGCGCGGTCGCGGCGGTGTTCTGCTGGCCGTACCGCTGGCGGACGAAGCGCTGGGCCAAGGCGGCAGCCGCCGCGCCGCTCGCCGGTCTGGCGACCGCGGCGAGCCCGGTGGCCGGGCTGTTCCTCGGGGTCGTCGCGGCGGCGCTGTTCCTCAACAAGCGGCGCCCCGGGGCGTATGCGCTCGGTCTCGCGCCGGCCGCGGTGGTGGCGCTCTCCTCCTGGCTGTTCCCGTTCTCCGGGACGCAGCCGATGTCGGTGGGGACGGCCTCGCTGCCCTTCCTCTTCGCGGTGCTCGTGTTCCTGCTCGTCCCCGGGGAGTGGCGTACGGTCCGGGTCGCCGCGGCGGTCTACGGCGTGGGCGTGCTGCTGACCTATGTGATCGATTCGCAGATAGGGTCCAATGTCTCCCGGTTCGCGATGGTCATCGCGGGCGTGGTGCTGCTCGCGGCCCTGCCGTACACGGCCCCTCGGTCACGCCGCTGGTACGCGCTGGTGCTCGCCTTCGCCGGGCTCAACATCTGGATAGGGTTCAAGGGCGTCGACGACATGGTGCGTACGGCGCCCACCGCGTCCTGGACGCGTGAACTGGCGCCGCTGGTCAACCAGCTGCAGCAGACCGGCGCGGACAAGGGCCGGGTCGAGGTCGTCCCGGCCAGGAGCCACCGCGAAGCCTCCGCGCTCGCCCCGTACGTCAATCTCGCCCGCGGCTGGAACCGCCAGGCGGACATGGAGCGCAACCCGCTCTTCTACGACGACACCCTGACCGCCGAGAGCTACCGCGGCTGGCTGGACCGCTGGGCCGTGCACTACGTGGTGCTGCCCAAGGGCAAGCCCGACTCGGGCGCGGGGCTCGAGGCCGAGCTCGTCCAGAAGGGGCTGCCCTATCTGGAGCACGTCTGGGGCGACTCCAACTGGCAGCTCTTCGCCGTCGAGGACCCGATGCCGCTGGCCGATCCGCCGGCGACGGTGGACCGGGCGGGCGCGGGCGAGCTGACGATCCATGTGAAGTCGGCGGGACGGGTGCTGATCAGGATCCCGTACTCGCCGTGGCTCGGCCTCGTCGACGAGGAGGGCAAGAGCGTCGTGCCCCCGCAGGAGACCGCGGCGTCCAAGGCCGACGAGGACGGGCCCAAGGTCTATACGAACCCCAACGGGTGTCTGCTGAAGGCCGAGACGAACGTGGAGGGCGACGAGTGGACGGAGCTGCTGGCGCCGCGCCCCGGCGTGTACCGGCTGGCCGCGCCGTACCAGCTGCCGCGCGGGACCGGCTGCCCGGAGGAGCTGCGCTGAGCGCGTTCGCCGGGGGCCTGTCCGTCAAGGAGAGCTTGTCCGTCGAGGGGGGGGCTTGTCCGCCAAGGAGGACCTGTCCGTCGAGGGGGCCGGCCCGTTCATACGGGACCGGCCCCCCGGCCCCTCGTCAGAGGCGCTTGGCGCTGCGCAGCGTCGCCGCGTAGTACCCGTTGCCGTCCAGGCGTGACGTACCGCCCTTGTCGCCGATCGTCGGACCGTTGACCTCTTCGCGGCTGGACACGAAGATCTGGTGTCCGTCCGTGTCGTTGCCCATGTACATACCGACGTGGTCCAGCCGGTTCTTGGTCCGCCCGTCGAGCTTGAAGAAGACCAGATCGCCGGGCTGGAGCACGCTGATGGACTTCGGCCGTTCGTAGCGCGGCTCGGGACCCGACAGCTTGATGATGTCGACGCCCACGTCGGCGCGCGCCATGCCGTTGGCGGTACGCGGCAGTCCGTCGCCGGGGACATCGGAGACCATCAGCGGATAGCGGCCCCGGTAGCCGAACACGGTCCGGATGAAGCCCGAGCAGTCGATCGCGCGGTAACGCGCGGACTGCGGCTGCTTGGTGGTGCCGTCGCGGAAGGTGTACGGGATGCCGAGGTAGTCGTAGAAGTCGGACTGTTCGAGGCGGTAGTCGTTGCCCTCGCTGCCCTCCGGGTTGACCGGCCCGAAGTTGGCGTCGCCCGCGTACGGAACGCCCTCGTCGTCCTTCTTGACCGGCGCGCCCTCGACGTACTGGAAGGCGAACGCGAAGAGGTCGTCCTCCTCGCTGCCGTAGAACTCCTTGAACCAGTCCTTGAACCACTTCTCCTTCTCGGCGCCCTTCTTCCACGCCTCCGGCATCAGCCGTACCCAGTTCTCGGTGACCACCCGGGTCTTGGTGCTCGTCGGCTCGTCGAAGGTACGGCTGGGGCCGGTGAGGGTCGCCGTACGCGCGTCGTCGGTGAAGGTGGCGAGGATGTCGCCGTCCCCGCTGCGCAGCACCGAGCGCTCCGGGTTCTTCAGCCGCTCCCAGGTCTGCTCGCCGGCCGTGCTCCCGTTCCCGGACGTCAGCGCGGGGATGTCGGTGATGGCCTGGACGGTGGGCGCCTTCGCCTGCTCGTCCTTGCGGAGTTCAACGGTGAGATAGGCGCTGCCGGCCAGCAGCGCGAGGACCGTCGCGGCATGCAGGACAGGGCGGCCGCGCTTGGACTTGGCACTCATGACGATTCGGCTCCCGTGGGTGGGCGGGTCAGGCTGACGGCAGGGCGCCGAGCAGGATGCCGGCGGTGAGGACTACATAGGCCGTGAGCGTGACCGTGCCGGTGGCGAGGATGGTCGCGCCCTTGGGCTGGCGTACGAGCTGGTAGGCGATCAGACCCGGGACGATGAAGCCGAGCGTCTGGTTCGCGTACATGAGAGGGAATTCGAGCGAGAGCACGATCATCACGGTGCCCTGGAGAAGCACACCGATCATGACGACCGCGGAGAACAGGCGCTTTCCGTAGAGGATCACGAAGCGCTGGACGAGCAGCGTGGTCACATACGTCAGTACGGTCACGCCGACGACCATGGCGGCGCGCTGGAGGTCCTCGACGAGGGTCAGCGCCAGCCAGCCCGGCGTGATCATGCCGCCGGGGGAGAGATTGGTCGTGAGATAGCAGATCAGGGAGAACATCAGGCCCAGACCGATGCCGATCGCGGCGATCTCGGGGGTGAGGACTGCGGGGATCAACGGGGTTCTCCTGGGTTCTGCGGCGCCACGGAGTGCGAGGGGTTCGGTGAGTGCGGGGGCTTCGGGTGATCGGGATGCCGCGGCTGCTGGTGGGACGCGGGGTGGTGCTGCCCGGGGTCGTCGGAGTCGTACGGGCCCGGCTGCTGGGCCTCTGTCTGCTCCGGCATCTGGACCGGTTCGAACAGGCCGCGCTGGCGCGGCGGTCCGGCGGCGGGACGCTGCTGGTAGCGCTGCTCGTACGCCTCCGGGTAGGGCTGGAACGGATCGAGGCGCGGCGCGTAGCGGACCAGCGCCATCGTCTCGTCGTGACGCGGGTGCTGCTGGTCCTGCCGCGGGGCGGTTCCGGGGACGGCGTCGGCGGAGACGACCGGGATGGCGACGGTGTCCGACGCCTGGTCCTGGTCCTGGCCCTGTGCCTGGCCCTGCGACGGTCCCTGTGACTGTGTCCGCGCCGGGATCCGGGGCTGCGCCGCCCGTACGGGGGCGGGCGGGTCGGCGGGTCCGTCCTCCGGGTCCGGTGTCTCGTCCGGCGGCAGCTCCGCCAGGTGTTCGAGCAGCAGCTCGCCCTGGCCGTGGATATTGCCGATCGCGACCAGTGAGGAGTCGGGCCCGAGCATGTCGAGCAGCTCGCGCATGAACTCCTCGGGGTCGCGCTTGTCGCCGCCCAGGTCGACCGCGCGTGAGCGCCATTCGGCCGGGATCGCGTCGATGGCGCTCTTCGCCGGATGGCCGATGACGAAGACCTTCTCCGGCTGGAGTTCGGGGATGATCTCGCCCATCTGACCATTGCGCTCGACCCGGTCGGGGCGGCAGTTGATGACCACATGGAGCGGACGGTTGATCGCGCCCAGATCGAGCAGCTGGTTGATGTTCATCAGCGTCGACTCGGGGTCGTTCGCCGCGAAGACGTTCGCGAACCGCAGCCGCTTGGCGTCCGGCGTGAGGTAGCGCTCCACGGAGAGGACACCCGGGTCCGGCGGCGCGTCGTACATCCCCTGGAGCGCGGTCTCGCGCTCCACGCCCAGCAGTTCGGCGACCTTGAGCGCGATGGCCACGTTCTCCTTGAACGTGAACCAGCTGAAGCCGCGCAGCTCCTCGTCGGAGACCGTCTCCGGGTCCGCGTAGATCAGTTGGCAGTTCCTGGCGTCGGCCTCCTCCTGGAGGATCGCGAACCGGTCCTTCTCCGCGGTGACACAGATGCCGTCCTCCGGCATGGAGCGGGAGAGCGAGCGCGCCACGTCGTCGAGGGTCGGGCCCATCTCGGCGAGATGGTCCTCACGTACGTTGCACAGCACGCCGATCGTGGACCGGATCAGTTTCGACTGGTTGATCTCCTGGAGCGCCGGCATGACGGCCATGCACTCGATCACCAGCGCGTCGGGGTTGTAGGCGGCGGCCCGGCGCACGATGCCGATCTGCTCCACCACATTGGCGATGCCGAACTTGCGGTAGACGGGCTCCTCGGTCGCGTCCGGGTGGATGAACCGGGCCGCGGTGCCGGTGGTCTTGGCGACCGTGATCAGCTCGCCGCCGCGCAGCGCGCCCGCGCACAGCCGGGTGATGGACGACTTGCCGCGGATGCCGTTGACCAGTACCCGGGTGGGGATGCGGTTCAGGTTGGTGAAGTGCCGTCGCTGTTCGACGAGTCCGGCGACCAGCAGGATCGCGCTGCACACCAGCAGCACGAAATAGAGGAAGAGCACGGTCGGTCAGATCCTTTCGGCGAGGGCCGGCGGCGCGCCTTCGCGCCTGCGCTGCTCCTGGAGCTGCTGGCGCAGCAGTTCCAGGGAGCGTGCGATGGCCCCGACCTCGTCGTGATGGCGCGGGTAGAGGACGGTGCGGCGGTCGCCGTCGGCCAGCGTCTCGGCCTGGTCGGCCAGTTCGCGCAGCGGACGTACGACCACGATGTGCAGCCAGCCCAGACAGGCGGCGGCTGCCGTGACCCCGAGCAGCCCGGCGAGCACCGTGCGGTTCTGCGCGCTGTATTCGGGGATCGCGAGGGCGGAGGCGGGCTGCCAGCTGACGACGGTCCAGCCGAGCGACTTCGCGGCGCCGCCGCCGGCGAAGGGGGCCGCCGCGGCGATCTGGATGCCGTCACCGTCGCGGAACAGGACCCCGCTGGGGCGTGTGCTGAGGCCGACCTTCTGGCCGGTGGCCTCGACCAGCGAGTCGAGCCTGCTGGAGGGCAGCTTCTCGAACGCCCGGTAGCCGTTGTTGGAGCCCATGGTCCGGCGCTCGGCGTCGACGATCCGTACCTGGCCGAGACCGGGGCGCTTGAGCAGCGAGTTGAGGAAGTCGACGCGGAACTCGCCGACCACGAGCGCGCCGTCCCGGCCGGGCAGTTCGGCGTATCCGGCGACCTGCGGTTCCTTGGAGTCGGTGGAGAGCACGGCGATCGGGGCGTTGCCCTCGTGCTTGCCGCCGGGGTGCTGCGGATTGTCGCCCGCCTTGGCGAGGACGGAGCCGTCGGCGGAGAGCACGTACAGCGAGCGGTAGCGCGGGTGCTCGGTCATGGTGCGTTCGAGGACCTTCGCCATGTCCGCGGGCGCGGTCTGGTCGCCGATGAGGGTGGCGACGGACAGCAGGTCGGCATGGCCCTCGTTGAGGGCGCGGCGCACCCGGTCGGTGACGGTGTCGGTGCGGTCGCGCTGGTCGCTCACGAGCTGCTGCGGTACCACGAGGGTGTCCCCGGCGCGGTTGAGCAGCAGCATCATCGGGGCGGACCAGATGAGCAGCAGGATCCCGCCGCCGGCGAGCAGGGCGCGGGTGCCGACGCGCCGTCCGCGCCGCTTGGAGCCGCCGGTTCCGGTTCCCTTGTCCGTGGCCGGGCCGGCGCCGGGCGCGGGGGCGCCGAGCAGCTGGAGCCGCAGCATTTCCAGCGCGTCCCCGATCCGGCGCGTCTCGCCGAAGCGGGGCACGGTCACCGGCCGGGTGAGATCGCCGCGGGTGAGGCGGCGGCTCTCCAGGAAGAGCCGGATCAGCGGGCGCTGGACCGTACCGAGCAGCAGGGCCACGGCGAGCGCCCCGATGACGATCAGCGCGGCGGCGGACATCAGGCCGAACAGCGGATCGTTCACCCGGCTCGTGTTCTCCGGGACGGCCACCTGCGTGACCACGGAGAGACCGAGGCCGGTCGCGTCGGTGCTCTCGCCCGCCTCGGGCGCCGCGAGCGTCGCGTATCCGGCGACCGTACGCTCGTCGGTGATCCGGGAGCCCGTCATCGTCCCGCTGATACCGAGGAAGCCGCCGGAGCCCGGCTCCTTGGTCGTGAGCGGGTTGTCGCCGGACTTCTGCGCGGCGAGCTTCGCGAAGGCCTTGAGCTGCTTCTCGGTCTCCTTGAGCTCGTCCTTGATGTTCTCCGAGTCGGTCTCCTCGGGAACCTGGAGGCCGTCGCTGCTGAGGATCGTGCCGCCCGAGTCGACCACGGCGATCACCCGGAACTTGCCGAGGCTGATACCGGGGACCTTCAGGCTGTTCGAGGTGACCAGAAGCTGCTGCGGCTGCCCCTCCCACGACAGCAGGGCGAAGGTGAGCAGCCGGGTCTCGCCGTTCTGCAGCCGCACCATCCGGGGGGCGAGCCCGTCCTTGTCGGACAGCTTCTCCCGGTCGACCGCGAGGAGCGGCACGTTCTCACCGCGCGCGGCGAGCAGCTTGCCGGACTTGATCTCGACGATGGCCGAGCCGCGCCACTTCTGGTAGACGTTCCCCAGCTTGTCGAGGACGGTGTCGGCGGAGACCGGATCGCCCGCGTTGAACAGGGCCGCCGTCCGGCTGAGGTCCGTGATCGACTCGTCCAGCGAAGCCCGCAGCGCGACGGCGCCGTCCTCGGCGAAGTGCTGCTGGGAGATCCGGACGGCCTCGGGGAGCGCCTCGTTCTCCGGCTTGCCGAATCCCAGGGCCGTGAGGCCGGCCAGCGCGAGCAGCAGTGCCGAGAGGACCGCGATCGGTGGGCGTATGCCGCCCAGGAGCGACATGTCGGCCCGTCTGCGGACCTTGTGCCGCCGCTTCGCAGACGAAACGGCCATGGGGTACCTCTCTCAGCGTGGTGCGGGCAGCGCCCGAGCGCGCGCGTATGTGCGCGCAGGGGTATGAAGACGAGCGCGTGCGGGGATGAGGGGTACGGGGGGATTTCCCCCACCGCTCCCACGCGTCCCACGCGCGAAACTAGGACTGGCCGCGCGGTCGAATGGTTGTGCAAAATCAGACAACCGCGCGTGTGATGTGTATTACAGATGTTACGTACCGGACATGCGGAACCATCGGCCGACAGTTCCCGTCAGGGGTGCCTCACCCCGAAGGGGGACCGGACCGCGGGACTTTCGGCTGGGCAGCGGCCGTGACCGAAGCCTAATGTGGACCCAACAGCCGCCGGAATCAAGCTAGTTGGGCGGCGCCTCAAGAGGTGTCAGACCGTCCTTCGCCGCGCCGCGGTTCAGCATCGTGCCTTGTGTACGATCGAAGGCCAGCCGGTAACGAGCGAGTTGCACCTCGCTGTACTTCTTCCCCTCGTCCGGCGTGCCGCTTTCCGGCTTGCCGTTCTTGAGCGCCCGCGCCACATCGAGCAGCCGGTAGTCCGTGACCGCGCCGTCCGGCAGCTTGTCGGGGGTCTCGGGATCCTCCGGGTCCGGCGGGATGTCCACGAACGTCGGCACGTACTGTGCCCGCACATCCCACGTGCCGCCGTGCTTGGTGAAGGTGAACCAGCCGATGATGCCCTCCTCGGACTGGCCGGTGGGCACCTCGTGCCGGGCGACCTGATTGCCGAGGCCATAGGCGACCCAGGTGCTGTTGATCTTCTCCATCGGCTGCACGACATGGGCGTGATGGCCGATCACGAGATTGATACCGGTGTCCTTCGTGATGTGTTCCGCCAGCTCCATCTGCGACGGGCTCGGCGCGTTCTGGTGCTCACGCCCCCAGTGGATGCTGAGGATGACCACCTCCGCGCCCGCCGCGCGGGCCCGCTTCTCGGCCGCCGCGATCTCCTTGAAGGACGTTTTGTTGACCAGCCACGGCTTGTCCGCCGGCACCTTGTCGGTCCCGAATCCGAAGGCGAAGGAGAGCTGCGCCACCTTCACGCCCTTCGCCTCGGTGATGAGTGGCGTACGCCACTCCTCCTCGCTCCTGGCCGAGCCCGTGTGACGCAGACCGGCCGCGTCGAGCGCGTCCAGGGTGCGCTTCACGCCGGCGGCACCGTGATCGATCGAGTGGTTCGAGGCCGTCGAGCAGGTGTCGTAGCCGACGTCCTTGAGCGTGGTGGTGATCTCCGGCGGGACCTGGAAGTTCGGGAACCCCTCGTAGGGCCCGCCCTTCTTGGCGACCACCGGCTCCATGTGGCAGATCGCCAGGTCAGCCTTGCTGATCACCGGTTTCACCCCGGCCATCAGCGGCCCGAAGTCGAGTGCCCCGGCCTTGCCCCCCGTGGCCTTCGCGTCCTTCGTCGCCTGATCCGTCAGCGGGGGATGGATCAGTACGTCACCGGCCGCGGCGACCGTGAACGACGGGCCTCCGCCCCCCTTGGCGTCTGTGCCCCCGTCGCCGGAGCCGAGTACGGAACAGCCCGCGACGGCCGTGGCGAGGCAGGTGGCGAGACAGGCTGTCGCGGCGGCGCGGAGGGCCGTACGGGTGGCGGCACGTCGCCCGCGGGACAGAGGGACTCGACCGCGGAGCAGAGGGAGGGGTTGTTTCACATAGGTATTTTGAACGTCATATGACACGATCTCCGACCGTGAAGATAACAATCATGGCAAGCCTGCTGGTCGGGGTGCTGATCGCGGCAGCTGTGGTGATCGTCACTCCGGTCCTGGACCGGAACTCCGACGAACCCTCGGCACCCGCCTCCGGTACCGACCTCGATCTGGAACGCCGGATCGCGGGATTCGCCGCGGACACCGTGGCCGACGCCCGCTTCCTGCCGCCCAACCGCTTCGAGCGCGAGACCGTCGCCGCCGGGGTCGGACTCTATCTCGACGGCAAGCGCGGTGAGGCCGAACGCAGGCTCGCCGAGGTCGACTTCGGCGTACACATCCTCCGGGACACCGTGAAGGGGCGGCGGTACGCGGAGATCTCCGACCGGGCCCGCGAGGGCGCGCGCGGCTGGGGGCGGGTGTACATCGACCTCGACGCGCCCGCCCGCTTCTCGGTGCAGGTGCCGCACCCCGTCGCCGACGCGTACAGCGAGACCCTCGGCGCCGGCGTGCTGCGCGGCACCCCCGGCGGGGTGCTGGTCATGGCCGGTGCCCATCGCGCGGCGGGCGAGGGGAACGCCTCGGACGTCGCGCACCGTACCGACACGGTCTTCTACGCGGTCTGCGCGGAACTCGTCGCCCGCGGGATACCCGGCATCCAGGTCCACGGTTTCGCGGACACGACGGCCCCGGCGCACGACGTGGTGGTGTCCACGGGCGCCGGCGACGACGGCCGCCCGCAGGCCGTCACCCTGGCGCGGGCCCTGACGGACGACGGCTTCCGGGTGTGCCGCGCCTGGTCGTCCAAGTGCCCGCTGGCCGGGCGTACGAACAAGCAGGGCCGGCTCGCGTCGGACGACGGAGTCCCGTTCATCCACGTGGAGTTCAGCCGTACGATCCGGGAGGACACGGCCCGCGGCCGCCGCGTGGTGGAGGCGATGACGGCGGCGGTGACGGAGTGGCGGGCGACGGCGCGGGAGGCGCGCGCGGGGAGCTGAGGGGCGGTCCAATACCGAGAGCCGGCGTCAGCGCCACCGCGGCACGCGGAACCCGGCGGCCGACGAGGGGCCGGCCCCCCGGCGGGTCCGGCCCCTGTGGCGAGCGCTACGCCCTATCCGGCGAGGACGTCGCCGAAGTACGACAGACCGGTGGGCCCGCCGACCGCGGCGGCGCCGAAGGACGTCGAACCGGTGGCGGTGATACCGCTCGTACCGGACTTGAAGAGCCAGACCGACCCCGCGCCCTTGTTCTCGGCGAAGGCGCCGGCCACCAGTTCCGCGCGGCCGTCCCTGTCGCTGTCCGTGAGCTCGACGGAGGAGCCGAACTGATCTTGCGCCTCGGCCGTACCGGGCACCCCCGCCGTGTTCTGCGTGAAACTCTTGGAACCGGTGCCGGTCAGCCCCTTCGCGGAGCCGCGCAGCACGGTGACCGTGCCCGTCGCCATCCTGCCCCCGATGGCCTCGCCCGGCGCGCCGATCGCGACGTCCGCGTAGCCGTCGCGGTTGGTGTCACCCGCGGCCAGACTCCAGCCGAAGCGGTCACCCTTCCTGGCGGTGCCGGGAATTCCGGCGGTGTTCTGGGTGATACGGACCGGGGTACGGGCGGACAGCCCGGCGGCGCTGCCGTAGGTCACCGTGATCGCGCCTCCGAGGCCGCCGTTCGGCTCGTCGGCGGACTTCTCCATGAAGTTGCCGGTGACGATGTCGCCGTAACCGTCCTTGTCGACATCGGCGATGACCGCCTCGTAGCCCCCCGCGGCCTTGCCCGACGCCTTGAGACCGGTCTTGCCCCCCTTGTAGAGGACGCTGCGGGTCCGGTATCCGTCGCCGCTCTCCTGCTGCCCCATGACCAGGAGGTCGGTCGCGCCGTCGCCGTTGACATTCCCCGCGACGATCTTGTCGGCGTTGATACCGGTCCGGCCGGATGTGTCGATACCGACGAGACCCGCCGCCTTGCCGGTCCGGGAGACCGGACCCTTGAAGATGTTCAGCTCGGGTGCGGCGATATTGACGGCGGCCAGGTCGGTGTGACCGTCCCCGTCGAAGTCACCGGAAGCGAGGCCCCAGCCGAGTTCGTTCCGGTACTCGGGCAGCGGGGCCGCGAGATCGACGGCGGACTTCAGGCCGCTCGCGCCTCCCCAGACGACGGTGAGGACGCCGAACGAGTCGGTGGTCCCGATCCGCTCGGAGTGCACGCCGACCACCAGATCGGTGTAGCCGTCACCGTCGAGGTCACCGGTGGTGAGGCGGTCGCCGAAGTGGTCACCCGCCTCCGGCACTCCCGGAACACCGGCGGTGGCCTGGCTGATGATGGCGCGCTCGGACTTGTCGAGTCCGTTCTTGGTGCCGTAGACGACGGCCACGTACCCGGCCCCCGCCTTACCGCTGACCTTCCCGAGGGGCGCGGCGATCGCGAGGTCGCCGTAACCGTCGCCGTTGAAGTCGCCCCGCACCCCGGACGGCGCGGCGACGGCGCTGCCCCCGGCGGCGAGCAGTAACCCGCTGATGAGGGCGGCCGAGGCGGTGGTCGCGAGGATGGTGCGAAGGTGCTGCTGCATGCGTGTCCTCTTCTCCTTCGGCACCCCGGACACCGTGGTGGCCATCCGAGTCGGTGGTCCGAGCCTCCGAGCCGACGACGTACGGGGCTTGCCCCTGACGGGCCTCCGACCCCGCGCACACGCGCCGTCCGGTGCAGGTGTGACCGCCGAAGGGGCCCGGGGGTTGTACGGGACCCGGCGGCGGTGCCGAACTGAACCGGCAACTGGTCCGCGAGGGCGGCGAATTGCCGGCTTGTGTACGGGGCGGCCGCGATCCGAGTGGAAGGTCACCGGACCGGTGGCCCACCACCCCGCCACACCCAGAGGCCCCCCCACTACACCCAGGGAACCCGCACCACGCCCAGGGAACCCCCATCACACCCAGAGGCCCCCCCACCAAAGCCAGGGAACCTCCACTACACCCAGGGAACCCCCACCACACCCAGGGGAACCACGGGGCCACCCAGCACGCCCAACAGTCCCCGGCCCCAACCAACGACAAGAGGCCCCCCACAGTGACCCCGTACCGCGTCCTCGTCACCGGCTCCCGCGACTGGGAAGACGAAGACTTGATTCGCCACCAGATCACCCGCGTCTGGCTGCTCGCCAACCTGCCGTTCGTCGTCGTACACGGCGCGTGCCCGACCGGCGCCGACTGGATCGCCGGTGGCTGGGTCAATGACGTCGCCGTCGCTCATCTGGGCCCGGTCATAGAGGAGCCGCATCCGGCCGACTGGAAGACCCACGGCCGCGCGGCCGGACCGATACGCGATCAGCGGATGGTCCGGCTCGGCGCCGACATGTGCCTGGCGTTCATCCACAAAGGCACCCGGGACGCGACCGGCTGCGCGGACCTCGCTGAGGCCGCGGGGATCCCGACGAGGCGGTGGACCGTGTGATCGCCGTCGTCCGGCAGGACGCTCGCCCCGGGCCCCGCCCCCACCGAACAGGCGCTCAACTCGGCAGGGGAATACGGTCGAAGAGGTCGTTCAAGGCCACCAGATCGAGGAATGCAACGGCCTTGATCACGGATTCGCCACGGTAGGTCCAGATCCAGCAGTAGCTGTTGTGATACGGCACGCCGTCGCGTGCCACAGCCGATCCGTCCCAGTGAATGACGACAGTGTCGTTCTGTGCCCAGATACTCCGGACCTCGGGAACGAGCGTGGTCGACAGACGGCCCATTACGGGGCCGGAGCCATTGGCGAGGAACGCCTCCCTGCCGTAGTGAGTAGTGGGCTCGGCGGCGGCAACGGTCCAGATGACGTCATCGGCCAGGACGTCATAGAAACTTCCGCCGGTAGCCTGCCTCTCGAAAGCTACAAGGGTCAGGCGCTTGAGGCGCCTCTCCCGTGCTGTGGCGGCGGACCTGACATCCACTTCCTGGGCCGAGGCCGGAGCGGCCGCTAAAAGCGGAGTCGCGAAGAGGGCGCCACCTCCCGCTGCCTTCAGCACGCTGCGGCGCTTACGGTCGGTGCGGGAAGGGTTCACCGGTTCTGACATTCTTGTCTCCCCTTGAGTCTGACGAGATCGGCGAGTTGAACGAGGCTGGTGCTTGCCCTGCAAGCCGTTGCACACGCTGATCGACTGGCCGGCAGTTCGGTGCTCATCACTTCTTCCGTCTCCCGATGGAAAACGCAGTCGCCGTGGTGGAGGGTGCCGCGGTCGACAAAGACGCCGTCGGTGGTGAAGGCGGTGTCGTCGACGTAGTAGATGCGATTGCCGGTGATGGTGTAGCGGCGACCTCGTCGCACTGGCCGGCAACGTGAACTGGTGGCAGGTTGCCCGGACTTTCAGCGCGTCAGCGTTCGCCCCTGCCAAACGGCGGCGCGTCCGCGTACGCCGGCCTTGATCACCTACCTGGGATAAGGCTGGGTCTGGTTCCAGGTGGCGTGGATGGAGCCGAGAAGGTTGAGGGCGTGGGCGCTGGGGCTTCCGGGGGCGGCTTGGTAGATGACGAGCTGTTGGCCCGGGGCGTCGCGTACGTCGAAGGCCTGGTAGGTGAGGGTCAGGAGACCGACGTCCGGGTGGCGGAGGTGCTTGGCGTCCTGGGTCTTGCCGCGTACCCCGTGGGTGTTCCACAGCCGGGTGAAGTCGGCGCTGTGCTCGGTGAGGGTGCGGACGAGTTCCCGCAGCCGCGGGTTGTCCGGGTCGAGGCCGGCACCCTGGCGCAGATTGACCACGGTGGCCTCGGCCGTCCAGTCCCATCGGGGGTAGAACTGTCGGCCTGCCGGGTCGAGGAAGGTCATGCGGGCGAGATTGTCCGCCTGCTCGAAAGGTGAGTACAGGATGTCGGCCAGGGCGTTGGTCGCCAGGATGTCCAAGGTCCGGTTGATGACGAACGCCGGGGCTCCCGGGTAGCCGTCCATCAACTGTCGCAGCGCGGGACTGACGTGGTCTGTGGTGTGGGTGAACTGGTCACTCGGCGCTGTTCCGGCCAGCTGGTACAGGTGCGTGCGGGCGTCGGTTTCGAGCTGCAGCGCGCGGCAGAGTGCATCGAGCACTTGGGGCGAGGGGTGGCGTTCGCGGCCCTGTTCCAGCCGGGCGTAGTAGTCAGGGTTCACACGGGCCAGGACGGCGACCTCCTCACGACGCAGTCCGGTGACTCTGCGCACGCCGTAGCTCGCCATGCCGACGTCCTGCGGCCGCAGGCGCTCCCGGCGTGCGCGCAGGAACTCTCCCAGTTGGTTGTCGGGCATGTCTTCAGGCTAGGCCGCGGGGCGGCGTGCTGCCTGGGTGTGGCGCACCCAGGCAGCACGCGTCCTGGTCGGCGGTCACCGACCTGCCCAGACTCGGTGGGGCAGGACAGATCCGTACCTCAGGACAGATCCGTACCTATGGACGAAAAGAGTCCGCCATGGCAGGGAGCGCGGAGGACGGCAATGCCGATGTGGTCGGTATGTGGGTGACGCGGACGGTCACATCCGCCAGGAGGTGCGGGCGGACGGCCGATACGACGAGGCCCGCGGTCGCCGGTCCAGCGCTTGCACGAGGCGCCGCTCGGTGACGGACAGCCGGATCGATTACGTCGACGACACCGGATTCACGGCGATGGGCGGCATCCGCGACGGCGTGCTTCACCACAAGCACCTCGTCCTCTACCGAGAGGAAAAGCAGGCATGACAGACAGTGCGAAGATCGTCGCGATCACCGGGGCGAGCAGCGGGATCGGGGAGGCGACCGCCCGCCGCCTGGCCGCCGACGGCCACCGCCTCCTCCTGGGCGCACGGCGCACCGATCGTCTCGACGCCCTGGTCAAGGAGATCACCGCCGACGGCGGCACCGCGGCCTACCAGCGGCTGGATGTCACGGATCCCGCCAATGTACGAGCCTTCGTGTCCACCGCCTGCGAGCACTACGGGCGAGTGGACGTGATGGTCAACATCGCCGGGGTGATGCCGCTGTCCCCGCTGGAAGCCCTGAAGGTCGACGAGTGGGACCGGATGATCGACGTCAACGTACGCGGTGTGCTCCACGGCATCGCCGCCGCCCTGCCGGTCATGCGGCAGCAGGGCAGCGGACAGTTCGTGAACATCGCTTCCGTCGGTGCCTACGAGGTGGTGGCCACCGCCGCGGTGTACTGCGCCACCAAATTCGCCGTACGCGCGATCTCCGAGGGCCTGCGCCAGGAATCGGCCGGTGACATCCGAGTCACCGTCGTCTCCCCCGGCGTCACCGAATCCGAACTCGCCGATTCCCTCTCCGACCCGCGCGCCCGCGAGGACATGAAGACCTATCGCTCGGTGGCCATTCCCGCCTCCGCCATCGCGGACGCCATCGCCTTCGCCATCACCCAGCCCAGCGACGTCGACGTCAACGAGATCGTGGTTCGCCCCGCCGCCGGCGTCGGCTGACGACGGTGACCCTGTGGGCGGAGGCGAGGCGGTCAACCACGTCGGTGAGCGCAGGCCGCCGGAGCGCCTTGTGGATCGATTCGGCCTGTCGGCCCGCGTAGCCGGCGAGGCCGGGCGGCACCTCCACACGTCGGGGCTCGCCGCCGGAGGCGCGGCGCACGGAGGAGTTCTCGTACCTCGTCGAAGTCGGCGAAGCCCAGGCGGGGTGCGCACGAGCCGGCTCATGGTGGCCTTGGAGACCCCGCCCAGGGCGGCGAGTTCTGCGCCCCGGTGGGCGTGCCATACGTGCGCCGCAAGCGCGGGAGCCCTCCCGTCTGCTGGACGGAAGGGCCCCTGACCTGGTGTTTTGCTGTGCCCCCGGCAGGATTCGAACCTGCGACACCCGCTTTAGGAGTGGGATTGGATCCTTGCCGGGGGGTGCTCGACCCTGCTTCGCGGTGCTGTTTCCCCTGGTCAGTAGCGCGCAACCGTGTAGTCGATCCCTCGTATGACGCTTTGTGTCGCGCAGTCCGCTCACGCATCGCGCACGCATGAAGGCCGTGTCCTGGAAACCAGCCGCTCTTTGTCTCCTACTGGATGAGGGCATGCAGGACGGGTACGGAAGCCCCGACACTGGTCAGTCCGGCCAGAGCGGCACCAGCGGGCTGAGTGCCGCAGAGGAGGGCGAGGCCGCCGGTGACTACGCCGATGACTACGGATGCCAGGAGGATGAGCGCGGTGCGTACGGTCATGAAGGGACCAGGCTCTGAGTGTGGAGGCGGGGGCGAAACTTGAGGGTCCTGAGAGTGCGTCATGCATCCCATGGCAACAGTGCCTAGCCCGTAGACCTGCATCGCACGAACGAAGTTGTGATGCCGCCAAAGTTTCGGCGGATTTCGGCGCGGTACGGCCTGAGGTCCCCTAGCGTAGGCGCCAGACGCAACAGGGGGTGGACAGATGAGCGCGCCGAACAAGACCGAATTTACGGTCGGGCTTGACCGGCTAGCTGAGGAGCTACGCCAACTGCGAGCCGATCGCGGGGGCCCCACGCTCAACATGATCGTGTCCCGCGCGGCTGCTATGCCGGGTGCAAGCCCCTTATCAGTCTCCGCCCTCAGCGAGGCATTCAACGGCAAGCGGCTCCAGCGGCTGGACACCCTGATGTCTCTGGTGCGCACGTTGCTCTCGTACGACGAGGACGGCAAGCACTGTCTCGTGGCACGCGGAACTCCCGAGATGGGGGTGTGGCGCGAACGGTGGCGAGACCTGGACCATATGCGGTCGCAGCGCAGCAGTACAGGTGTAGGTATCTCGGAGCGCGCCCCAGTGCGAGCCGTAAGTCCGCTGGCCCTCCAGGCGCTTGCGGACGACCTAGAAGGCGGATACGTCGTGGCTCTGAGGCCTGTTCAGGGCCCTGCCGATGAGTACGACGCATTGGCCTTCTCACCCGATAAGCAGTACCTGGCCCTGGGCGGCTGCGACGGGGTCATATATCTGCAAGATCCCATGGGTAGCGCTGTAACGAACCCCCTCGCCGGACACCGCGACATCGTTCGTGACCTGACCTTCTCGTCCGATGGGCGGCTGCTTGCTTCGTCGGCTGATGATGGAACAGTGTGGCTGTGGGACGTGACTTTCCGCATCCCTGTGGGGGGAAGCCTGCCTGACAGCGAGGGGATCCTCGACAGTCTGGCGTTTTCCCCCGACGGAAGTCTATTGGCGGCAGCCGGATTCGTAGGGTGTGTGTACCTGTGGGACACCGCTACACGCGAGATGATCAAGACTCTGGATGTGGGGCAAACCCGGGTCGACGGGCTTACGTTTTCCCCCGATGGCTCCCTGCTGGCCGTTGCCGGATACGACGGGATAACGCAGCTGTGGTCACCCGCCACATGGGAGGTGACCGGATGCATAACCGTTGGGAAATGTTGCGGTATTGCGTTCGCGCCTGACGGAAAACTGTTGGCCTCAGCGGGGAGCGATGGATCGGTGCGGTTGTGGGATCCACTTGTCTCGGGAACGGGCAACGCTGTCCGTGATTGCTCGTCTGCTCAGACATGAGCCGTGAGCGCGGTGACCTTCTCGCCGGATGGTCAACTCTTGGCCGGTGCAGTTATGGACGGCACAGTGCGCTTATGGAATGCGGCTGACGGCCAGCCACTTCCCGGCTCTCTCGATGCCTCCCTCGGCGAGGCGTACGACGTTGCTTTTTCTCCGGATGGTGGCCTCCTCGCAGCAGTCGGTTATCGCGACAGCGTCCGTATTTGGATCACGCCTGTTCATCGTGCTGGCGGGTGATAGCTGGGCCCGAAGCCGCCTAGCCTCGATCTTTCTTGAGGGTCCACCGACTCCGTCGGTGGACCCTCAAGAAAGATCGAGGCTAACGAATGTGGTGCTGGCAATCTGGTGGTGTCGTACTGCTTGGTGTACGAGGATCACACGGGGACCCAAGGCTGTGGTCTGCGCTTGGGTGCGTCCAGGTATCTGACCGATGCCATGCCGAGGGTCTCGGATGGCGAGGGGGAGAGACATGAAACCGGCGGAAGAGCTTCTGGAGGAGATTTCCAGAAAGAGGTCCGCACTGCGGCTACACCGTGCGTGGAGTGCAGGAGAGGGACGCATCTACGCGCTACTGCGGAAGGCGGCCGAGTTCAGAGCCAGGGAGATGGACGCCGGGATACAGACTGATGTTCCCTGGGAGACCCTCTTCGAGTTCGTGATTGAGTGGCATCACCAGTTTCCGCTTGGTGATGGTGACTGTGATGAGGATGCGGCTTTCGAAGTGCTCACCTCCACTATCGAGTTCTCGCGGTGGGATCAGATAGAACACAGTATCCGCATGGGTGGTTACTCGGTGAGGCGCAGAGGTAGGGATCTTCGAGTTCGCCACGCCTGGGATGTGGCCCTTGAGGCAGCCGACATGTATCTGGAATCACGAGCGCGACCCAGAGAACTACCACCGTTCTCCGAGGTGGAACGGAGGTGGGCCCGGGCTCGCCCCGTCGAGTCGCGCGAAGGGCCGCCGTTCGAGGTTTTGAAGGCGTCCGCAGATCGGGCAATGGTGTCTATTGACGCCTGGAGGAAGTCTGCGCCGGAAGGATACTTGCCCGATTCCTTCGCCCTCGGCAACGGACTCACTATGGGGGAAGCCACGGTTCTCCTGGCCGGCATCATGGGGCTTGCTGACCTCTGTGAACTTGCGGCACGCTCTGCCGCGAGACTGGAGAGCACTCTTGCTCATCTGGATCGGCAGGTGATGGTCGATGCCTTGAGCCAACTGTGCCCCGAAATTCCGACCGCGCATATCGACGACCTGCTTGAGCGGTTGACCTATCGGGTGGGCCGTTCGGCCCGGACCGCGCCCCTCGTCGAGAGTGGAGAAAAGATCATTCTTTGTCCTCCTCTCATTACTTCGAGGGCGGTTGATGCCATTGCGCTGAGAACGGCGGCTCAAGATGCGAGTCGGTTCGGTCGGGTGGGGCACACCCTGGGGAAACGGGCAAAAGAGTGGGAGGATTGGTTTGCCGCGATTCCGGGGGTAGTAGCACGGAGTGGTGTGAAGGTGCTGCGTGCTGATGGAAAACGCGCGGGCGACCTGGACGTCATAGCTGTCGACGCCGAGAACAAGCTGGGAATCTGCCTCGAAATCAAGTGGCCCATCGACGCTGTCACGCGGCGTGAAGTAGGTAAAGTGGAGAGCTGGGTCACCTCTGCCGCAGACCAGTTGGAAAGGGTGCGTGGCGAACTGGAGTCAGGGACTGCCGTGGCCGAGCTGTCGGACGGATGGCCCCAGCTGAGTGAGATCGAGATGACCTGGGGCGTGGGCACACCCCAGCAGCTCTGTCTACGGCCGATTTCCGTGCAGGGCATCTACCCGACCTCGTTGCGCTATCTCATTGAGGCCGGAGACCCGCCGTCGCTTCGCAGCGTTGTGGAGATGCTCAAGCGTCCGGATCTGCCGAAGCGGGGCCTGCACTATTCCGAGGAGACGTTCACCTTGAGGGTGGGGCACCATGCCGTCGTGGTTGACACAGTCGGACTCAGGCAGTTCGGATGGCGCCCGAGATTTCCTAACCTCGCATGAGGCATACGTTATCCGAGTGCCTTTCCTTTCACAGAGTGGTCACTTGGTGTACGTGACTCGCATGAAGAGGGCCGCTCCGCGTCCGACCTTGCGGGCAGTCGGAGTGGGATCGAATCCTTGCCAGGCAGTGCTGCACCCTGCCGCAGGGCGCTGTTCTGCCTGATCAGCGCCCTGCGGCGTCGTACCCCATCCAGCTCGTGACGCTGCGCCGGACCGTCCGCTCACGCACCGCGCACGCACGTGAGGCCGCTCAAGAGTCCAGGCTCTTGCGACACACGCGCAGCCCCCTATCGGCCTGAGGCCGTCAGGTTGATTGTCCGCTGTGCGTTCTCGATTAGGCGGCCGTATGTAGTGACGCTCAAACGCGTCAGGTACGAGTTGAAGGTACGAATGGTTTCGTCGATCTCTTGGGGCGATGCATCTGTGGTCACGAATCCGCTGTGCCCGATCACGACCGTCATCGACGCGCGTCGGCAATCGATACCCAAGTCCACTAAGATCTGTGGGCGCTTCTCGTCCAGCTCGCGTAGGTAGTTCATTGCCTGCCCGACCGCTTTGTTGACTTCTGTGCCAACAATCAGGTGGTTTCGCTGGCCGGTGACTAGCCGCTTGATGTTGGCCTTCTTGAGTTCGACGCCGTGCAGGGTGCCGTCTGGTCGGAGTAGAGCCAGGTCCAGCTGGTCTCGCAGGGTGATGTTGCGGCGGACCGTGCCTGGCAGGAACTCGCCCCCGAAGATCCAGGTCATCCGCTCGACGAGTCTCTGCAGGTCGCCTTCGCTGCTTTCGGGGTCCTCGACTGCGACGCGCAGCTCATCCAGATCAGCCTGACGTCGAGCGCGCTGAACCAGAGTCGCGAGCAGCTGAGCCTCGTCGAGCTCAACGAGGGACGTGGCGGTTGCTGGCTCGCTTTCCAGAACGGTAAGCAGCTTGCGGATGGCGGTCGCGGCTGGCTGGTTACCGACAGGTTGCAGCCGAAGGCTGATGCGAGAGGCGTTCCGGAACGGGTCTACCTCGTCCGTTGGCATCGAGACGCCGTTCAGCTGGCGAAGCCGGAAGAGCGGTGCTCGAGTGTCCACTATGTGTGGCCGATGAGCGTAGGAGGGCGTGATATCTCGTTTGCCGGTATCCACCCAGCGCTCCACCGGTGATTCGGGTTCAATCGCGAACTCCCCGAGATAGAGACTCTCGCTGCGGTGCGCGACGAAGACCCTCAGCGGTACCCCGCGCCGCCTGTGCGCGAGCGCGGCCAGGTTGTCGTCCGAGATGGTGTCTGTCCACTGTGACTGTCCGGAAGCAAGCAGCACAGGGCCATCCCATCGAGGGGCAAGTTGGCCTGTGACGGAGCGATCGAGGAAGAGGAATGCGTTGGGAGTCCTCCCACTGGCACCGACAGTGAGTCGTGGGCTGCCTCCGTAGACATCGTGCAGTTCGCTCCGTTTGACGACTGCCCCGGGTGGGCTGCTCCAAGCTGTGGGCATGTCATCCGGTGCCTGTATCTCCTCCAAGAGTTGAATCAAATCTCTCCATCGCCTGGCGGCCAGATTGAGCGCTACCAGCTGGCGTCCTGTAGTCGCTGACCGCGCCCGCTTCACTACGTGATCAAGGCCCGAAGTCCGGAGTACCGGGGTCGAGACAGGGGCGGCGAACGAGAGCTTGCCGAAGGATAGACGCACTCTCACATGAGGGGGAGTCGATCCCTCGTCGCCCCTCTCTATGAGCCGCGCGAGCGACCAATCAAGCGTGTCGGACTCCACAGGGGTCGTGATGGCGATCTCCCCCAGCGCCACTACGCCGCCGCCTCGGCCCTTCCGCCACAGTAGGACTGCGTCGCCTTCCTCAACCTCGAGGCGGGTGACGGTTGAAAGCGACGAATCCCAGCCCCCGGCCGACTGGGAAGATCCACGGGTCATCTCGTACGCGGACGTCTTGTTCTCGGCGGCTAATAGCCAGTACTTCATGTCTCTCCTCCCACGCCTTGAAATACCGCGAACGTACAGCGACTCATTCGCTTGTAGAGAGAGATCGACACCGGCTGTCGTCGTGGGCTGTCCACTTTGAACTGGCTATGTAGCCCACTCGAGCGGCTGAGCCGTTCGAACGCGGTGGGTCACCTTGGGCGCCGGTCAGCGGGTGGCGCGGATCATCACCCTGAGGACCGGCGAGGCCGGTGATGGCTGGCTCTGTCCGATCTCCTCGTACCCCCACGACTTGTAGAGCGCGTGGACTTTTCCCTCGCCGGCGGCCGGGTTAACCATGAGTGTCACGTACGGCTCGTCGCGGATGGCGAGGAGGGCGTCGTGGATCCGGCGGGCGGTGCCGGTCTTCCGCCAGGCCGGGCGGACGCCGATCTCCTTCAGGGCCACGGCCGGACGCTCGGTGAACTTCTCGGTCGGCGCCGGGCTGGTGCGCTGCCAGTAGCGGTCGCCGTGCTCGATGGTGTTGCCGTAGGCGTAGCCGACCGGATGCCCGTCCGCGTACGCGAGGACGGCCGTGAACCCCGGATCGGCGCAGTGCCGGTCCAGGCGCTCGCCGAACGCGGTGACTGCATAGTTCGGCAGGTGGAGCAGCGGAGCGCGCACGTCGGCGTACACGTCGAGGAGGTCGCCGCGGGCGGTGTCGAGGGTGGTGAAAGTGCGCAGTTCGATGGCGGGCGCCGTGGTCATGCGGCCATCCTCCAGGTGGCGGCGTGCTCGGTCCAGCTCTGGACGGTGGTGCTGCCCGGCGCGGTGGCGCGCAGCGCTGCCCCGAACTCCTGCAGCATGCGCGTCACCCGGGCGTGCTGGGTAGCGGCGTCGGCGGAGACCTTCATCGCGGTGGCCGTGGCGGCGTCTGGGGCACCCTGGGCGAGCTGGGCGTGGGCGAGCCGGGTCGTGGTGATGGCCCGGGAACGGATCATGTGGGGCCGGAGGGCGGACAGGCAGCGGTGGGCGTGGTACTCGGCGGTGGAGTAGTCGCCGAGTGCCAAGTGCGCCGACAGGGCCAGGGAGTCCAGTTCTGCCTGGTCGTAGAAGGCGAGCATCCACACCGGCCGGTAGTCGGCGGGGTCGGCGCGCAGCATGGCGTCCTGAGCCTGCTCGAACGCCCGGCGGGTGCCCGTGCGGTCCTGAGCCGCGCCATGGATGGCCCCCTGGCGGGCCAGACCGAGGGACGCGAACAGTGGGTCTCGGCGGGTGAGGTGCAGGTTGCGGGCGACGTCGTTGGCGGCGAATGCGTCGGCGGGGCGGCCCATGTGCCGATACATGGTGCCGGCGTGACTCCAAATGCGGAACTTGATCGCCTGATCGCCGGACATCTCGGCGAGGGCCTGGGCCTCACGCATGTGCGCCTTGGCGACGTCGTAGCGCCGGCCGTCGATGGCGGCCCACATTGCAGAGGAGCGGAAGGCGGCTGCTGAGGCGTAGAGGTTGCTGCGTACCCGCTGTGTGGCGCTGCCGGCGTTCTGGAGGTTGAGCGCCTCGTCGGCGAGGGCGGCGGCCCGCTGTTCGATGCCGAGTTGTCCGCCGTGGCGGTGGTCGCTGGCGATGATCTCGGCGAAGCGCTTGTTGAGGCGGTTGACGTCGCTCATGCCGATACGGCGCGGCGATGCCGTGCCGGGTGCGGCTGCCGCGGCGGCAGCCGCCGCGATGCTGCCGACGAGGGTGCGGCGCTTCATGTCGGGGTCCTCCTGCTGCGGTGGGGCCGGGGTGGACGAAGGCCGGCTCCGTGGCACGAACCCTAAGGCGATGGCGGGTAGTCCGGTGACGTCCTCAAGTGCCCTGCGGGCGGCTGACTTTGGCCAGGTGACCCGGCCCGCCTTCCAGGCCCGAACCGACGAGCCGTCGAGTCCACCAGGGCGTCCGGTCAACCGTTCAATGGCCCTGTTCACGGCCTCGGCGAGGCTGTTGGAGCTGTAGCCGTGTTCGGTCATCCACGCCTCAAGAACGGTGTTGCGGGTGGTGTCCATGCGGGCACGGTAGCCCGCACGATCCTCACTCGCCAGGTAAAGGAGAGGTCAAAACGCCCTAGGTCGGTCCGTCGGCTGAGCACCTGAACGTCCTAACCAACGTGCTGGGAAAGGGAGTTGTCTGGGTGCTGGTCGCCCGCCGTGCCCCACCGTGCGGGCGGCTGTTGACGGCCCGGCCCGCCCCTGAGGTTCCCCCGCAGGGGCGGGCCGGGCGCCGAGACGACACGAAGGCTCCACCCCAATGACGAGTCTGAGAACACCAGTTGAGGCCCTCTCCGTCGGCCACCCCACGTACAGCCAGACCTTCCCGTGCGAGCCGTCCACGGCCGAGCTCGGCCGCGAACTCGTCCGAGACGTCCTCGGCGTGTGGCACCTCGACGGCCTCGCCGACCGTGCCGCGCTGATCATCACGGAGCTCATCGCGAACGCCTCCAGGCACACTCCGTGTCCCGAGATTCGCCTCACGGTTGGGCGGCCGAGCGCGACTCGACTGCGTGTCGGCGTCGTGGACCGGGAACCATCGCGTCTTCCGATACTCAGCCAGGCGGCTGACGACGACGAATCGGGCCGCGGGCTGCTCCTCGTCGATGCTGTCGCCGACCGCTGGGGCTACGACCTGCACGGCTCGGACAGACGCCCTTGGGGCAAAGAGGTCTGGGCGGAACTCCGTACCGAGGGCGGCAAGTGAGCATCCCGGCCACGGCACCCTCGCCCCTTCCGGATCTGGCCCGACTCCGGCCCCACCAGCAGATGGCCATCGACCGCGCCCTCTGCGCCCGGCCGCTGGGAGCGAGCGGTCGACTGCTGGGCGAGATACGCCACCGGGGCCTGCCGTTCCACCTCTGGGCCTGCGCTCCCAACTGCCAGGCCGCCAGATCGACTATCCCGACCAGCTGAGAAAGGGGACGTCCTTCCATGGAGTGGCCGTGGATCACCGGTGATTGCTGGCTCGGCTGCGGGCGTACCGGAGTCCTGGTGATCTGGCTCGGTCCAGTGCAGTGGGACGGGCAGCACGCCCCTTTCTACGCGTGCGAGCCGTGCCTCGATCGCCTCAAGGCCCAGGCGCTCGCCTACTTCACGGAGCGGCGGCCGACGTCCGCTTGATCAGACTTCCGGCACACGACTTCCCGGCATGAGGCAGGCGGCCCGCGAGGTCCTACGCGGAGCACGCCCCTCGTGCCGGGCGGCCAGGAGCCGTCCGGGGAGCAGCCGTCTGGCAACGCTCCCGTGACGGCACCTGGTGGGCGCTCCAGCCCAGTAACACCACAACGATTACGAGGAGTTGAAGCATGACACGCAGCACCGTAATTCCCAGCCGCACCGAAGTACGCCCGCAGATCCCAGGTTCATCGGACGGCTTCGACCTGGACGTCTCCCTCGTCGAGATCGCCGACCCGGCTGGCCTGGTCAACCTGACCGACGACAACTGCGGGTCCACCTGCGGCGCCTGCACCACCAACGTCGCCTGACCCGGACCCCAGGTCACCCCGGTCTGGTGCCGCCGCGTCTCCGCGCGGCGGCACCAGCCGCCGGCCCTCTCACCTACGGAGGTACTTGGTGGTTGCTCCGCCCGCAGCGTTCCGCACCGGTCCCACTGCTCTCGTGCGCGCCGTGGCCCGGCCCTCGCTGCCGTTTCCTCCCTGCCCTGACCTCGACGACCGCTCGCCCAGTGGTTCGTCTGCCCGTGTGGCGTGGCTACGCACAGTCTGGGCGAATAGGGGTGTCGCCGAGGCACTCCAGCACTCCAGCCCGGTCCTGGCCGCGCAGGTACGGGCCCTGTGCACGGCTGAGCATCCCGCCCTCCGGGATGTGCAGCGCGCGGCGCTGTCCGTGGCCCGCTACGTGCTGCGGGCCCTGCACCGGGCTACGCCTTTCGGCCTGTTCGCCGGCGTGGCCACCGCGGAGTTCGGCCCGCAGGCGCGGGCCGACTGGGGCGAGGGGCACGTGGCCGTCGGCCGCGCGGGGGCAGAGTGGCTGGCGGCCCTGGTCGCACGGTTGGAGTCATGCCCGGACCTCCTCGAACGGCTGCCCGTCGTCATCAACAACACCGTGACGTACCGGGGAGAGCGGCTCATCGTGCCGTTCCAGCCCGACGTCCAGGACGACCGGACTCGTGCGGTCGAGGCGTCTCTGGCCCTGACCGGACCGGTGCGCGCGGTCCTTGCCGCGACCCGACTGCCGATCCGGTTCGGCACCCTCGTGGACAAGCTCCAGGCGGAGTTCCCCGAGGCCGGTCCCGAGAAGGCGCGTCAACTAATGGCGGAGTTGATCCGGCGGCGGGTGCTGATCACGGGCCTGCATGCTCCGAGCACCGAGACCGACGCACTCGGGTATCTGCTGGGCCAACTCGACGCGATCGACGCTGGAAGCCTAGCCCCGGTCGCGGAGACCGTACGCGAACTCCACGCGGTCCGGGCGGGCCTGGAGGAGTGCGCCACGCACGGCGGCCGGGACAGCGTCGCGGCGCGGATGCGAGACCTCGTCCCTGGCCTACGCCGCCACCCCGTCGCGCTCGACCTCCGCCTGGACGCACAGATCGTTCTGCCGGAAGCGGTCGCCCGAGAGATCGAGCGCGCCGCTCTCATCCTGACCCGCTTGAGCATCCGCCCGTACGGGACCGCCGCGTGGAACGAGTACCACCAGCGGTTCTACGAGCGGTACGGCATCGGCACGATGGTGCCGCTCGCGGAGGTCGTCGCGGACAGCGGCACCGGCTATCCCGACGGCTACCCAGGCGCTCCGGCTGGTGCCCACAGGCCCCGCGTCTCCGCTCGGGATGACGCCCTCGTAGGGCTGGCTCAGGCCGCTGCGCTCGACGGCCGTGACGAAGTGATCCTCACGGACGAACAGATTGAGGCCCTGGACGTGGGTCCCGACGAGCCTCGACTACCGCCGCACTTGGAGATCGGAGTGCGGGTGCACGCGGCCAGCCTGGAGGAGTTGCAGCGCGGGCGGTTCCGGCTGGAGGTCGTGAGCGTGTCCCGTGGTGTCGGCGTCTCTACGGGCAGATTCCTCAGCGTGCTGGCCCCCGCCGACCGAAAGGCCCTGGTCGCAGAGCTTGCCGACCTCCCGGCCGCAGACGGCAGCACCATGCCCGCGCAGCTCTCTTTCCCGCCCCTGCTCCCGGAGAGCGCCCACGTCACCCGCTCCCCACAGGTTCTACCCACCGTGATCAGCCTTCAGGAGCACCGCGCCCCGCAGGGCACCGTCCTCATCCCGGAGGACTTGGCTGTGGGGTGCGACGGCCGCCGCATGTACCTCGCCGTCCCCGAGCGAGGCCACCGCGTGGAGGCCATCGGGATGCACGCGCTGAACCTCCACACCCACACCCCGCCGCTGGTGCGGTTCCTCACCGAACTGTCCCGCGCCCAGTGCGCGCAGGTCACCGTCTTCGACTGGGGCGCCGCAGCGGCGATGCCGTTCCTTCCACGTCTGCGGTACGGCCGGACCGTGCTGGCCCCGGCGCGCTGGCGGCTGGAAGCGTCCGAACTGCCCGGCCATGCCCGCCCTCGGGCCGAGTGGGACGCCGCGCTCAGCGACTGGCGTGCCCGGCGGAGGCTGCCGCGCCGCGTCCATCTCGTCGAGGACGACCGGCGCCTCTTCCTCGACCTCGACGAGGCCAGCCACCGTGCGCTCCTGCGCAGGCACCTCGACCATTCGCGCCTGGCCGTGCTCGTCGAGGCCCCGGAACCGGAGGCGTACGGCTGGTGCGGTGGGCGAGTCCACGAGGTCGTGGTGCCCCTCAAGGCAACCAGGCCGTCGGCATGGCCGCCATTGCCAGCCCCCAGCCGGACCCGTGCCCTGTCTGCGGCTCAGATGCAGACACCTGCCGCTTCCTCGGTTCTTCTGGCCGCCCTGTACGGCGACCCCCGCCGCCAAGACGTCTTGCTCTCCCGGCACTTGCCTGGCCTCCTCGAACAGCTCGGTAACCCGCCGTGGTGGTTTATCCGCTTCCGCGACCCGGACCAGCACCTACGCGTACGCATTGCCCTCCCCGACCCCGGGGCCTTCGCTGACACGGCCCGAACGGTGAGCGCCTGGGCTGACGAGCTACGAAGCATTGGCCTGCTGGCCGACCTGCGCTATCCCACCTCCTACCGGGAGATGGGCCGCTGGGGCTCCGGCACCGCATGGGAGGCGGCCGAGGAGGTGTTCTGGGCGGACTCGCGCGCCATCCTGGCCCAGCTCGCGCAGCCACAGCGTCCGGGCCAGCGCACGCTGGTGGCGGCCCACACGGTCGCCATCACCTCCGCCTTCCTCGGCACCACCGAGGCTGGGATGCAGTGGCTGATCGACCATGTCTCGCCGACCGCACCCGTGCCCGTTCCACGCCCGCAGTTCACCGAGGCCGTACGGCTTGCCGACCCGAGCGACGACTGGTCGGCCCTGCGCAGGGTCCCGGGCGGAGACGCCACCGTGTCCGGATGGGCCGACCGAGAAGTGGCACTCGCCGCGTACCGGCCGTACCTGCCCGGCCCGGACACCCAGGGCATCGCCCTCGACGACGTCCTGACCTCCCTGCTGCACGTCCACTTCGTACGCCACGTCGCCGTGAACTTCCCAGAGGAAGAGGTATGCCTCTACCTCGCTCGTGCCGCCGCCCTGGCCTGGACCGCCCGCACCAGGGGGAGGGATTCGTGACCGCCCACCCCGCGCTCGGCCTGGTCGACGCCCTCGCCGCCCAGCTCACCGACCCCGAGACCATGCCCCGCGGCCCCAGGATGCTGTCCTCGGACCGGCAGCACCTTGCCTACGGCCCGCCCGGAATCGCGCTCCTGCACATCGAGCTGGCTGCGAACGGCCTCGGCCCGTGGCACCGCGCCCACGACTGGCTCGCCGCCGCCTCCCGGCAGCCGCTCACCAGCGGCCCGGACAGCCACCCCTTCTACGGGGTGCCTGCCTTCGCCCACGCCTTGTCCTGTACCGCCGACCACCTTCCCGACTCCTACCAACGCGCCCTCGACGCGATGGACGCCCAGATCACAGTCGACGTCGGACGCCGTCTCGACGCCGCACACCGCCGCATCGATGCCGGACGCCTGCCGCAGCTCGCCGAGTTCGACGCCATCCGGGGCCTCACCGGATACGGCGCCTATCTACTGCGCCGAAACCCCGGCAGCTCCACGATGCGCGCCGTTCTCGACTACTGCGTGCGCCTCACCGAACCGATCACCCACTACGGCGAGATCCTGCCGGGCTGGTGGGCGGAGACCGGGCCCTCGGGCAACCCGGACGACCGATTCTCCGGTGGACACGCCAACACCGGTATGGCGCACGGCATCGGCGGCGTGCTCGCGCTCCTGGCCCTCGCCGCTCGGAACGGCTCCGTCACCGATGGGCACCATGCAGCACTGCGCACCATCCTGGCCTGGCTGGACCGCTGGAAGGAGAAGACCGGCGGCGGATCGGTCTGGCCGTACTGGGTCACTCAGGGCGAGCTGCGCAGCGGGCGTCTCGGCTCGTCAGCCCTCAGGCGGCCGTCCTGGTGCTACGGCACCGCCGGCCTCGCCCGCGCTCAGCAACTTGCCGCGCTGGCCCTCGGCGATGCGAGCCGCCAAATCGCCGCGGAGAACGTGCTCGTGGCCGCCCTCACTGATCCCGAGCAGTTGAAGGCCACGACGGACAACGGCCTCTGCCACGGGTTCGCCGGCCTCGCCCACGCTGCCGCGCGTACGGCCAACGATGCCCACCCCTCGACTGCGGGAGAACTTCGCGCCGCGATCCCGGCCCTCCTGGCTGCGGTCATCCCACCGGGCACCGACCCCGAAGTCATGGCCACGGCGCTCACTCAGGACGAGGAAGGCGGCTCCGGCCTACTCGACGGCGCCGCTGGCATAGCCCTGGCCCTCCTCGCGCCCAGCACCGCCGCACCACCCCGGTCCGCCTGGGACGCATGCCTCCTCATCGCTTGATCCACCGACCGAAGGACCTCTATGCCTCCCGACCGCTGGCAGCAGCACAACATCACCTTCGTCGACCGCGAGATTGCCCGGCGCACCATCGCCGAACGCCTTGGCCCCACCCTGATCAAGGTGCAGGCCGACGGGCAGCTCACCGACTGGTGGTTCATGAACAAGCAGCCCTGGCCGCTGCGTTATCTCGCGGACAAGCCCTCACCAGCCATTGAGTCGCTCCTGAGCGATCTCGTCGGCGACGGCGTGGCCGTGTCGTGCCTGCCCTGCGTCTACGAGCCCGAGACCCACACGTTCGGCGGCCCGGAGGCCATGGACACAGCCCACGAACTGTTCCACAGCGACTCGCGCCACCTGCTCACCTACCAGCTGAGCCCGATGCATTTGGGACGTCGGGAGACCGCCGTCCTGCTGGCGAGCGTCATGATGCGCGGTGCTGGACTCGATTGGTTCGAGCAGGGCGATGTATGGGCGAAGGTCGCGGCCCTTCGGCCGGCCACCGCTCCACAACCACCTGAACGAGCCGCCGAACTGACTCCGGCGATGCGGAAGCTCATGACCGCCGACGCCTACAGCCTCTGCTGCCTGGGCGGCCCACTCCACGCGCACGAGGAATGGGTGACCGCCTTCGAACGGGCCGGAACCACTCTCGCTGCCCTCGCAGGCCGCGGCGCCCTCACCCGCGGTCTGCGAGCCGTCATCGCCCATCACGTGATCTTCCACGCCAACCGCGCCGGTCTCCTCCGGGACGACCAGAGCGTCCTGTCCAACATCGCACGAGAGGTAGTCATGGGAACGAGTGACAACACCGCGTCGCCCGACGAGGCAACGGCCGAGATCGATAGCGTCAGCGCGGTGAACACCGACACGATCGCCACCCCCACGGCGGACGCCGAGCGCCTCCGCAACGCCCTGGTCGACCAGCTTCGTGCGGACGGGCACGCCCGCACGCCCGCCGTCGAGACCGCGTTGCGGACCGTGCCCCGCCATGTGTTCGTGCCCGAAGCGTCGCTCGAAGACGCCTACGCCAACGCACCGGTGCACATCAAGTACGACACCGACGGGACGTCGATCTCCTGCGCTTCCCAGCCGGGCGTCGTCGCTCTCATGCTGGACCAGCTCGACGCCCGGCCCGGCGAGCGCGTCCTCGAACTCGGCGCCGGCACCGGCTACAACGCCGGTCTGCTCGCCCACCTGGTCGGCGAGAGCGGACACGTGACCACCCTCGACGTCGACGACGACCTCGTGGAGGGCGCCCGCGCGCACTTCGCCGACGCCGGGATCACCAACGCCGAGGCCGTGACCCGTGACGGAGCACTCGGCTACGCCGAGGGAGCGCCGTACGACCGGATCATCGCCACCGTGGGCGCGCACGGCGTGCCGCACGCCTGGCTGCAGCAGCTCGCCCACGGCGGCCGGGTCCTCGTCCCCCAGCGACTGAAGGGCACTGTCTCCCGTTCCATCGCCTACGAGCAGCGCGATGGCCGATGGGTTTCCCTCGGTAGCGAGATGAACACCTTCATGCCGCTCCGGCGGGGCATTGCCGACGATGACCGCCGAGTCATCCCGCTCAGCGCGGACGGCGCTGTCCGGCTTCAGGCCCCCGCTGGGCAGCACATCGACACCGACGCCCTTGCCGGTGTTCTGGACCAGCCCCGCACCGAGGAATGGACTGGCATGACGGTCCAGGCCATGGAGTCGCCGGAGTGGATGGAACTGTTCGTCACCTGCTCCCTTCCCTCCGGCCTGATCCGGATGCTGTTCCCCCAGAGCGCCAAGGGCGGCCTGCTCACCGAGGACCCCTACCCCTCGTCGACCGCCGTCGTCGACAAGGGCGCCGTCACCTACCTGGCGCGGCGGCTGTCGGAGAAGAGGACTCCCGAGGGCGGCAAGCTCTGGGAGTTCGGCGTCATCGGCCACGGCGGGGGCAGCGACGAGCTGGCCGCGAAGGTCGCCGACGCCATCCGCACCTGGGACCGCGAATACCGCAGCCGGGAAGCCACGTTCGAAATCCAGCCCCTCGACGCCCCCGCCATCGAGCAGCGCCCCGGTCTCTTCTCTCTCGACACTCCGCTGAACCGCATCGTCGTCGACTGGCAGTGACGCCCCACGCGTAGCGGACGGTGCCCGCCGGCGTACGGCCGGCGGGCACCGTCACCTCACCAGTTCTCACTCATGCCTGGGGGACCCATGGACCCGCACGGACCCACAGCCCAACGCTTCCCGCTCGTCGCGCGCTTCCGGCCCGCCTGCCTGCCCCTGCCCCTGCCCGAGCGCGTGCGCGCTCTCGTCGACCTGGCCGACACTGCGGTGAACAAGACCGACCAAGGGCTCGCATCAGCTGTCTACAACCAGGCCGCGCTCATCGCCTCCGATCTCGACCTTCCCGACCTCGCACGCCAGATGTGCCACCAGCACGCCGCCGCCTACCTCCACGCCTGCCCCCTGCCCGGCATGAGCGCAATCCGAGGGCTGGAACCAGTCGTCAACCTCGCCCGCCTCCAGATCCGCGCGGGGCGCGCTGATGAAGGCCGCCAGCGACTGCTCGACCTGTATGAGGCCGTCGAGGCGGGCGTAGATGCTCGGTTCGAGGGCGTCGCGGTACCGGCGGTCCTCACTGCGACCGACGACGACCGCCATGAGGTCCGTGCGTGGCTGTGGCGCGTGCTCCTCGCCGACGGCACGCGCACTCTCACGACCGAGGGACGTTGGGCCGAGGCCCTGACACACATCGAAGCTCACCGAGGCGTAGGCAAACGGATGCTCGACGGGCGCCAAGTCGCCGTACTCGCCGCTCTCGTTGAGGGTGACACGGCACGGGCTGCTGTTCTCCTCGCCGGCACGATGCCTGGCGACCCGTGGGAGCAAGCCGTTACGGCATGCCTGACCGTCTTGTGCCGCCGCGACGCCGGGCAACCGTTTCACGGCCGCCTAGCGAGCTTGGTGACGACCTACTCCGAGCGGAAGAGCGGACCCGGGATGACGGTCTTCGACACCCGGCTCGGACTTACCGTCCTGGACGCGATTGGTTCCGCGGAGGCGCCCGCCGCTCACCGTATCGTCAACGACCTCCGCCGCAGGACGACGGACGCCGAAGACGGTTACGCGGCCCGCGAGAACCTGGCGCACCCTCTGTTCACCGCGATCGCGACAGACCGGCAAGCGCAGGACTGCCGCGCACTGGTGCGGGCCTGTGCCCTTGGGGCAGGGACCATCCCGGACGAGCTGCAAGGAGAACTGACGGCGGCTCTGCGCGCCAGCGACAGTGTGATCCGGGGAAGCCTCACACGCCTCTCCGAGCCCGGACGTACAACCCCTATGGAGAGAGCCTGATGGACGTACAGACTGGCGAGCCGTTTCTCCAGATCGTGGTCTGCGCGCGGCCGGGGTCGCCGCCGACGTCAGCAAGCTGATCACCGCAGCGCACGAGCGGCACTGGGACGTCGGCGGCGTCGCCACCCCCCAAGGACTCGGCTTCCTCAACGCGGAGGCGGTCGAGTCACAGACCGGTCACCCCATCCGCCCGGCCTGGCGATCACCGGGAGAACCGCGTCCGACTCGGCCTGCGGATGCGATCGCGGTCGCCCCGGCCAGCTTCAACACCGTCAACAAATGGGCTGCCGGATCTCCGACAACCTCGCGCTGGGCATGCTGTGCGAAGCACCTGCCATGGGCGTACCGCTCGCCGTGCTGCCGTACTTGAACTCGGCTCAGGTCGCTCACCCCGCGTACCGGCAGAATCTGGAGCGGCTGCGCGAGATGGGCGTCTTGATCGGCTCGCACGAGCCACACAAGCCGAAGGCTGGCGGCGGGTCCGACCGCTACCGCTGGGAGGAAGCCCTGGACCTCCTTGAGCTATGGCTTGCTCGGTAACCGCAGCTGGGGCGGGGGAGGTCATGAACCAGGCAACAGCGCCACGACAGTGGACTGGACGAGTTGGGCTGCGGCTAGGAGGTTGGGGAATCCGCCGCAGCGTTCGACGAGGTTCTGGAGCATGTAGCGCAGGGTGCCGGGGTCGCGGTCGGGTTCGTCCAGGCGCGGGGTGATCATGGCGAGGTCGCGCAGGGCGGCGTCCACCTCGGGGTATTGGCCGCGTAGTTCTTCCAGGCGCCGTCGAAGGTCGTCGATGCTGTCGCGGGCCTTGTCGACGGCTTCGTTCGTGATGTGGTTGGTCTGGCTGACGTTCTGGGAGAACGCTGCGGCTTGGGCCGGTCCGGTCATGTTTCCGGTGTTGATGATGCCGAAGTTGGGTCCGTTGGGGGCCGGGTCGGGCTGTCGGCGGATGGCCATGCGGGGCTCCTGGCGGGGTGCGGTTCAGTTGGTCATGGAGGGGTTGTTGGAGAACGGCGTGGCCTGCACAGGGCCGGCCATGGTGCCGCCGTTCATGACCCCGAAGTTGTAGATCGCGGTGGCCTGTTGCTGGTAGGCGGCGATGTCGACGTTGTGGTCGCGCAGGAAGATCTCGGTGGAGTCGAAGACGCGGCGCTGCATCATCTGCACGTAGTAGCGGGCGTCGTCATTGGTGTGCATGTCGTCGATCCAGCGGACGCTGTAGACCTCGCGGAGGCTGACCGGTCCGCTGCCCGGGTCGAGTTCGGGGCGCTTGCGGGCGGTGCGGCGTAGGAGCCGGTCGGCTCCGATGTAGATGTCGCCGAGAGCATTGAATGCAGTGCGGGCGAGCCATCTCAGGCTGCGTGGGTCGGTGGGTTTGAGACCAGCGACCTTCGAGTTGAGCGGCGCCATGATGTGCGGCCGGACGGTGACGCGCAGAAAGCCTCCCTGGTAGGCGAGGTGGACCAGGACGGCGGCGATGAGATCACCGTTCCAGGCGGTGACCCGGGCCCAGATGTAGCGGCGGGCGATCTCCTCGGCGGGCTTGTCGCCGATGCTGTCCTCGGCGAGGGTGTGCAGAGTGCGCCAGGCATCGTCGTCGATCTGGTCCCAGCGCTTGTAGTGGATGCCGGCGATGCCGATGACCTCCATGCGCGGGATGGGGTGATCGCGGTGATGGGCGGGTGCCGGGTCGTCCAGTCGGCGCGCGACATGCGTGTGCAGTTGGGCCACGGTGAAGTGCTTCAGCGGCTTGCGGGCCACTGGCTTGTTGTGCTGAGACAGGGCATCCAGTACGGCCTTTGCCACCTCGGCCATGTCGGGCTGACCCGGGCGCTGCGCCGGAGAACCGAGTCCCGCAGGCAGCCCGGCGTTGTCGTCTCCGACATCCTGGTTCTCGGGGGCCGGCTCGACATCGATACCGATAACCGCAGGCGGCCATGCCTGAAGACCCGCCCCGAGAAACCGGTCCCGGTTGCCGCTGTCGCGGCGCTCCCGGAGATACGGCAGGGCATGGGCCTGAACGGCTGTCGGAGTTGCGTGCAGTTCCCCGGCCAACAGGGCGTTGAGGCGCGTCTGTGCCAGGTATCGCTCGACCAGGTAGACGCCCCACAGCCCGACGATCAAGGTGAGGGCAGCCCACCCCACCGTCAGACTGCCGGCGATGGCCTGCCAGACGACAACCGCGACCACCGCAGCGACGGCACCTCGCCGTTTCCGCATATGGTGTATGGCGCGGTCCGAGGCTTCCACCACGGGCTCCTGGTGGAAGCCGTACACCGGCACAGGCCGCTTCGACTTCTTGATCCTCCGCCGAACCCAGACGGCGTAGTCCTCACCCACCACGACCGACGGCGGCGCCGGCTCGGAGGAACCGGGAGCTTTCTCCGCCTCCTTGGGAGGGAAGAGCCACCGCAGCCGCTTTTTTACGGCTGCCTTCAACTCCTTCCACAGGCTGGCCAGTTCGGCACGTAACACGGCCAACCAGTCTGTACGGGCGAAGGCCGCAGCGCTCAACCGGCGGGTGACCCCCTCGGTATACACCCCATGCCTGATCACTTCCCGCGCATCAGCCGCAGTCCCCAACGGCACCGCGGGCGCCGAAAAGACAGACTGATGCTCCGCGTAGGACAAGTCCCCCACCCCCGTGTCTCCGATGCCCCACCGCGACACCTGAATACGGCGGACGCAGAGGGGCATCGTCCTCGCGCATGGCAAGCGTTGCCATAGCGCAAACCAGTACAAGTTGCGCATGGAGGCATTTGGATCGAACAATGACCGAAAGGCGCCACCGAGTTGTGGGGATACCGAGGGCGCAGACGGCGTTCTGCCGGAACCTGGGCATCGGGCCTTACCGGGAGCGCGGCCGCGCTTGTGCCGACTGTTGCGGGGCTGAGGCGGCTGCTGTCATCGGAACCGGAGCGCCGGTGTGCCGTGCGGCAGCACTGCGAGCCTGTGCTGCTCGGGCTCGTGCGCTGGGTGCCGGCCGTGCGCTGAGGCGTTGGACGCGCCAGGTCAGGACCCGTGCAAGGGAGTCGGCGTCGTCCAGGGCACGCTGGCCGGCGACCTGTTGGAGGAGCCGCTCGGGATCGTGGCCTGCCGCCTCGGCCTCGGCGAGGGCGGCGGTAAGGGCGCCGAAGGCGGGGTCTTCGACGGTCTGCTCGGCATAGTCGGGCACAGCTTGGCGCAGGTGGCGGATGTGCCGGTCCACAGTCTGCTGCGGTGGTCGGCGTTGGGCGAGGGCAGCCAGCGGTATGGCGGCTGATTGGTTGTAGGCGGCCTGGAGGTGGAGCAGGGTCTGCTGGGCGGCGGCGACTTGCTGGTCGTGGTGGCGGAGCTGGTGCCAGCGGGCTGCGGCGATGACGGTGAGGATTGCGGCGTCGAGGAACATTGCGAGGAGGGCTCCGTCTCCGGTCACGGGCTGGGTGCGCATGGCGCGTACGGCGCCGCGCAGGGCGCGGGCGTGGTGGTGTTCGGCGTGGATACGGGAGCGGGTGGCGCGTTCGAAGGCAGTCGCCGCTTGCCGGAGCTGGTGTCGGATGTGCTGGGGCGCGAGGCGGGGGAGGGCGTCGAGGGCTTCACCGAAGGCGGCGAGGTGGGCCTGGGCGATGGTGTCGTCATGGTGGTCGAGGTGGTGGGGGATGCGTTCCGTGGCGGCGGTGGCTTGGTGCCAGGGGTTCGGCCTGCGCCGGTCGTCCGGCCGCTGGCTGGTGGGCTCGGTGGCGGTCAGGCGCTCGCGGATCTTGGGGAATGACAGGTCCGGCGCGAGCTTGGAGCCGGAGAACCAGACCGGCTTACCGGCGGCGTTGGTGTCGTCGGGGAGCGCGACTTTGTAGCCGCGGATGTCGCCGGAGGGGAAGTGCTGGATCTCGACCAGCACACTGTCGGTGCCGGAGAGTACGGCGAGGAACTCCTCGGGGCTAGCCGCGATGGATTCGGCGGTGCGGACCGTGGTGCGCAGTTGCTCGCGCGCCGTCTGCGCCTGCCCCGCTCGCTGGGCTTTCTCCTTCTCGGCGCGGGTGGGGCGTGGGGCTGCGGTGCGGTCGCCGCGTGCGACTTCGCGTAGCCCGTATTCCTTCTCGATGGCGATGAGTTCGCGGTCGGCGGTGAGGTAGTCGTTCCAGTGGCGGGCGGGGCGGAGGTCTCCTCGTACTTTGGTGGCGGCGATGTGGATGTGGTCGGGGGCGTGGCGCACGGCGATCCAGCGGCAGCTGTCGGGGTCGCCGTCGGGTGCGATGCCGGTGGCGGCCACGACGCGGCGGGCGATGTCCGCCCATTCGTCGTCGGTCAGGATGCGGTCCTCAGGTGCGGTGCGGACCGAGCAGTGCCACACGTGCTGTTCCGGGGCGCGGTCGCCGGCCTGCTTCACTCGTAGGTCCAGGGCGTTGGCGAGGCGCTGCCTGGTCGCCTTGATGTCGTCGGTGCGGCCGGGGTCGGGGGCGAAGCCGTCCCAGGAGGCGACCAGGTGGGGGTCGGTGTGTTCGTTGGCCCGTCCTGGGCCGTAGAGGTAGTTGATCAGCTTCGCGGTGTCCTTTCCGCTGGTGATTTTGGCGATCATTCAGTCGGCCCGCTTCGTGGAAGCCGCCTGGTCGGAGGTGACGTCGATGGCGGCGACGGTGGCGCTGACGGCGTTCAGGGTCCGTTCCGCCTGGGCGAGGACGGCGGTGTCCTCAGGGTGTGGTTGGCCGCCGGAGTTGAGTACGCGGGCGATCTGGTTGATGTTGGTGCCGATCTTCGCGACCTAGGCGCGCAGGGCGTTGAGTTCGTCGATGAGGTCGTCGACGGGGGTGCGCCGGCCGGGCAGGGTGAGGTGGCCGTGGACGTGGGCCATGACGACGGCGCCGACGTAGTGGGCGGCGGCGATGTTCAGCGACCGGGCCATGGCGAGGATGTCGGTCTTCTCGTCGAGGCTGTAGCGCACGTCGACGCGCTCTTTGCGCTGGCTCTCCATACGGTCGCGGCGGCGGGCGACGCGGTGCAGCGCGGCTTCATCGGCGGCACGCGGGAGCTGCGGCTCCGCGACGGGGAGCTGTTTCTCCTCGGGCACCCCCTGTTGCCCGAGCCCCTCAGCCACCCCCGGGGCGGAGGATTCCCCGTTGGACCGGCCCTTGGACGGTCCAACGGGATACCTTGCTCCGCTGTCTGTGGCTGGGGCGGAGATCATCTGCTCCTGCGTAGAGGGAAGTTGGTGGTTGAAGTTGTGCATGTCTACTCCTGCGGGCGGTGGTAAGGGTGAGAGCCCTGGGCCCGCCCCTCCCGCGCTGATGCGGGGGAGGGGCGGGCTGGGGTGACCTGAGCTGCGAGGTTCAGCCCGTGCCTGGCGTGGCCTTGTCGAGTTCGGCCTGCAGCAGGTTCTTGACCCTGTCCAGGCGGCTTCGGGAGATGCCGAATCCCTTGTCCCGGATCGCCTGCTCGACGTTGCGGCGTGAGACGCGGTCGTGTCGTCCGAGGGGAGCTGCGCGGCCTATGTCGATGGCCTGCTCCAGGGTGATGCTCGGCGGAGCGCCTCCCGGCTCGCCAGTCTGGTGCGGGGCCCCCCTTTGTGCTTCCCGACCGGTTGCGCCACGTCGTTGGTCTTTGTGGCGGGTGGTGGTGCTGTCTCGCTGGCTTGGCTTTCCTCGGCGGGTTCGTGGCCGTCGTTGGTCTTGTGGCCGTTGTTGTGGCGGTAGGTGGTGGTGGGGTGTCGGGCGACGAGGAGGTAGAGGTGGACGGCTCCGGCGAGGGCGAGTGGGGCGATGGCGGAGATGGCGCCGACGGTGAGGTCGTCGAGGGCGAGTTGGGTGTGGTTCTGTTGGTTGAGGCGTATGGCGTGCAGGACGTTGGCCCAGATGCTCGTGGCGGTGGCGATGGCGACCAGCGCCGAGATGTAAAGGCGGGCGGACAGCGGTGCGGTCCGCAGGACGAGCAGGGCGCCGATCCCGATGGCGATGAACCCGTCGATGACGAGCGGGAAGGCGTAGGTGAGCGCCGGGTGAATGTGGCTGGCGGTGGCCATCTGGCGCAGGGCGTCGTAGGAGAGCGCGAAGGCGGCCACGGCCAGCAGCGCCACACCCGCGCGGATCGCTGCTGCCAAGGGCACCTGGGCAGTGGACGGTACTGCGGCGAGGGCGGGGGAGGACAAAGCGGGAGTACTCCAGGATTACGGAGGCGGGGCTTGTGTGGCCTGCCCGGTGGTGGGTGGAAGAGACCCGTCGCGACTCGTCGCGTGCCTGGTCAGAGCAGGTACGGGTGCGGCAGTGACATCGAGTCGACTCGTCACCGGACCTCGACTCGTCACCGCGCTGACCTGCGCGGAGACGAGTCGCGACGGGTCGTGCCAGGTCAGGCCCCGGTCGTGGCTTCCGGTACGGGCTCGGGGCAGTAGCGTGCCCAGGAGTCGGTGAAATGCAGGAGGGCATAACCCCGGGCCTGGACGTTGCCGTGGAAGCGGCGGGGGGCGGAGCTGATGCCGTACTCCTTGAGCAGGATCTGCAGGCCCCGAGGGGTCAGGCCGTTGGTGGTGTACCCCGGCCAGGGGGTCTCGGCGTCCTGGTTGAGGATGTCGAGGAGTCGGCTGGTGCGGAGCGCCGGTGGGTTGCCTTCGGTGGCGAAGGCGCGGCGGATGTCGGCCAGGAGGCGGATGCCCAGGCTGCTGCTGTCCTGGTCCTGTTCGGCCTCGTGTTTCGCCATGACCCGGCAGGCGGTGCGGGCGAGGCCGGGCCACGTCCCGCCGGCGAGGCCGGCGACGGACACCAGCGGCTGCCAGGTGTCGGCCGCGCGGTCCTGGACCGGCATGGCCGGTGTCAGTTCCATCGCGTCGGCGTGGAGCGGGGCCAGCCAGGCGACGAGCCGGTCGCGCAGCGCGTGGAGGGGCGGGGTGTCGCGGTAGGTGCGGAATTCGTCCACCGCCTCGCCCGGCCTGCGGCGGCGCATCCGGATCACTATCGACCGGTCCATGATCGTGTCGGGCAGGTCACCGATGCCCGCGAGGGCGGCCATGGCGAAGGTAGGGAACTTGGCCACCTCGTGGTTGGGCCCGCTGACCCGGAGGGTGGGACGGTTGCGCTGGTGTCCCGCGTTGAGTAGGCCGCGCATCTCTTCGTTCTTCTCCGCGACCTTCGCGGAGCCGAAGAGCGTGTCGGCCTCGTCGACCAGCAAGGTGGGCGGGGTATCGGTGATCGACCGGAACACCGCGGCAGCCGAGGCGTTGACCGTGATCAGCGGATCGTGGACGCTCTCGGTGATCACATCCAGCAGCCGTGACTTGCCACACCGCTTCGCCGGTCCCACCACAGCCAGTCGGGGAGCGTGCTGCCACGCCGTCTGCAGATGGGTCGCCGCCACCCACAGCGTTACTGCCGTGAACGCTTCCTCGCTCGGCAGCACGACATACCGCCGAATCCGCTCACGGAGCTCCGTCAGTACCCGCTCCCCTTCGGATATCGGAGCAGCGCCGGAGACGGCGGCGGGCGGTCCTCCCGGCGAAGCAGGGCGGCTCGTGGACTGGCCGGGTATGGCCACCGGCGGCCAAGAGGGTTTCTCGGGGCTGGAATAGGGCTCGGTTCCCGAAGGTTCCACAGGGCAGCTCCTCGTCTGGCGGTGGCGGGCTTGCGCGCCGTTGCCGCCGAGTTGGTTCTTCCAGGGCCGATCGGGGTTGCTCGGGCCTCCGGCGTTGCATCGCCGGAGGCCCACTTTGTTCCCCGAGGGAACACGGACCGTACGGCCACACCCGGCAACAGTCCAGCGATTCTGTGTCAGCTCAACGCAGAATGGTTTGCTAGCCTGCTGCCTTTTCATGCGGCCAGCCCAAGCAGATCCAGCAGATCCGCAGTCACGACCCGGTAGGCGTTACCAAGTCGAAGGACCTTGCACGGGTATGCGCCGCGCTTCGCCAGCTCATAGCCTTTGCTCCGCCCGAGCCCCAGGGCGCGGTTGCTGGTTTCGAGGTCAATGGCTACTGGCAGGGCCAGCAGGTCCTCCCGGCTCATCCCCTTCGGCGACCCCTCCGTGGTGTTTTCGCGCATGCGCCATCCCTTTCGGTACAGCCGTCGGCGAACGCGGTCATCACGTCCGGCTCCAGGCAGCCACCAATCAGGATCCACAAGCTAATGTGTCTGTATGACACAACGCGGTGTGGATGATGAAGCGGACGACTTCCCGGAGTGGGTGGACCGGGTCCAGGCGAACGTGGCCGGCGAAGTCCGCCGCAGACGAAAGGAGATGGGGTGGAGCGCGCAGGAATTGGCCGACCGGTGCGAGCAGCTCGGGCACCCGATCCCGCGCAACGTGATTGCCAACATGGAGTCCGGCCGCCGGGCCGGCCTGCCATTGGTGGACGTCCTGGTCCTGGCCGCCGCCCTGGAGACGTACCCGGCCTGCCTCATCTTCCCGGTCGGCTACGTCGAACAGACTCAGGAACTCCCCTTCGAGCAACTCGTGCCGACCTGGGACGCCCTGCGGCGCTTCACCGGCGAGCAGGAGGTACTGGGGCACGATGCCGGCCTCGTGCCCGATTTCGAGGTACACGCCAGCCTCGTGGGCACCGCCCTGGCCGCGCTCGACGAAGAAGAGCAGGCACGGTTCGCCGCCAAGACGGCAACCAGCCGCGCCCAGCAGGAAGAGGCCGAACGCAAGCGGACCGAGTACGCCGACCGGGCCGTCTCCGCGAAGTACAAGCTCCGCTACCTCCGCCGAGACCTCCTCGACGACGGAGCCATCCCGCCCGACCTCCCACCCGCACTCCACGACGTCGACCCGCCCGAATGGGCCCCCGATACCACCACGGAGGAACGCCCTTGAAGGGATCCACCCACCGCCGCTGCTACTGCCGCGACGCCGAGACCGGCAAGCCGCTCGGCAAGAAGTGCCCCAAGCTCACCAGCCGCAAGCATGGCTCCTACTCCATACGCCAGGAGCTCCCACCCCGAGCCGATGGAATCCGCCGATCCTTCAGCCGTGCCGGCTACGAGAGCAACAAAGCCGCCCAAACCGACCTCGACCACATACGCGCGCTTCTCGGCCTCGCCGACGCCGATGACTCCGAAGGTCTGGATCAGATCGCCGAGTTGCTGGAGAAAGTGGCAGACGAGAAGGCTCCGCTACCGGACATCGAGTCGACCCGTCGGCGCCTGAGCCACGGCTTGGACCTCACCAGCCGCCTCACGGTCGGCGAGTGGCTGGATATCTGGCTGGCGGGCAAGAAGGGGCGGCAGAGTGCAATCAGCCGCGACGAGAGCAATATTCGCGTCCACCTTCAGCCGCGCATCGGGCACGTACGGCTCGACCGCCTTCGGGTCACTCACCTCTCGGAGATGTTCGAAGCCATAGCCGAGGCCAACGTCGAGATCGCCGAGGGGAACGCCGCGCGACGCAAGGCGTTCGAGGATCTCGCACAGATTTCCTGGAAGGGGCGCGGGCCCCGCGCCCGCCGTAAGGCGATGAAGGCGGCCATCGCCGAGATGGATCCCTACCGCCGCATTGTCGGTCCGGCGACGCGGCAACGTGTTCGCTCCACGCTGCGGGCCGCGTTGAACGCGGCGATCGCTCAGCAGCTGATCACCTTCAACCCGGCCTCCCACGTCGAGTTGGAGGCTGGCAGGCGCCCCAAGGCACTTGTGTGGACCGAGGAGCGCATCCTCCATTGGAAGCGCACTGGCGAGAAGCCCTCGCCGGTGATGGTCTGGACGCCGGAACACACCGGCCCTCTTCCTTGACCATGTAGCCGAGGACCGGCTGTACGCGCTGTTTCACCTGGTCGCCTTCCGCGGACTTCGGCGAGGCGAGGCGTGCGGTCAGAGGTGGACCGACACGCACCTGGAGGCCGGGCTTCTCACGGTTGCCAAGCAACTCGTCGTGAACGGCTGGGAGGTGTACGAGGACGATCCCAAGACCGACGCCGGGGCGCGCACCATCGCCCTCGACGCCGACACGGTCCAGGCACTCAAACGGCACCGAGCCCAGCAGGACAAGGACCGCAAGGAGTGGGAGAGCGGCTGGATGGAGACCGGAAGGGTCTTCACCCGCGAGAACGGAGAACTGTTCCACCCCGCCAACGTCACACGGCGGTTCATCGAGCTGCACGAGGAAATCGGTCTTCCGCCGATCCGGCTCCACGATCTCCGTCACGGGGCCGCGACGCTGGCTCACGCGGCCGGTGCCGGCCTGAAGGACATCCAGGAGATGCTCGGCCACTCCTCGATCACCATCACGTCGGACACGTACACGAGCCTGCTCCCCGAGGCGGACCTGGCGATCGCGGAGGCCGCGGCCCGGCTCGTGCCGCGAGCGCGCGTCACCACCGAGAACACCGATCCCGAAGCGGAGGCCGATCCCGACGGCGCGGAGCCTGCCGGCGCGGAACCCGGGCCGGATGGTGCTGATCCGTTGGGGAAAATGCGGGAGATCAACTCCCCGTCCGCTCACGCACCGCTCACGCAAACGGCCTCGGACGAGAAGTCCGAGGTCGAGTAAGACCCCTCCCTGGGGGAGAAACCCCAGGTCAGAGCGGTAACGCGTTGTGCCCCCGGCAGGATTCGAACCTGCGACACCCGCTTTAGGAGAGCGGTGCTCTATCCCCTGAGCTACGAAGGCGGGAAGGCTTGGCGCGGCCGGTGAGGGCTGTGCCGCCGGAAACAGTGTAGCGGGTGGCGTTGTCCGGCAGGTGGCTGCCGTGACCTGCGCCCGCCCTGCCCGCCCGCCCTGCCGTGGGCGGGCGCGGCAGGCCGGTCTCGGTGAGGCGCGCGGAAGGAACGGGGGACCACTGGGGTGTCGTCCTGTGCCGCGGGGGTCGTGAGCGCCAGGACCTTCTGGTGGTCGGGGGTCCGGGTCCTCCAGCGGACTCGTGTTGTTGGGATGCGTGGAGAGACAGCGGGTGCGCAGTGCCGAGAGTCGCACGGCGGTACCGCCGAGCCCGGCGATCGGTGGCCCGGACCGGATGAGACGCGGCGATGAGTTTTGGGCGGGGCGGCGGTCCTTCGAGGAGGCGGGGCGTACGTTCCGTCGCATCCGAATGCGAGAAGGAGAGCGGGCATGCTGCTCAAGAACAAGACCGCTGTGATCTACGGCGGCAGCGGGGCCATCGGCGGCGCCGTGGCGCGGATCTTCGCGCGGGAGGGGGCGCAGGTCTTCCTCGCCGCCCGTACCCCCGGGCCGCTGGAGGCGGTCGCTTCGGACATCAGGGCCGAGGGCGGCACCGTCGAGACCGCCGTACTGGACGCGCTCGACGAACGGGCCGTGGACGCGCATGCCGACGATGTGGCCGAGCGGGCGGGCAGTATCGATATCTCGTTCAATCTGATCTCGCACAACGACGTGCAGGGCACCCCGCTCGCCGAAATGGCGCTCGCGGACTTCGAGCGGCCCGTCGTGACCGCCCTGCGGACGAATTTCCTGACCGCGCGCGCCGCCGCCCGCCATATGAAGCCGCGTCGTTCCGGCGTGATCCTGGTGTTCGGGGGGTACGGCGATCCGGCGCCCGAATTCAGCCTGGGCGGGCTCCAGGTCGCCTTTCAGGCGCTCGAATCGCTGCGCCGCCAACTGGCCTGTGAGCTGGGGCCGTTCGGGATCCGGGCGCTGACGCTCCAGACCGCCGGGATCGCCGAGACGCTTCCCGCGGACTTCGACGGACGTGACGCCATCGTCCACGACATCGAGCGGCGCACGATGCTGAAGCGGGCCGCCACCCTGGAGGACGTGGGGAACGTGGCCGCCTTCGCCGCCTCCGACCGCGCCCGCTCCATGACCGCGACCGCGCTCAACATCACCTGCGGGACGCAGGTGGACTGACCGGGCATGGCGCCAGGGCCGCGCCGGGCGGGGGCGGCGCGGGTCGACTCCGTCAGGTCGGTGGAGTAGCGTCGCCCCCGTATTGAGCAAGCGCTCAGAGAGATTCCCGAGGTGCCCGTGTCGCCCATCCTCACCGCGCCCGGGGCGCCTTTCGCCGTCGTACGCGCCGAGAACGGCTCGCTCATCTATGCCGAAGGGCCGCGCACCCTGCGCGAGTTCGTCGAGCCGACCTGGACCTTCGGCGATCAGCCGTTTCTGGTGGCGGAGGACCGGACGTATACGTACGGGGAGTTCTTCGCCGCCGCCTCCGCCCTCGCCAACCGGTTCCTCGATGCGTACGGGCTGCGCCCCGGCGACCGCGCCGTCATCGCCATGCGCAACCACCCCGAGTGGCAGATCGCCTTCTGGGCCGCCCAGTTGGCGGGGCTGATCGCCGTACCCCTCAACGCCTGGTGGACCGAGGACGAGTTCAGGTACGCGTTGGACGACTGCGCGCCGCGCGTGCTGCTCGTGGACGGCGAGCGGCTGCCGCGCGTCAGCCGATGGGCCGAGGACCAGGGGAAGCGTGAAGGCGGGCGCGAGCGGGTGCGGATCGTCGTCTTCGACTCCGACGACCACGACGGCTGCGGAGGCTACGACGGGTGCGGAGGCCGCGACGACTCCGGCGGCGCGCTCGGCGCGGGCGTGGAGCGGTACGAGGAACTGCCCGCCCCCGATCCCGCCGCCGCGCCCCCCGACGTCGAGGTGCGGCCCGAGGACGACGCCACCATCATCTACACATCGGGGACGACGGGACGGCCCAAGGGCGCCGTCGCCACCCATCTCGCACAGGCGGGAGCGGCCATGAACCCCCGCTTCCAGGCCGCCGCCTCCGCCCTCGGGCGCGGGCGGATCCCGGGCCAGGGGCCCGCGCCCGTCTCGCTGATGACGTTCCCGTTCTTCCATGTGGCGGCGTTCACCAGCCTCTATTCGGCGATGGCCGTCGGCGGCACGCTCGTCCTGATGCGCAAGTGGGACGCGCGACGGGCCCTGGAACTGATCCGCGAGCACGGGGTGACGCACTACGCGGGCGTCCCGGCCACCGCGCTCCAACTGCTGGACGAGGCGGTCGCCGAGAACGACCCGCTGGAATCCCTCACCATGCTCGCCACCGGCGGCGCCGCCGCGCCGCCCGATCTGGTGGCCCGGCTCACAGCCCGTTACGGGGAGCGCATCGAAGCTCGTAACGGTTACGGCCTGACGGAGACCTCCGGCGGGGTGCTCGCCAACTTCGGCGCCGACTACCGGCGGTTCCCGGCCAGCGTGGGACGTCCGACGCCCGTCACCGAGGTACGGATCGCGGATCCGGCCGGCGAGACGTTGCCCGAGGGGGAGGTGGGGGAGCTGTGGCTGCGCGGCCAGTCGCTCATGCGCGGCTACTGGCGGGACGAGGCGTCGAGCGCGCGGGCGTTCTCCCGCGACGGCTGGTTCAGGACCGGTGACCTCGCGGTCGTACGGGACGACGGGCGCGTCAGTGTCGTGGACCGGATCAAGGACATGATCGTCCGCGGTGGCGAGAACGTGTACTGCGTCGAGGTCGAGGACGTACTCCACGCGCACCCGGACGTCATCGACGCCGCCGTGCTCGGCGTCCCCCACCCCGTGCTGGGCGAGGAGGTCGCGGCGGTGGTGCGGATCAGGCCGGGGGCCGGGACGGACGCCGGGGAACTGCGGGCCCATGTCGGCCGTCGTCTCGCCGCGTTCAAGGTGCCGGCTCATGTGCTCGTGCGGGAGGAGCCGCTGCCGCGGAACCCGACCGGCAAGATCCTCAAGCGTGAGCTGCGGGACCCCGTGGCGGAGCACATCCGCGCGGGGGAGGAATGACGGGGGAATCGCGGGAGGAATGACGAGGCGGGGAGGGAGTGGAGAGTGGTCGTGCACGGGGACGGCACGGGACGCTCAGGATCACCCGGAGGCAGCCCAGACCGGCCAAGAGCCAAGAGGCGCTCGGGGGGGGCGCCAGAGGCACTCGGGGGGACCGCCAGAGGCACTCGGAACCGCTCAGGACCGCTTCACCCTGATCTTGAAACTTCCGTCCGGGTCCTGCGCCAGCACCGAGATCTCGATGCCGTGCTCCTGGTCGGTGAAGGTCTGCCCCGGCCGGTACGGCGCGTCCGACAGCTCCGCGTGCACATTGGGCCTGCGCGTACAGCCACCGCTGTTCGGCTTGCTGTCCGCGACGGCGATCGGGCCGCGGCCCGTGTCGACGCCCGAGTCCACGCGGTAGATCAGGACCCCCGGCTCGCAGACCGCCTCGTCATTGCCCTCGCGCGTCCGTACCTCCACCGCGTACCCCGACTCCTTGGAGATCGGTACGAACGCCAGCTTCGGCCCGCCCGTGGTGGCCAGCGGACCGAGCACATAGTCGTTGCTGCTGCCCGCCCGCGCGGCGCATCGGACCTGTTCGTCGTCGAGCCAGCCGAGCTTCCACTTGTGCCAGCCCAGCAGATCGTTGTTGGCGCCCCAGTCCTCGGACATGATGTCCCAGTGCCCGACCGAGCTGCCGCCGTCCATCGTGTAGAGATCGGGCAGCCCGAAGACATGGCCGTTCTCGTGCGGGAGCACCCGGTAGCCGGTCTCGGCGTACGATCCGGAGCCGTCGTCCTGGCGGCTGTAGACGAAGGACGTGTTGGCGAGGGGGGCGCCGTCGGCGTGCGGGGCATCCGCGTTGCCGGAGAAGGTGACGGACAGGACGGTGTCCAGCGCCGAGGGGCCCGCGTTGGGTGTGACCAACACGTTGACCAGGTCGTACGCGCTGAAGTCCACTTCCGGGTCGGTGACGGCCACGATGTCGTCGACCAGCTTTCGGTAGCCCGGCTCGTACGGTGAGCCGCGCGCGATCCCGTACTCCGCGAAGGGCAGCGGCATCCGTACCCAGTCCCGCAGCGGGGCCTCGGGGCGGTAGTCGAGCCGCCCGTACGAACTGGTTCTGAACCACTGCGACGTCTTCGGGAAGAACTCGGAGAGTCGGTCGAGCGCCCTCCCCGTGCCCGGTGCGTCCGGGAAGTCGATCATGAGGTTGAGGGCGCGGACCTTGCCCGTGGAGCGGGAGTAACCGGACGGGGTGGGCAGGCCCTCCGACATCTGTACGGCGATGTTCGGGACGATACGGCACGGGCCGAGGGGAGAGTTCACGGCCAGTCCCAGGCCCCCCGAGGCGGTGGCGGTGGCGTGGAGGGTCGAACTCGCCGTGGTCAGGGCGGCGAGGGTGAGCGCTGTGAGGCCGGCGATGGCGGTGAGGCGGCGGGGGCCCTTGGCCCGGCCGGCGATGCCACTGGTGCGTGAGGTGCGTGAGGTGCACGGGGTTCGTTGGGTACGTCGGGTGCTGGTCGCGTCGGCGGTGCTTCCGGTGCTTGCGGTTCCGTCCGTGTCTGCCGTGTCTTCTATGCCTTCGGGGGCTCCTGTGGCTCCGGCTCTCCCGCCGGCTCCGCGTATCTGACGCCTCTGCTGCATGCGGTCGCCCTTTACGTCCGCGGCAGTCGGCCGTACTGACTGCGCTGTTCGATCACCGTGCGTCGGTCGGCGTGTCGGCGCTCGCTGGGTGCGCCGATCGTGGGTTCCTGCCACCGAATGGAGCAGAGTGACCCAGCTCACATGTTTGAGTGAAATAACCGGGGATGGCTTCCCCGTTTACACAGGTGTCTCTGGAAAGCGGGGAAGCGATCCCCGCTTGCGACATACGAAGCACGAGGACCGAGGGAACCGAGGGAAGGGTTCGACGTGACCGCCATCGCAGCTGAAACCCCGACGCGCCGAGTGGCCCGCCCGCGCGCGGACGCTCTGCGCAACCGGGAGCGGATCGTGGCGGCGGCCCGTGAGATGTTCGTGGAGTTCGGGGCCGACGCCCCGCTCGATGAGATCGCCCGCCGTGCGGGCATCGGCAATGCCACGCTCTACCGGCACTTCGCCGACCGGTACGCCCTTGTTCACGCTGTTGTGCGCTCCGTCATGGAGAGTGTCGCCGACCAGGCGGACCGTATCGCCGCGGAGGAGTCCGACCCGTTCATCGCGCTGCGCCGCTTCGTGCATGCCGCGGCCGACGAACGAATCGGAGCGCTCTGTCCGATGCTGTCCGCCACGTTCAACAGGGAACGTCCCGATCTGGACGCGCAGCGCGTGCGTCTGGAGACGGTCGTCGAAGGGCTCATGGAACGGGCGCGCCAGGCCGGGCGGCTGCGAACGGATGTCGCCGTCGGCGATCTGATGGTCGCGCTGTCCCAGCTCACCCGCCCGCTGCCCGGCACCGGCTGCCTGGACATGGACCGGTTCATCCACCGGCATCTCCAGCTGTTCCTCGATGGCCTGGAAGCACCCGCCAGGTCCGAACTGGCCGGCTCGGCCGCGACTATGGAGGATCTGCGCCGCGCCGCTCCGTGACGCGCCCTTGAACCAACGCACCGGCCAGGCCCGCGAACCCCGGCGGCCAGGCCCCCACAGTCCCAGTAGCCCATTCCAGTTCCAGTAGCGGCCGCGTGGCTCCGGCAACTCCGGCAAGCTCCAGCGGCCCGCTCAGTTCAGAGGTCCGCCGGCGCGTGTCCGTGCCCGCGGCCAGCGGCTCGTGCTCCAGCGCCCGCACCAGAGACTCCACGACCCCATGACTTCGTAAGTCACGCAGCGTCGCGTGTGCTTACGTACGTTTTCGCCTTTACGCACCCTTAGGTGGACACCTCCATGTCAAAAACAGCCGAAACACGGCGCCCCGATCCGGGTGCCACGGCCGCCGACCCCAGCCGCTGGAAAGCGCTGGTTTTCATCGCCCTCGCGCAGCTCATGGTCGTACTCGACGCGACGATCGTGAATATCGCGCTGCCCTCCGCCCAGAAAGACCTGGGGATATCGGACGGCAACAAGCAGTGGGTCATCACGGCCTACGCCCTCGCCTTCGGTGGTCTGCTCCTCTTCGGCGGACGCATCGCCGACCTGTGGGGCCGTAAGCGCACGTTCGTCACCGGCCTCATCGGCTTCGCCGCCGCGTCCGCCATCGGCGGCGCGGCCAACAGCGAGGGGCTGCTGCTCGGCGCCCGCGCGCTCCAGGGTGTCTTCGGCGCGCTGCTCGCGCCCGCCGCTCTGTCGCTGCTCGCCGTGACCTTCACTGATGCCAAGGAGCGGGCCAAGGCCTTCGGCATCTTCGGAGCGATCGCCGGTGGCGGTGGCGCCGTGGGTCTGATCCTCGGTGGATTCCTCACCGAGTACCTGGACTGGCGCTGGACGTTCTTCGTCAACATTCCGTTCGCGATCGTGGCCGCCCTGGGCGCGTACTTCGTGATCCGCGAGCCCGCGGGCGGGCGCAACCGCTCCGCGCTGGACATCCCCGGCGTCGTACTCTCCACGCTGGGCCTGGTCTCGCTGGTGTACGGCTTCACCCGCGCCGAGTCCAACGGCTGGGGCGACTCGATGACGATCTCGCTCTTCGTCGCCGCCGCGGTCCTGCTGGTGACGTTCGTGGCCGTCGAGTCGAGGGTCAAGGCTCCGCTGCTGCCGCTGCGCGTGGTGACCAACCGCAACCGCGCCGGTGTCTATCTCTCGCTGGGCCTCGCCATCATCGGCATGTTCGGTCTGTTCCTCTTCCTGACGTACTACCTCCAGGTGGTCGAGGGGTACTCGCCGGTCAAGACGGGCTTCGCCTTCATGCCGATGATCGTGGGCATGATCACGGGCTCGACCCAGATCGGTGCCCGGCTGATGACCCGGGTGGCGCCTCGCCATCTGATGGGCCCCGGCTTCCTGGTCGCCTCCGTCGGCATGCTCCTGCTGACCCAGCTGGAGATCGGCTCCTCGTACACCGGCCTGATCCTGCCGGCGGAGCTGCTGCTCGGCCTCGGTATGGGTACGGCGTTCATGCCGGCCATGTCGCTCGCCACGCACGGCATCGAGCCGCGTGACGCGGGCGTCGCCTCGGCGATGGTGAACACCTCGCAGCAGGTGGGTGGCGCGATCGGTACGGCGCTGCTGAACACGATCGCGGCCTCGGCCACCACCGCGTACGTCGCCTCCCACGCGGCGACGGCCACCAACGCGCAGCTGCTGGAGCTCCAGGCCCTGGTGGCCGGCTTCTCCAGCGCGATCTGGTGGGCGGTCGGCATCCTGCTGGTCGCCTCCGCGATCGCCGTGACCCTGATCAACACGGGCCGTCCCGGTTCTTCGCCGGTCGCCTCGGGTGTCGAGGGCGCGGAGGACGAGATCAAGATGCCGGTGGCGATGCACTGACGATGGCGATGCACTGACGGTGCGGATGCACTGACGGTCGCTGCCCCACGGCACGGAACCGTCCGCCCCGGTACCGCCGCTATTCAGCGGTGGTGCCGGGGCGGATTCGTGTCCGTAGTACTTCGTATGTCAGCGGCGCCAGGGCAGATCCGCGCCCGTACCCTCCGGCTGGAGCCCTGCCGCCATCACCCGCATGATCTCGCCGAGCTGTCCGATCTGCTCGGGGCTGAGCCGGTCGAAGATCGCCTGGCGTACGGCGGCGACATGGCCCGGCGCCGACTTCTCCAGGACATCGTTTCCCTCGTCCGTCAGGAACGCGTTCTGTCCGCGCTTGTCGGAGGGGCAGTCCTCGCGCCGCACCCAGCCGTGCTGTTCCAGCCGCGCGATCGCGTGCGACAGCCGTGACCTGGTTATTTTGGCGTCCTTGGCCAGCTGGGTCATCCGCATCCGGCGCCGGGGAGCGCGCGCGAGATGCACGAGCAGGGCGTAGTAGATGTGCGGCATCCCGGCGTCACGCTGGAGCTGGCGGTCGAGATGGTCCTCCAGCAGCGTGGTGGCCTGGAGATACGCCTGCCAGACGCGCTGCTCCTCGTTGCTGAGCCAGCGAGGCTCCTCGCCCGTACCGGCGCCGCTGCCGGTGGATGCCATCGTCATGTATTCCACTCTACCAATTCTTGAAAGTTAAACTAGGTCTGGATAGGGTGACAGTGAAGTGAATGCTTGAGGATTCAAGTAGGTGGATCGCGCAGATGGATCCACGCGCAGATGGATCCACGCGCAGATGGATCCACGGACGGATAGATCCACGTCCACGTCCACATGCTGCACGTCCACGGACAGAGACAGGTCAACAGACCGGGAGTCGCCATGAACGCCGTCGCGGAGCGCATGCCCGCCCTCTACCTCTCCCATGGAGCCCCGCCGCTGGCCGACGACCCGGTCTGGCCCGGTGAACTGGCCGCCTGGTCCGGGACGCTGCCCCGCCCCAAGGCGATCCTGATGGTCTCCGCGCACTGGGAAGAGGCCCCGCTCGCGCTCGGCGCGACCGAGACCGTGCCGCTGGTGTACGACTTCTGGGGCTTTCCCGAGCACTACTACGCGGTGCGGTACGCGGCGCCGGGGGCGCCCGAGCTGGCCGGCCGATTCCGTGAGGAAGCTGCTGCGCGGCGCCGGGACGCCGGTGCAGGACGTGCCGGACCGCGGGCTCGATCACGGTGCGTATGTGCCCCTGGCGGAGATGTTCCCGGAGGCCGACATTCCGGTGCTCCAGGTCTCCATGCCCACACTCGACCCGCAGAAGCTGTTGGAGATCGGGCGCAAGCTGGCACCGCTCAGGGACGAGGGTGTATTGATCGTCGGCAGTGGCTTCTTCACCCACAACCTGGCCGCTTTGCGGCACACGGGCGGCGGGGTGCCCGGCTGGTCCGCGGAGTTCGACGACTGGGGTACGAGGGCGCTGCGGGCGCGGGACGTCGATGCCCTGCTCGACTTCGAGCACAAGGCCCCGGCCGGCCGGCTGGCCCACCCCCGTACTGAGCACTTCGCGCCACTCTTCGTGACGCTGGGTGCGTCGGAGGGCGAGCTGGAGAGCTGCCGGAGCGTGATCGACGGCTTCTGGATGGGCCTGGCGAAGAGGGCGGTGCAGTTCGGCTGACCTGCCGACTCGCTGCCCTGCTGCCCCGCTGACCCACCGCCCCGCTGATTCATCGCACCGCTGCCTCATCGCCCCGCTGACGAGCCGGCGGCGGGCGTGGACCCGGCGGCAGGCGTCGACCCGGTGTGGGCTGAGCAACCGCTGAGCAACCAAAGACGGGCGCGAGCCGTCTTCAGGAATGTGAGGTCAGAGGGATCTCAGAGGGATCTGCGGGGATATCTACAGGGATGGGGGGACGACGACCGGGTACCGGCCCGTGAGCCTGTTCCGACCCGCTCTGACCTGCGCTTCTGGCCCTCCTCGCAGCACCGGCCGACCCATCGTGGCGGTACAGGGTACTGCATGATCACAAAATCCATGTACGGCATGGGAATTCTGTCCGGATTCCAGTCGTTGTTTCCTTCGGATGCAGGGCACCCGGGAGGGTGTCGCGACCTACTCAGTTCAGTAAGGGAGCTCGCATGGCAACCCGTGCCGTCGCCCGTCGTACCGCTTCTGGCGGGACGAAAGCGGCAAGCAGTGTTCGCGCCGTAGGCGGGGAGATCGCCGACCGCGACCTGGTCGGCATGTACCTCGACGAGATCGCGCGTACGCCGCTGCTCGACGCCGCAAAGGAAGTCGAGCTGTCCCAGACCATCGAGGCCGGAGTATACGCCCGGCAGATTCTCGACGGAGAGGTGAAGAGCGAGGCGGGTGGCGCTTCGCACGAAGAGCTTGAGGCGCTGGTCACCGCGGGCGAGCGTGCGAAGGACATCTTCATCCGTTCGAACCTCCGCCTGGTGGTCGCCGTGGCGCGGCGTTACCCGCGCAGCGGTCTGCCCCTGCTGGATCTGATCCAGGAGGGCAACGCCGGCCTGGTGCGTGCCGTGGAGAAGTTCGACTACGCCAAGGGCTTCAAGTTCTCGACGTACGCGACGTGGTGGATCCGCCAGGCCATCACGCGTTCCATAGCGGACCAGTCCCGGACGATCCGGCTGCCGGTCCATCTGGTGGAGGAGCTGGGCAGGATCCGGCGCGTTCAGCGGGAGTTCAACCGCGAGAACGGACGGGATCCGGAGCCCGAAGAGGTCGCCGAGGAGCTGGGGTCGAACCCGGCGCGGATCAACGACGTACTGGACTGGGCGCGTGACCCGGTCAGTCTGAACATGTCGGTGGACGACGACGGGGACACGCAGTTCGGCGATCTGCTGGAGGACACCTCCGCGGTATCGCCCGAGCAGTCCGTGCTGACGCTGCTCCGCAGTGAGGAGCTGGAGGACCTGATCGGCAAGCTCGACCAGCGCACGGCCTCGATCATCAAGATGCGGTACGGCATCGAGGACGGCCGCGAGCGTACGCTCACCGAGGTGGGCAAGCAGCACGGCCTGACCCGCGAGCGGATACGGCAGATCGAGAAGCACGCGCTGATGGAGCTGAAAAAGATGGCTCGTGACACAGGTTTCGACGCGGCGGCGTGACGTCACCGTTCTGTACCCGTAGTGTCCCCCTTACTCGTACTGTCTCTCCGAGCGGTACGTACGGGCCGACCCGTCGGCCCCCGAGAACGAGCCCCGGCACCAACCCCCCCCAGGTGCCGGGGCTCACCTCTGTCCGGGTCGTGTCCGAGTCTGTCCGGGTCGTGTCCGAGGCTGCTCTTACGGTGCTTCTCCCGGGACAGCCGCAAGGACGGCCGCACGGGTGAGCCTTGCCCCCAGTTCCCGCAGGTAGTCCGTCAGCCGGTCCGGCCGGTGCGCCGTGAACTCGCAGTCCACCAGCGCCAGTCGGAGCGCCAGCCACTCCACCGAGTCGTCCACCGAGGTGCGCAGTCGGCAGGAGTCAGGGCCGGTGGGTTCTGGCGTGCCGAGCCGGGCCGGGAGCCGCGCCGCCACAAACCGCGCGGGCGCCAGGAAGCTCACATCCACCTCCATCGACGGCTGCATCCGGGACATCGACCGGCTCAGGAACTTCGCCGCGTCCCCGGCGGGCAGCTCGCGCGGGCGGAATCGCGCGCCGGTGGCGAAGGGCTCGCTGACCCGGTCGACCCGGAACGTACGCCAGTCCTCGCGCCCGAGGTCGTAGGCCACCAGATACCAGCGCCGACCGGTGGAGACGAGACGGTACGGCTCGACCTGCCGCTTCGTCTCCGTACCGTCGCCCGAGCGGTAGCCGAACCGCAACCGCTCCGTGCCGGTGACCGTCGAGGCCATCACCGTCAGGGTGCGCGGATCGATGGTGGATCCGTCGCCCTGGGTGAGCGGGATGGTCGCGGCCTGGAGTGTGGAGACGCGGTGCCGCAGCCGGGAGGGCAGCACCTGCTCCAGCTTGGCGAGCGCCCGTACGGAGGCCTCCTCGACGCCCTCGATGGCATGGCCCGCCCCGGCGCGCAGCCCGACGGCGATGGCGACGGCCTCCTCGTCGTCCAGGAGCAGCGGCGGCATGGCGGTGCCGGCGACCAGCCGGTAGCCGCCCACCGGGCCCATGGTGGCTTCGACGGGGTAGCCGAGGGCGCGCAGCCGGTCGATGTCGCGGCGGATGGTGCGCGGGCTGACAGCGAGCCGCTCGGCCAGCTCACTGCCCGGCCACTCGCGCGGAGTCTGGAGGAGGGAGAGCAGACTGAGGAGCCGTGCCGGGGTGTCGGTCATGGGATCCATGGTGCGTGCCATCTAGGACTCGTCCTGGCCTAAATGGTCCCTAGCTTCTTCCGTATGAGTTCTTCGCCCGCTTCTTCTCAGCCCTCTCAGCCCTCTTCGCCCTCTTCCCCCTCTCCGACTTCTTCGTCTTCTGCTTTTCCTCCCGCCCGCTCAACGCCCGTGGCCGTTCTGGACAAGGCTGCCGAGTCCCGTCCCGGCGCTTCGGACAGCGTCTCGGCCGTCGGTGGCACGGTCTCCGCGCCCGGCGACCGTCGTCGCTGGCTGGCCCTGGCCGTCGTCATGACCGCCGCGTTCATGGACCTGGTCGACGTCACGATCGTCCATATCGCCATCCCGAGCATCGAACGGGGTCTGGGCGCCTCGTTCGGAGCCATCCAGTGGATCACCGCCGGATACGCCCTCGCCTTCGCCGCCGGACTGATCACAGGGGGTCGGCTCGGTGACATATACGGCCGTAAGCGGCTCTTCCTGATCGGCATCACCGGCTTCACGATCGCCTCCGCGCTCTGCGGATTCGCCGCGACCCCGGAGATACTCGCGGGCTCACGGCTGCTCCAGGGCGCGATGGCGGCGATGATGGTGCCGCAGGTGCTCGCGATCATCCATGTCACCTTCCCGGCGCACGAACGTGGCAAGGTCTTCGGGATGTTCGGCGCGATCGTCGGCCTCGGCGCCGTCTCGGGACCACTGCTCGGCGCGCTGCTGACGCAGTGGAACATCGCCGGGCTGGAGTGGCGGCCCATCTTCCTCATCAATCTGCCGGTCGGGATCGCGGGCGTACTGCTCGGCCGGAAGTTCATCACCGAGTCCAAGGCGCCCAAGGCGCTGCGGCTCGACCTGGTCGGCGTGGTGCTGGTGACCGCCGCCCTGCTGATGCTGGTCTACCCGCTGACGCGCGGGCGCGAGCTGGGCTGGCCGCTGTGGGGCCATCTGTGCATGGCGGGCAGTGTGCTGGTGTTCGCGGGCTTCGTGGCGTACGAGAAGCGGAAGACGCGCAAGGACGGTTCGCCGCTCGTCGAGCTGTCGCTGTTCAAGGTGAAGAGCTTCGCCGCGGGTATCGCCGTACAGCTGACCTTCGGGATCGCTCTGGGCATCTTCTTCCTGGTCTCGACCCTCTATATGCAGATCGGTCTCGGCTGGAGCCCCCTGCGGGCGGGGCTCACGGGAGTGCCGTTCTCGGTCGCGGTCTCGGTGGCGGCGGGACTGTCCGTACAGAAGCTGGTGCCGCGCTTCGGCCGGAAGGTGCTCCAGACCGGTGCGCTGACGATGGCAGCGGGACTGCTGGTCTACATCTGGGAAGCCGGGCGGTACGGAACGGAGATCCACGCCTGGCAGTTGGCGCTGCCGCTGACGGTGATGGGGCTCGGCATGGGCCTGATCATCGCGCCGCTGACGGACGCGGTGCTGTCCGGGGTGCCGCGCGAGCACGCGGGCTCGGCGTCCGGTCTGATCAACACCACGCAGCAGATGGGCAACGCGCTCGGGCTCGGGCTGGTGTCGGTGGTGTTCTTCGGTGTGGTCGACGATCACGTCCGTGGTTCCTCGTCGGCCGGCTCTTCGGCGGCCGACCCCTCGGTGGTCGGCATGGCCTTCGTGGACGGATTCCAGCACGCGCTGTGGTGGGTGGCGGCGGTGCTCGTGATGATCTTCGGGGTGATGTTCGCGCTGCCGGCCCGGCCGAAGCAGCATGCGGAGGAGTCGGCGGCGGAGGCCATGGAGGCCATGGAGGCCGAGCTGAACACAACTCAGGTCTCCCGCGTATGAAGGCTCGTAGCGCGTAGCGCGTTTCGTCTGCTGCCGACGAGCGGACTCCGTCCCCCACAGGAGGTCACGAGTTGAGCCACAAACGCATACCCAAGCGGAAGATCGTTTTCGCCGGGGGCGGCGCCGCGGCCGTGGTGGCGGCCGCGATTCTGCTGCCCCAGGCCAATGCCTCGCAGGCCGGATCCGATCCCTCTCCGGCTCCCGTGCCCGCGCCCGTGCCCAAGACGCTGAGTGCCTTATCCGCGGGGGACCTCGCCTCACGGATCGCCGCGCGGCTGGGTCCGGCCTACGCCGGTGCCTACTACGACAAGGACAGGCAGCAGGTCACCGTCAATGTCGTCGGCGACGACAGCGATATGCGTGCCGAGGTCGCCAGGGCCGGAGCCGTGGTGCGGAACGTCAAGAACAGCACGGCCCAACTGAAGTCCGCCGCGCAGACATTGCGGCGGCAGGCCACCATTCCGGGCACCGCGTGGGCCGTCGATCCGAAGACCAACCAGATCCAGGTCACGGCGGATCGCACCGTCACCGGCGACAACTGGGACCGGATCGAGTCCACGGTCAGATCGCTGGGCGCGGACACGGCCCGTATCAAGAAGTCGACCGGGGAGTTCAAGACCGTCGCCGCGGGCGGTGACGCCATCTTCGGCGGCGGCGCGCGCTGCTCGCTCGGCTTCAACGTCATCGACGGGAACGGCGCGCCCGGCTTCCTCACCGCCGGCCACTGCGGAGTCGCCGCCGCCGAGTGGTCGGACGCCGTGGGCGGGGCGCCGGTGGGCACCGTACGGCAGGCGATCTTCCCGGGCGACGGCGACTTCGCGTTCGTCGGCTACGACGACGCCACCACCGAGGCCCCCGGCGTGGTCGACACGGGCGACGGTCGGACCGTGGAGATCACCGGGGCCGCCGAGGCCACAGTGGGCCAGGCGGTGATCCGCATGGGCAGTACCACGGGGCTGCACGACGGCTCGGTCACCGGCCTCGACGCCACCGTCAACTACGCGGAGGGTACGGTCACCGGCCTGATCCAGACCGATGTCTGCGCGGAGCCGGGCGACAGCGGCGGCCCCCTCTTCACCGCGGACGGCAGCGCCATCGGGCTGACCTCGGGCGGCAGCGGCGACTGCACCGTCGGCGGCGAGACGTTCTTCCAGCCGGTGACCACCGCGCTGGCCGCCGTCGGCGCCCAAGTCGGCGACGGGGCTGTCGGCGACGGGGCTGCGGGGGACGGGGCTGTCGGGGACGGCGACGGCGAGGTCGTCGGGAACGATGGCGGCGAGGTCGTCGGGAACGAAGACGGTGCTGCCGGGAACGACGGCGGCGCGGGAACCGTCGGCTACGGCGAGAGCGCCGCCGAGAACGGCTGACGCCCGACTCTGTCCGTACCGTGCCCGGATCTGTTTACTTTCAGAAAATCTGGGCGTAGCGTGTCGCCGAAACCACAGGTTCGGGCACGGAATGGACGTAAAACCACATGTACGCACCGGAGCGCCAGCAGGAGATCCTGCGCCTCGCCCGCGAGGGCGGCCGCGTCGATGTGCTGTCGCTGGCCGAGGAGTTCCAGGTAACCGCCGAGACCGTACGGCGTGACCTCAAGGCCCTGGACAGGGCCGGGCTCGTACGGCGTGTGCACGGTGGGGCCATACCGGCCGGGCGGCTCGACTTCGAGCCCGACCTCGCGGAGCGCGAGTCCACCGCCGCCGACGAGAAGGACCGCATCGCGCACGCGGCACTCGCCGAGCTGCCGGAGGACGGCAGCGTGATCCTGGACGCCGGTTCGACCGTGGCGCGGCTCGCGGCGGCGCTGCCGCTGGACTGCGGGCTCACCGTCGTCACCCACGCGCTGCCCGTCGCCGCCCGGCTGGCCGATCATCCGGGCATCGATCTCCATCTGGTCGGGGGCAGGGTGCGGCACCGTACGCGCGCCGCCGTCGACGCCTGGGCCCTGCGCGCGTACGGCGAGATCCGCGCCGATGTGGTGTTCCTCGGCACGAACGGGTTCTCGCCGCAGGGCGGTCTCACCACCCCGGACCTCGCCGAAGCCGCGGTCAAGCGCGCGCTCGTCGGCGCCGCCCGGCGGGTGGTGCTGCTCGCCGACTCCGCCAAGCACGGCCAGGAGCACTTCGCGCGCTTCGGCGCTCTCGCCGATGTCGACCTGCTCATCACCGACAGCGGGCTCAGCACTTCGGACGCCGCGGCGGTAGGGGCCGCGGGCACCGAAGTGCTGTGCGTCTAGGAGAGCGCCGCATGATTCTCACCGTCACCCCGAATCCGAGCCTGGACCGTACGTACGAGGTCCCGGCCCTCGACCGAGGCGAGGTGCTGCGGGCCACGGCCGAGCGCATGGACCCCGGCGGCAAGGGGGTCAATGTCTCGCGGGCCGTCGCCGCGGCGGGCCGGCGTACGGTCGCCGTACTGCCGCTCGGCGGCGCGCCCGGCGCGCTCGTCGCCGAACTGCTCGCGGGGCAGGGCATCGAGGTCGCGCCGGTGCCGGTCGCGGGCGCCACCCGTTCCAACATCGCGCTCGCCGAGCCGGACGGCACCCTGACGAAGATCAACGCGCCGGGTCCCGAACTGACGGCCGTCGAGTCGGAGTCGCTACTCTCCACGATTCGTACGCACGCGGGCGCGGCCACCTGGATCGCCTGCTGCGGCAGTCTGCCGCGCGGCCTCGCGTCGGAGTGGTACGCCGAACTGGTCGCCCGCGCGCACCGCGCCGGGGCCAGGATCGCGCTCGACACCTCGGGTGCCTCGCTGCTGGCCGCGCTCCGGGAACGGCCGGACGTCGTCAAGCCGAACGCCGAAGAGCTGGCACAGGCCGTCGGACGCCCCCTCGCGACGGTGGGCGACGCGGTGAAGGCCGCGGAGGAACTGCGGACGTACGGCGCGGGGTCCGTGCTCGCCAGCCTCGGCGCGGACGGCCAGCTACTGGTCTCGGGCGCGGGGACGTACTTCGGCTGTGCCGCCGTCGCGGCGGTCCGCAGCAACGTCGGTGCGGGCGATGCCTCGCTCGCCGGGTTCCTGACGGCGGGCGGCGAAGGCCCCGAGGCTCTCGCGTCCGCCGTCGCGCATGGGGCGGCGGCGGTGCAACTGCCGGGCAGCGTGATGCCGTCGCCCGCGGACCTGGACCCGTCGGCGGTCACGGTGACCGCGGACGTCCCGCTGGACCGTCCACTCGCGGAGCCCGCCTCATGAGCCCGTCTCCCTGCCCCCAAGCCCCCCGCTACCCATCCCCATCCCCATCCCTTTCCCCTCACCCTCCTGCCGCTTTTCCCCTTACTCCCGCTTCTCCCCCCTCTCCCACCCACTTGACCCTCGCGATATGCGAGCGAAGGAGCCCGCGATGAGCGACATGATCACCGCGGACCTGGTCGACCTCGACCTGGCCGCCGAGACGAAGGAAGCCGCGGCCCGCTCGCTGGCCGAACGGATGGTGACCCTGGGCCGGGTCACCGACCTGGACGGCTTTCTGGCCGATGTGGCCGCGCGCGAGGCGCAGATGCCGACCGGGCTCGACGGCGGTATCGGCATCCCGCACTGCCGCAGCGCCCATGTCAGCGAACCCACGCTGGCCTTCGGCCGCTCGGCGCGCGGGATCGACTTCGGGGCCCCGGACGGTCCGGCGGACCTGATCTTCCTGATCGCGGCCCCGGCCGGTGCCGACGATGCCCATCTGACGATCCTCTCGGCCCTGGCACGGCGTCTGATGAACGAGGACTTCACGACCGCGCTGCGTACGGCGACGGACGCGACCGCGGCGGCGTCGCTGATTCGCGGCGAGGACGCCACACGGGCCGAGCCCGACGAGCCGCAGCCGGAGCCGCGCCCCGAACCCGCCGCGTCTGCCGACGGGCCTGCCGAGCCGGCGACGCCGACGGAAGAGGCCCCGGCCGCGGAGGAGCCCCCGGCCGTGCCCGCGGCCGCGCCCCCGGCGGCGGAGGAGCCGAAGAAGCCCGCCGATCGCGTCTTCCGGATCGTGGCTGTCACCTCCTGCCCCACCGGGATCGCGCACACCTATATGGCCGCCGAGGCGCTGGAACAAGCCGGGCGGGAGGCGGGCGTCGAGGTGGTCGTCGAGCCGCAGGGGTCCGCCGGGTTCAACCGGCTCGACCCCGCCGTCATCGCCGCCGCCGACGCCGTGATCTTCGCCCATGATGTGCCGGTACGGGAGAAGGACCGGTTCGCCGGGAAACCCACCGTCGACGTCGGCGTCAAGGCGGGCATCAACCGGCCCGCCGAGCTGATCGCCGACGTACGCGGCAAGGCGGAACGCGGCGAGATCACCGGTACGGCGAGCGACCACGCCTCACCCGTGGACAACGCGGCTGAACCGGGCGAGGGTTACGGCACCAAGCTGCGCAAGTGGCTGATGTCCGGTGTCAGTTACATGGTCCCGTTCGTGGCCGCGGGCGGGCTTCTCATCGCCCTCGGCTTCGCCATCGGCGGCTACACCGTCGACAAGGCCCCTTCCGTCGCCGAGCACTTCATCTGGACGGACCACACCAGCTGGGCCGCCCTGCTGTTCCAGATCGGCGGCCTGGCGTTCAGCTTCCTGGTGCCGGTCCTCGCGGGCTATATCGCGTACGGGATGGCCGACCGCCCCGGTCTGGTGCCCGGCTTCGTCGGCGGCTCTATCGCCCTCACCATCAACGCGGGCTTCCTGGGCGGCCTGGTCGCCGGTCTGATCGCCGGTGGCACGGTGATGGCGATACAGAAGCTGAAGGTCCCCGCCCCGCTGCGCGGCATCATGCCGGTCGTCGTGATCCCGCTGATCTCCTCGGCGATCGTCGGCTTCCTGATGTTCCTGGTGGTCGGGAAACCCATCGCCTCGCTCCAAAAGGCGCTGACCGACTGGCTGTCCGGGCTCTCCGGCGCCAACGCGATCATCCTCGGCGTCATCCTCGGTCTGATGATGTGCTTCGACCTCGGCGGCCCGCTGAACAAGGTCGCGTACGCCTTCGCGGTCGGCGGCCTCGCCAACCCCAACGAGGGCAGCCTCAAGGTCATGGCCGCCGTGATGGCCGCCGGCATGGTCCCGCCGCTCGCCATGGCGCTGGCCACAACCGTACGCGGCAGACTGTTCACCCGCACCGAACGGGAGAACGGCAAGGCAGCCTGGGTGCTCGGCGCCTCCTTCATCACCGAGGGCGCGATCCCCTTCGCGGCCGCCGACCCGCTGCGGGTGATCCCGTCCGCGATGGCGGGCGGCGCGGTCACCGGCGCGCTGTCGATGCTCTTCGAGTGCACGCTGCGGGCCCCGCACGGTGGCATCTTCGTGATCCCGCTGATCGGCAACCCGTTCCTCTACCTCATCGCGATCGCGGCGGGTACAGCGGTGAGCGCCGGGCTGGTCATCCTGCTCAAGGGAGCCCGCAAGACGGGCCGCCCGGACCGGACGGCGGAGGCCGGAAGCGCTGGTGGCGGCGTCACCGGTGACGGGGCGGCGGACGCCAAGGTACCGGTGGCCGCCTGAGCCGGATCCTCGTGGTCGTACGCCGTCCACCCCTGACGGCCGTACGACCCACCCCGTCCCGCCCTCACCTCATCGCACCTGCGCGCGGAGCTCCATGGCTTCGCGCGCGAGGTGTTCCGTCTCGTACACCTCGCACATATGACGGCCGTCCGGCGTCGCCGTGTGCTCCACCTCCCACAGGCTTGTCTCGCTGCCGTCGATCAGCAAGAACGCGTGCTCGTAGAGCATGAACCCGGCGTCCTTGCCCTCGACCTGGCACTGTCTGCCGAAGACCTGCGTGATGTGGTGCGCGAAGGCCGTGCGCAGCAGCCCCGCCGTCTCCTCGCCCGGCCGGTCGGCGTTCTCCGCCCGGCGCAGCACCCGGCGGGCATGGTCCGGGGAGTTGTCCGGCGAGTACATCCGGTGCCGCGGAAGCGGGGTCGAGGGCATGGCACGCAGACCGCGGAGCAGGGCGAGATGCGCGTCGATCTCGGCCGTGCGCTCGGACTCCAGCTCCGCGAGCAGCCCCGCCGCGGCATCGTCCATGGGCGGCCCGTCTGGATCGCGCACCGCCTCAGGGTCCGCTGACCCGTCGTCGGAGAGCCGCGGGGCCTCGGGGCTGCCGGGGCGGCAGAGACGGGCCGCGGCGAGCTGGGCCTCGGACTCCTCCGCGTACAGCTCGTGCGACCGCGCCTCGTCCCGGCCGGTGTTGTGCACCAGCTCCCAGAGACTGAGCGCGCTGCCGTTCGCGAGCAGATACGTGTGTCGGTACGTCTCGCGGTGCAGCCCCGCACTGTGGTGCGCGGAGCACAGCGAGCTGGCGTGCGCCAGCGCATGGCTGAGTTGCTCGACCAATGCGTCCGGCAGGTCGAAGGAGTTGAGTGCCCGACCCAGGAGTCGCTCGAGGTGCGTCTCGGTTGTCTCGTAGGGATCGTTCAAGATGGGTCTCCAGGCCGTCGCCACATGTCACTTGGTGATTGCATAACGTAGCGCCTAGGGCTGACATCGCGTCCTAAGTTTGAGAAAACGAAGGGGGCGTACGTGAAGTTCCCGCGCGCCCCCACCAACTCGGCGACTGCGCCGGTCAGTCGAGCCCATACAGCTCGCGATACGAAGGGAACGTCCCGCCGGGCCCCGCCACACTCTCCGCCGCCTCGACGGCGGAGACGATTGCCCTGGTCACGACGTCCGCTCCGGCCGCCAGTACCTCATTGAGCGCGAGCGGATCCCCCTCGGCGAGGGGGAGTTGACCCGTCGCCAGAGCGAAAACCGTGTCCCCGTCGTTGAGCAGATGCACGGGACGGACGGCGCGCGCGATGCCGTCGTGCGCCGTGCCCGCGAGCTTGTGCGCCTGTGCCCGGGACAGTTCGGCATCGGTGGCGACGACGGCGAGCGTGGTGTTGAGCGGCGGGGGGCCGTTCCGCTCGCGCAGCTCGGCCAGACGCCGCTGGGCCGCCTCGTGGACCTCGGGCGCCGGGTACTCCGTACGGCCGTTGAGGTAGCGCCCGTACAGCACGCCCGTCAGCGGATCGATCGCGGAACCCGCCGCGTTGGCCACGACGAGGGCGGCCACCGTGATCCCGGAGTCCAGGACCAGGCTCGCCGTACCGATCCCGCCCTTGACCGGACCGACGAGAGCGCCCGTCCCGGCGCCCACACCGCCCTCCGCGACCGGTGCTCCGCTCGCCGTACCCGCCGCCGCCTCCGCCGCCGCACGGCCTGTCGCCGAGTCCGGGCGGACCAGCCAGTCGCCACCGCGCCCCAGGTCGAAGACCCCGGCCGCCGGCACGACCGGCACCACCTGGTGCGGGTCGGGACCGACCCGGATGCCGCGCCCGCGCTCCTCCAGCCACGCCATCACCCCGGACGCCGAGTCGAGCCCGAACGCGCTGCCGCCCGTCAGCACCACGGCCTCGACGCGCTGGACGATATTGCGTGGATCGAGGGCATCGGTCTCCCGGGTGGCCGGCCCGCCGCCCCGTACGTCCACCGCGGCCACCACCCCGCCCTCCGGGGCGAGAACAACGGTGGTGCCGCTCAGCGCCCGTTCCCCCGCCACCTCGGCGTGCCCGACCCGCAGGCCCGCCACGTCGGTCAGTGCGTCATTGGATGTCATGAACCCCCATCCGTACCACGGGGGGCCGCGCGCCCGGCAAGCGTCACCCCCGTCGTCATGGTCGCCGCCGCCGGCCCCGACGACCGCCCGGGCCTTGTCCGCGCCGACGCGGACCGAGCCCCCGTACCCTGGAGCTATGAGCACCGCCCCTACCCCCGAGCCGCCGGCGGCGGACCCGCCACAGCCGTCCCGGCCGCCTCGCCCCAATCCGGCGTTGATCTTCGACGATCCGCTGGACCAGCAGTCGACGGACGATACGGACCGTGGCTGGGGAGACAGGCCCGCCGGGAGCGGTGACAGCGCCGCCGATCTCGCGCGTTTCCTCGACGAGAAGCCGCCCCACCACCTCTGACGGGCAGTGCCGAAATCAGCCGTTACGGGTTGCCCTGCCCCGGATTGTTCGGCCCCGGGGTGGTCTGACCAGAGGCTGCCTGACCCGTGGTTGCCTGCCCAGGGACGGCCGTCCCTGAGCCACGCTGCGAGATCAGCGCGTCCCTGATCTCCTTCAGCACCTCCAGCTCGCTGACATCCGTGACCTCCTGAACCTCTTCCTTGGCGGCCTGCTGCCTGGCTCGCCTGGCGAGGTACCTGGACATCGGCAGGACCATCAGGAAGTACACGACTGCCGCCGTGATCACGAACGTGAGGACCGCGCTCAGCACCGTTCCCCACATGATCGGAATGCCGCTCACGACCTCGCCCGCGTCGTTCGTCTCGCACGGCGACTTGAGGCACGAGCTGTACTTGTTCAGATCCTGGGTGCCGAACGCGCCGACCACCGGGTTGATCAGGCCCTTGACGACCGAGTTCACCACATTCGTGAACGCCGCGCCGATGACCACCGCGACCGCGAGGTCGATCACGTTGCCGCGCATCAGGAAGGCCTTGAAGCCCTCCAGCACGCTTTCCTTCTCCTTGCTCACGAGTGAGCCTTTCTTCGCATGTGCGGTAGAGGTGACAATCAGCTTCGCAACCTACGACAGCGCGTGCCCACGCTGTCCAATCCGCAGACGCGATCAGGCGACCCCACAGCTCGCCAGTGCGAGTGCGAACACATCGGCTCAGCGTGAACCGCCCCCGTACAAGCCGCCCCCGTACAAGCCGCCTCGGCAGAAGCCGACCCTGCACGAGCCGGCTCAGCACAGCGTCACCGCCAACCGTGACGTGGCGCCCGCGCCGGCCAGTTCCGTGGCCGTCGCGCGTGGAACGGACAGGACGATCAGCGCCCCGCCGTCCCCTGTGTCCACGACGGTCTCCCGTGCCTCCGGAACCTCGGTCACCCTGGCTCCCGAAGCCACCACCCTCGCCTCCGGCGCTCCCTCGGCCGCCGCGATCACATCCACCCGGTCCCCTCGGCGCAGCAGCCGGACCGTCGCCGCGTCCGCGATGCGGACCGGCGCGGACACCATCTCCGCCGCTCGCTGAGCGAGGGACGGCCGGGACGGCGCTGCCGCCACGGCGCCGGACGCCGTGGACTCCGCAGCGGCGTCGGTATCCGCCGCCGCGCGGACCGAACCCCCAGCCCCGGCGGCGGCCAGCGCGGCGGCGGTCATGGCCAGACCGGCCGCCGTCGTGCGCCGCCGCCTGAACAGCGCCCTGCGCAGCCGCCGGCCGGAGCCCCGTACCCGCAGCGGATCGAAGGGCGGCACGCCGCACGGCTCGGGCGCGGCGGGCGCGGGGAGGGGAGAAGGGAAGGGCGAGGAGAGTGGGGAGAGGTCGGGCGAGGGGTGCGGGAGGTGAGGAAGGGACGGATCACGCGAGAAGGAGCGGGACATGGCAACCACCACCTGTCGTGAGGAGTTCTGCGGTCGCTCCTCACGATGCACGGTCCGTCACGATCCCGCTGCGGCCTGTGGATCAGTCGCCGATTGTGGACAACTTCCTCACCCGCCGGAGTGGTTCAGGCGGGTGAGGCCGCAATTCCCGGTTTCTCGCGCATGGTTCGCGAGGGGCCCGGGCAAATCCCGATCAGGGCAACTCGATCCCGGTGTCGATCCCGTCCAGAGCGTGCGCGCACAGACAGTCGCGGGTCTCGCTCGCCTGCAATCCGCCCACCGCGTCGAACAGCACCGTACGCAGCCGGTCGACATTCGAGGCGAAGACCTTGAGGACCTCCTCGTGGGAGACGCCCTCGCCGGTCTCCGCGCCCGCGTCCAGGTCCGTCACCAGAGTCATGGAGGTGTAGCAGAGCCCCAGTTCACGAGCGAGTACCGCCTCGGGGTGCCCGGTCATCCCGACCACCGACCAGCCCATCGCCGCATGCCACCGCGATTCCGCCCGCGTCGAGAAACGCGGTCCCTCGATGACCACGAGCGTTCCGCCGTCCACCGGCTCCCAGTCACGCCCCCGCGCCGCCGCCAGCGTTGTCCTGCGTCCCTCAGGACAGTAAGGATCGGCGAGCGAGATGTGCACGACCTTCGAGGTGCTTCCGTCCGGCAGTGGCAGCCCGTCGTAGAAGGTCTGCGTGCGTGCCTTCGTACGGTCCACCAGCTGATCGGGTACGAGCAGCGTGCCCGGCCCGAATTCCGGCCGCAGCCCGCCCACGGCGCACGGTCCCAGGACCTGCTTCACACCGACGGAACGCAGTGCCCACAGATTGGCGCGGTAGTTGACGCGGTGCGGCGCGAGGCCGTGGGAGCGTCCGTGCCGGGGCAGGAACGCGACCTGCCGGCTGGCGATCTCGCCGAGGAAGAGGGAGTCGCTGGGAGGCCCGTAGGGGGTCTCCACCTCGACTTCGGTCACATTCTCCAGGAAGGAGTAGAAACCCGAGCCACCGATCACACCGATCTCTGCGTTCGCCATCCGATCACAGTAGCCGTACTCGCGCGCGTGTACGCGAAAGACCCCAGCCGCTCAAGACGGCGGGGTCCCCACGGAAACGAAAGGAGCGAAAGGAGAGGGCGTCAGGCGGCCGAGGAGCCGCTGGAGCTGCTCGACGAACTGGAGCTGGAACTCGATCCGGAGCCGGAGCCCGAACCGGAGCCGCCCGAGCTGGCGGAGGACGAGGCCGACGCCGGGGCCTTGGACTCCGAGGACGACTTCGTACCCGCGGAACCCGAGGTGGAGCCCGACGAGCTCGCCGAAGCGGGGGCGCTGCTCGACGACGAGCCACGACTGTCGTTCCGGTAGAACCCGGAGCCCTTGAAGACGATGCCGACCGCGGAGAAGACCTTCTTCAGGCGTCCTTGGCAATTCGGGCACACGGTAAGGGCATCATCGGTGAACTTCTGCACCGCCTCGAGGCCCTCGCCACACTCGGTGCACTGGTACTGATAGGTCGGCACTTGCTCCTCCTGGCACTCTCACTCAATGAGTGCTAACGACGCTCCATAGTGACGTATTCCGCGCGATCAGTCCACTGCCACCGGCACGCGGTGACTCATCCCACGCGCGGCGACGCGTCCGGAGGCATTCGGGGTCAGCCTCGAACGCAGCACGATCAGCGTGACCAGCGCCGGCGCGGTGCCCACCAGCGGCACCAGGAATCCGGAGCTCGCGCCATGGGCGTCGGCCAGTTGTCCGGCGACGGTGACCGCCGCGGCCTGGCCCAGCGCGACGGCACCGGTCAGCCAGGTGAACGCCTCGGTACGGGCCGAAGCGGGCACCAGCGACTCGACCAGCGTGTAGCCCGTGATCAGCGCGGGAGCGATGCAGAGTCCGACCAGCAGTCCGAGTCCGGCGAGCAGCGGCACGGAGTGCACAGCCCACAGCGCTGACGCGGCCAGCGTCAGCCCCGCGTATCCGATCACCAGCCTGCGACGCGGCCCGATCTTCCAGGCCACGGCGCCGCAGACGATTCCGGCGAGCATGTTGCCCGCCGCGAAGACGCCGTACAGCAGACCGTTCACACCGGGGTTGCCGATCTCCTCGGCGAAGGCGGTCAGCGAGACCTGCATTCCACCGAAGACGGAACCGATCCCCAGGAAGGAGATGGCGAGAACCCGCACACCGGGCACGGAGAGCGCGGAGACGCGTGCCTCGGCCGAGCCGCCTTCCCCACGCCGGCCGGTCTTGGGCTGGGTACCCCGCTGGGCCGCGAAGAGCAGCCCGCCGGCCAGCGTCAGCACGGCTTCGGCGATCAGTCCGGCCGCCGGATGGACGCCGGTGCACAGGGCGGTCACCAGTACCGGGCCGACGACAAAGGTGAACTCGTCCGTCACGGACTCGAAGGCGGCAGCCGTCGGGAGCAGCGACGCGTAGCCACGGGAACGGGAGCCGGGGCTCGACCCGGGGCTCGATCCGGAGGGGCTGCCTCCCAGTACGGCGGCCCAGCGTGACCGGACCATGGGGCCGATCTGCGGGACGGAGGCGCCGGTCGGGACAGCGGCGAGGAACAGTGCCCACAGCGGGGCGCCGGCGAGTGCGAGCAGGATCAGCGCAGTGACGGACGCCGTGTGCAGCAGCACGCCCGGGACGAGCACCGCGCGCTGCCCGAACCGGTCGGCGAGCTTTCCGCCCTGGGGCGCGAAGAGCGCCATGGAGACGCCGGTCACCGCGGCGACGGCTCCCGCGCTGCCGTACGAGCCGGTGGTGTGCTGGACCAGGAGCACGATGCCGATCGTCAGCATCGCGAAGGGCTGCCGGGCGGCGAACCCCGGCAGCAGGAACGTCCAGGCGCCGGGCGTGCGCAGGAGCCGTCCGTATCCGGGGCGGGGCGTCGTGGCCGGGGCGGCGCCCTCGGTGGTGTCGACCGTGTTGTGGGACACGGTCCTTGCCTTTCTGCCGCCTGGTAGCGCGCCCCCGGATGTACGGGCGCCGCCGAGAGCTGTCCTCTTGCGCGGAACTGCGGTAGATACCAGGGCCCACATCGGGGAACGCCACGGCCGCCATACGGTCGCGCCAGCACTGCGTCAGGCAGAGGTGGTCGATCAACTGTGCCTTCATCGTACAGGTGCGAACGCTATGTCACCTGGGAAAGGAGCGAACGCCTGAACGCACGCCTGCGATCAGGAGCGGATCCTGCCCCCGGTTCCGGCCCCGGTCCCGGCACCGGTGACCGTACCCTCGCCCGTCCCCAGCCAGTCGGCCAGCTTTCCGCCCTGTCCGACCGCCCGAAGCCGTCGCTCGGCGGCGTCCCGTACCGGGTCGGTCGCGACCACCAGAAGCTCGTCGCCACGGCGCAGTACGGTCGTCGGCTGCGGTACGAAGCTCTTGCCGTCCCGTACGACCAGGGTCACCGCGGACCCGGCCGGCAGCCGCAGCTCCCCGACCTCCACGCCGTGCATCTTCGAGTGCGCGGGGATCGCCACGGAGAGCAGATGGCCGCGCAGCCTCTCCAGCGGCGCCGACTCGATGCCCAGGTCGGCGGCCTCGGAGGGGTCGCCGAGCCGCAGGGCCTTGGCCAGCCAGGGCAGCGTGGGTCCCTGGACCAGTGTGTAGACGACGACCAGGATGAACACGATGTTGAAGATCCGGAGACTGCCCTCGATGTTCGACACCATCGGGATGGTCGCCAGGATGATGGGCACCGCGCCGCGCAGACCGGCCCAGGACATCAGTGCCTGTTCCTGCCAGGGGATACGGAACGGCAGCAGACTGATCAGCACGGCCAGGGGCCGCGCCACCACGGTCAGTACGAGACCGACGACGACCGCGGGCAGGAAGTCGTCACCCAGCTCGTGCGGGGTCACCAGCAGCCCGAGCAGGACGAACATGCCGATCTGCGCGATCCAGCCGAGCCCCTCCGCGAACCCGCGGTTGGCCGGGGCGTGCGGCAGTTTGGAGTTCCCCAGGATCACCGAGGCGAGATAGACGGCGAGGAAGCCGCTGCCGTGTGCCGTGGCGCCGATCGCGTACGCCGAGACGGCGATGGCCATCACGGCGATCGGATACAGCCCGGAGGCCGGCAGGGCCACATGCCGCAGCCCGAAGGCGCCCACCCAGCCCACGGCCAGTCCGACGCACGCGCCGATCGCGAGCTCCAGCGTGATCTCGCCGACCAGCACGTACCAGTGCTCGACCGGACCCGACGCCGAGAGGGCGACCACCATGATCACCACAGGGGCGTCATTGAAACCCGACTCGGCCTCCAGCGCCCCGGTCACCCGGGACGGCAGCGGCACCTTGCGCAGTACGGAGAAGACCGCCGCGGCGTCCGTCGAGGAGACGACCGCGCCGACGATCAGCGCCTGCCGCCAGTCCAGGCCGATCAGATAGTGCGCGGCCGAGGCGGTCACCCCGACGCTCACCGCGACGCCCACGGTCGAGAGCACGGCCGCGGCGGGCAGCGTCGGTTTCACTTCCTTCCACTTGGTGCCCAGACCACCCTCGGCCAGGATCACCACAAGGGCGGCGTATCCGATTACCTGCGTCAGTTCGGCGTTGTCGAACTTGACGTGAAAGAGGCCGTCCTGCCCTATGACGACCCCGATCCCGAGATACAGCAGCAGGCTGGGGAGCCCGCTCCGGGAGGAGATCCGGACGGCCGCGACCGCGATCAGCAGCACGAGGGAGCTGATGAGCAGAAGTTCGTTGAGATGGTGGACAGACAGCGGCCGATCCTTCCCCTCGCGTATGCCGGATCGTTCCTCCGGCAGCCGGTACTTCGTTACCTTACCTAATCTTTAACGTTTTCTTGACGCTTTCGATCGCCAGTGCGAGGCAATGTGATCTGTGCCTCCCTTTCGGCCGCTATCCGCAGGGAACCATGGCGTGATCACCTGTGCGATCGTCCGACGAGTCGCACTACATGACACCGCGTCCGGGACGATGAACGGCTGCGCCTATGGTTGCTCCAGCATTCCAGGACCACCCTGCCCCTCGAAGGACAGCGATGCCCGCCAACACAGCCCCCCCTTCCGCCAAAAAGAAGGGGCGACGCGCCCGTCTGATCGTGATCGTCCTGGTGCTGGCGCTCGTCGGCGGTGTCGGCTACGGCACGTACTGGGGCGTCAGCACGGTCCGTGCCTCCTTCCCGCAGACGACGGGGACGCTCGCACTCAAGGGCCTCTCCGGACCCGTGGACGTCAGACGCGACAGCTATGGCATCCCGCAGATCTACGCGAACAGCGACCAGGATCTGTTCCTCGCCCAGGGCTTCGTCCAGGCGCAGGACCGCTTCTGGGAGATGGACGTCCGGCGCCATATGACCTCCGGCCGACTCTCCGAGATGTTCGGCAAGAGCCAGGTCAAGACCGACACGTTCCTGCGCACCCTCGACTGGCACGGGGTGGCACAGCGCGAGTACGACACCAAGCTCTCGGCGGAGACCAAGAAGAACCTCCAGTCGTACGCGGACGGCGTCAACGCGTATCTGGAGGGCCGCGACGGCAAGGACATCTCCGTCGAGTACGCGGCCCTGAGCTTCACCAATGACTACAAGCCCGAGAAGTGGACGCCGGTCGACTCGGTGGCCTGGCTCAAGGCGATGGCCTGGGACCTGCGCGGCAATATGCAGGACGAGATCGACCGCTCGCTGCTGACCAGCCGGCTGAGCGACCAGCAGATCGACGACCTGTACCCGTCGTATCCGTACGACCGGAACAAGCCGATCGTCAGCGAGGGCGGGATCGACCCGGTCACCGGCAAGTACGACCCCGAGGCCGAACCCGGCGACGCCACGGGAGACGGCACCGGAGACGGCACGGGAAGCGATACGGGCACAGGCACAGGCACGGGCTCAGACCTCGGCACAGGCACCGGCACAGGCACGGGCGGGACCGGCACAGGTACGGGCATAGGGACCGGCACGGACACCGGCACCGGCACGGACGCCGGCGGGATGGTCACCGCGTCCGGCGCCACCGAGGACTTCAACTCCCAGCTCGAAGCGCTCTCCGGCACGCTGGACGAGATCCCCGAGCTGCTCGGCCCGAGCGGCAGCGGCATCGGCTCCAACTCCTGGGTCGTCTCCGGCCGGTACACGACCACCGACAAGCCTCTCCTCGCCAACGACCCGCATCTCGCGCCCCAGCTGCCCTCGCTCTGGTACCAGATGGGTCTGCACTGCCGCAGCGTCTCGGAGACCTGCCAGTACGACGTCGCGGGATACACGTTCTCCGGAATGCCCGGCGTCATCATCGGCCACAACCAGGACATCGCCTGGGGCTTCACCAACCTCGGCGCCGATGTGACCGATCTCTTCCTGGAGAAGGTCAACGGCGACTTCTACCAGTACGGCGACAAGGAGAAGCAGTTCAAGACCCGTGAGGAGACCATCAAGGTCGCGGGTGGCCAGAGCAAGACGATCACCGTCCGCTCCACCGACCACGGCCCGCTGGTCTCGGACCGCGACAACGAGTTGGTGAAGGTCGGCGAGAAGGCCCCGGTCGGCGATGTCGCCCCGGACCGCGGCGACGGCTACGCCGTGTCGCTCCAGTGGACGGCGCTCCAGCCGGGCAAGTCCATGGACGCGGTCTTCGAGCTCAACAGGGCCAAGGACTTCAGCGAGTTCCGCAAGGCCGCCGAGCACTTCGAGGTCCCCTCGCAGAACCTCATCTACGCCGACACCAAGGGCCACATCGGCTACCAGGCGCCTGGCAGCATCCCCATCCGCTCGGACGGCTTCGACGGCCGCACGCCGGCCCCGGGCTGGGACCCGAAGTACCAGTGGAAGGGGTACATCCCCTTCGACGAGCTGCCGTACGAGTACGACCCGGAGCGCGGCTACATCGTCACCGCCAACCAGGCCGTCGTCGACTCGGAGAAGTACCCGTACCCGCTGACCGAGGACTGGGGCTATGGCGCCCGCAGCCAGCGGATCAACGACCTGATCGAGTCGAAGATCAAGGACGGCGGGAAGATCTCGACCGACGACATGCAGACCATGCAGATGGACAACACCAGCGAGATCGCGAAGCTGCTGATGCCCTATCTGCTCAAGATCAATGTCCCGGACCCGTCCGTACGCGAGGCGCAGAAACTCCTCGAAGGCTGGGACTACACCCAGGAACCCGACTCGGGAGCCGCCGCCTACTTCAACGCGGTCTGGCGCAATGTCCTCAAGCTCGCCTTCGGGAACAAGCTTCCCAAGGAGGTGCGCGTCGAGGGCGAGTGCCTGAACGTGCGTCCCGCCGACAGCACCGGTCCGGCGGACGACGACATACAGCTGGTACGGGAGTGCGGCCAGCGCGCGCCCGACGCGGCCCAGCCGGACGGCGGGGACCGCTGGTACGAGGTCGTGCGCGGCATCATCAAGGACGAGGACAACGCGTGGTGGAGCTCCCCGGGCAGCCGCAGGTTCGACGCCACCAAGACCCGCGACAAGCTGTTCGAGCGCGCCATGGAGGACGCCCGCTGGGAGCTGACCGCCAAGCTCGGCAAGGACGTCTCCAGCTGGAGCTGGGGCCGGCTGCACCAGCTCCAGCTGGACAACCAGACCCTCGGGACCAGCGGCCCCGGCTTCCTGAAGCAGATGCTCAACCGCGGCCCGTGGAACCTCGGCGGCGGCGAGGCCGCGGTCGACGCGACGGGCTGGAACGCGGCGGGCGGATACGAGGTCGTGTGGGTGCCGTCGATGCGGATGGTCGTCAACGTCGGTGACTGGGACAAGTCCCGCTGGATCAATCTGACGGGCGCCTCGGGGCACGCGTACAGCGCGCACTACACCGACCAGACGGACAAGTGGGCCAAGGGCGAGCTGCTCGACTGGCCCTACAAGGTCAACACGGTGGAGGGCGCGACGATCGACACGCTCAGGCTTGAGCCGCCCAAATCGTGAGCCGGGGCGAGCCGAAGGTGAACGCCGCCGCCGACGCCACAGACGCACCTGACGCCGACGCCACAGACGCACCTGACGCCGACGACGCTGACGCACCTGACGCCGACGACGCTGACGCACCTGACGTCGCCGACGCACCTGGCACCGCTAAGGCCGCTGACGCCGCTCACGCCGGTCGCCGAAGCGCCTGACGCCCCCCGGCGTCACCACGGCCCGTACGGGGTGGTCGTGCGGTTCCTCAGGGACCCGCGCGACCACCTCGTTCTCGTACAGCAGGACGGTCAGCGCGGGCTCCGCTCCGGCCCGGGTCAGCCGGCCGAGGACCCGGTCGTACGAGCCGCCGCCCCGCCCCAGCCGTATCCCCCGCCCGTCCACCGCGAGGCCGGGCAGCAGCACGACCTCCGCCTCCAGCACCGCGTCCACGCCGAGCCGGGTACCGTCCGGCTCCAGCAGCCCCCGCCCCGCGGGCACCAGACGGTCCGCGCCCTCGTACTCCGCCCAGTCGAGGTCGTTGTCCGCCAGCAGCACCGGCAGCAGGACCCGTACCCCTCGGGCGCGCAACGCGTCGAGCAGAGCGCGCGTGCCCGGCTCTCGCCCCATCGAGACATAGGCGGCGACGGTACGGGCGTCGGCGAGCTCCGGCAGATCGAGTGCGCGCCGCGCGAGAACCGCCGCGGTTTCGCGAGCGTCATCACTGGACAGGAGGGCTCTCACGGCGAGGAGTTCACGGCGCAGCGCGGCCTTTCCGGGCATGTCATTACTCATGATTACGCACCGGACATCACAAACCTCGCGTCTGATGTTTTATGAGACGAAAGTTAACCGGAGTATCATCTTCCGCCCAGAGGGCGCCGATAGTGTACTCCGCATGACTCACTCGCCCTCTCGGATTACCAAGGCTGTCATCCCCGCCGCGGGCCTCGGCACCCGGTTCCTGCCCGCCACGAAGGCCACTCCAAAAGAGATGCTGCCGGTAGTGGACAAACCCGCGATTCAGTACGTGGTCGAGGAGGCGGTGGCCGCCGGGCTCTCCGACGTCCTCATGGTGACCGGCCGCAACAAGCGTCCGCTGGAGGACCATTTCGACCGGAATTACGAGCTGGAGGAGGCGCTTACCCGGAAGGGGGACGCCGGCCGGCTCGCGAAGGTCCAGGAGTCCAGTGACCTCGCCACCATGCACTACGTGCGTCAGGGCAACCCCAAGGGCCTCGGCCACGCCGTGCTCTGTGCCGCCCCGCACGTCGGTGACCAGCCCTTCGCGGTGCTGCTCGGTGACGACCTGATCGACCCCCGTGACCCGCTGCTGTCCCGCATGGTCGAGGTCCAGGAGCGTGAGGGCGGCAGCGTCATCGCGCTGATGGAGGTCGATCCGAAGCAGATCCACCTCTACGGCTGTGCCGCGGTGGAGCCCACCGGTGACGCCGATGTGGTCAAGGTGCACGATCTGGTCGAGAAGCCCGACACCGCCGACGCCCCCAGCAACTACGCGATCATCGGCCGCTATGTCCTCGACCCCGCCGTCTTCGACATACTGCGTCAGACCGAGCCGGGCCGCGGGGGCGAGATCCAGCTCACCGACGCGCTTCAGCAGCTGTCCGTGGACGAGAAGGTGGGCGGACCGGTCCATGGCGTGGTTTTCAAGGGCCGTCGTTATGACACAGGTGACCGCGGCGACTATCTGCGTGCCATTGTCAGACTCGCGTGCGAACGTGAAGACCTGGGCCCGGACTTCCGTGCCTGGCTCCGCAGTTATGTCAGCGAGGAGATGTAGCACTTGAGCAGCACGGCAGAACCGGTACCGGCCGCCGGCCATGAGCGGCTGTGGTCGGTGGACGACCATCTCGCGGACATTCTCGCCGCGGTCCACCCGCTCGACCCCATCGAGCTGCAACTGCCCGACGCCCAGGGCTGTGTGTTGGTGGAGGACGTCACGGTACCGGTGGCTCTGCCGCCGTTCGACAACAGCTCCATGGACGGATACGCGGTCCGTACGGCCGATGTGGCGGGCGCCACCGACCAGTTCCCGGCCGTGCTGACCGTCATCGGCGATGTCGCGGCGGGCAGCGGGGCGCTGCCCGAGGTCGGCCCCGGGCAGGCGGCGCGGATCATGACCGGCGCCCCGCTGCCGCCCGGGGCCGAGGCCGTCGTCCCGGTGGAGTGGACCGACGGCGGCGCGGGCGGCGCCGCGGCCACCTCCATGCGCCCCGCCGGCGCCGGTGGTGAGGGAGCGAGCGGTGAGGTACGGGTGTTCCGCTCGGCCGAGGCTCGCGACCATGTCCGCTCGCGCGGCAGCGATGTGCGCGCAGGGGACCTGGCCCTGGAAGCGGGCACGGTCCTGGGGCCGCCGCAGATCGGCCTGCTGGCCGCCATCGGCCGCGGTTCGGTACGGGTCAGGCCCCGCCCCCGCGTGGTCGTGCTCTCCACCGGCAGCGAGCTGATCCAGCCCGGCGAGGAGCTGGGCGAGGGCCAGATCTACGACTCGAACAGCTTCGCGCTCACCGCCGCCGCCCGGGACGCGGGCGCCATCGCCTACCGGGTCGGCGCCGTCACCGACGATGCCGACACGCTCCGCGCGACCATCGAGGACCAGCTGATCCGCGCCGACATGGTCGTCACCACGGGCGGCGTCAGCGTCGGGGCGTACGACGTCGTCAAGGAGGCGCTCTCCTCCGTCGGTGACGAGGACGAGCCGGGCGGCGGTGTCGACTTCCGCAAGCTCGCCATGCAGCCCGGCAAGCCGCAGGGCTTCGGCTCGATCGGCCCGGAGCACACCCCACTGCTCGCCCTCCCGGGCAACCCGGTCTCCTCGTACGTCTCCTTCGAGCTGTTCGTCCGCCCCGCGATCCGCGCGCTGATGGGCCGGGAGGACGTGCACCGGCCGGTCGTCCGGGCGACACTCGCGGCCGACAAGACGCTGTCGTCCCCGGCGGGCCGCCGCCAGTTCCTGCGCGGTACGTACGACGCCGGGGAGGGCACGATCACCCCCGTGGGAGGGGCGGGCTCCCATCTCATCGCGGCTCTCGCCCATGCCGACGCGCTGATCGTGATCCCGGAGGAGTCCGTCTCGGTGGAGCCCGGTACGGAGGTCGACGTCGTCCTGATCGGCTGATCGCCACGCGGTGGCGGTACCGTGTCTGCCCACACAGGCCCTGTCGGGCCCGGACCGGGAGCGCCACAGCGAATGACTGTGTTTTCCCGGGGGGAGACCCCCGGACCCCCTCAGCAAGGCAGCTTGACCCATATCGACGAGTCGGGGGCGGCTCGTATGGTCGACGTCTCGGCGAAAGAGGTCACGGCGCGCGTCGCGCGCGCCAGCGGCCGGGTACTGGTCTCGCCGCGCGTCGTCGAACTGCTCAGGGGCGGGGGAGTGCCCAAGGGGGACGCCCTCGCCACCGCCCGTATCGCGGGCATCATGGGAGCCAAGCGGACCCCCGACCTGATTCCCCTCTGCCATCCGCTCGCCGTCTCGGGGGTCACGCTCGACCTCTCGGTCGCGGACGACGCCGTCGAGATCCTCGCGACGGTGAAGACCACCGACCGTACGGGCGTCGAGATGGAGGCCCTGACCGCCGTGTCGGTGGCCGCGCTGACCGTGGTCGACATGGTGAAGGCGGTCGACAAGGGCGCGGTCATCACGGACGTACGGGTCGAGGAGAAGTCGGGCGGCAAGTCGGGCCACTGGACCCGGCCCGAGCCGGAGGCGCCGCCCGAGACGGAGGCGCCGCCGGGGGCGGCGGTCTCCGAGGCGGACGGAGGTGCGCAGTGAGTACGCCCGCGAGAAACGGCGGCCCCGGGCCCGAGCCGCGGTCCGCCTCCCCGTCCGCGTCCACGTACCGCGCCCTGGTGGTCACGGCGTCCAACCGCGCCGCCGCCGGCGTCTACGCGGACACGGGCGGCCCGATCCTCGCCGACGGCTTGACCGCGCTGGGCTTCGCGGTCGACGGACCGAAGGTCGTCCCCGACGGGGATCCGGTCGAGCAGGCCCTGCGCGGGGGCGTCGCCGCCGCGTACGACGTCATCCTGACCACCGGCGGTACGGGCATCTCCCCGACGGACCGCACCCCGGACGTCACCCGGCACGTGCTCGACTACGAGATCCCGGGCATCCCGGAGGCGATCCGCGCCGAGGGCGCCGCGAAGGCCCCCGCCGCCGCCCTCTCCCGGGGCCTGGCGGGTGTGGCGGGGCGGACCCTGATCGTGAACCTGCCGGGCTCGACGGGCGGGGTACGGGACGGTCTCGCCGTGCTCGGCCGGCTGCTCGTCCATGCCGTGGACCAGATCCACGGCGGCGATCACCCCCGTACCTCCGGATGAACCCGGCCTGGCCCGTGATGCTGGTGGACGGCGACATCGCCCTCCGCCCGATAAGGATGCGCGACCAGCGCGCCTGGCGTGAGGTGAACCGGCGCAACCGCGACTGGCTGCGGCCCTGGGAGGCGACGATCCCGCCGCCGCCCCCGGGCGGCCCGGTCGCCCAGCGCCCCACCTACCGTCAGATGGTCCGCCATCTGCGAGGCGAGGCCAACGCCGGCCGGATGCTGCCCTTCGTCATCGAGTACCAGGGCCGGCTCGTCGGCCAGCTGACCGTCGCCGGTATCACCTGGGGCTCGATGTGCTCGGGCCATATCGGCTACTGGGTGGACCGCGAGGTCGCGGGTCGCGGTGTCATGCCGACCGCCGTCGCCCTCGCGGTGGACCACTGCTTCCGTACGGTCGGATTGCACCGCGTCGAGATCTGTATCCGCCCCGAGAATGGCCCCAGCCGCCGCGTGGTCGACAAACTCGGATTTCGCGAGGAAGGGCTGCGGCCCCGCTATCTGCATATCGATGGGGCGTGGCGGGATCACCTCATCTTTGTCCTCACCGCCGAGGAGGTGCCCGAGGGGCTGCTCCGCCGCTGGCGCAGGGCCCGACCAGGTGCGACCGGCAACGACCAAAAAATGAAATAAGTGTTCGATATTGATCGGCATATGGCCATAAACTGATCCGCACCATCACAAAAAAAGTCAGTGCTATGAGCCAGATCGTGCGACACACCGGCTCAATTGGCGGATGCCCTCATGCGAACCCCTCTACGGTGTGAACCGTGAGCAGCAGCGGCCTCATCTACGCAGTCATTGTCGGGGCCTGGGCCGCCTACTTGGTGCCGATGTGGCTCCGCAGGCAGGACGAGCTCAATGAGGCACGCCCGACGGAACGCTTCAGCACCGCCATCCGGCTGCTGTCCGGACGGGCGGCCATGGAGCGCCGTTACGCCAAGGAGCTTCAGGGACGCGCCGCCGAGGAGGCGGGGCCCGACGGGGAACCGGACAGCCGCACGGAGTCGATCAGCTCCGTCGACGTCCGGGCCTTTTCCGCGCCCCCGGCCCGTACCGAAGCCCGGATGGAAATCCGCGCGGACGTGCCCGCCCCCGCCAGGTCAGGGGCCGCGCGCCCGGCGTCCCGTCCCGCCCAGGCGTCCCGCCCGGTCCCCGCGCGCCCCGCGCGCCCCGCGCCCGACCGTTCCGCGTCCGCTCCCGAGCGGCGCGCTCCCGAGCGGCGCCCGCGTCCCTCGGGCGCCGCGGCGGAACGCGCCCGGCGCGCGCAGCGCCTCCAGGTCCTCGCCCGCCGGCGCCGTACCACCGTGGTCCTCTTTCTCACCTTCACACTCGGCGCGATCGTCGCGGCGGTCGGCGGCCTCGGCTTCCTCTGGGCGCCGGCCCTCCCGGCCGTACTCCTGAGCGTGTACATCGTGCATCTGCGCGGCCAGGAGCGACGGCGCTTCGCGTTCACCATGGACCGGCGCAGGGCCGAGGCTGCGGCGCAGCGGCTCCGCGAGAACCGCACGCGCCGCCACCAGCCGTCGACGGCCGCCACGGGCGAGCCGGACGAGGAGCCCGAACCCGGCCCCGAACCGGCCCTCGTTCCCACGGTCTCGCCCCAAGAGGCGGGCCGCCGCGCCCTGGTCGAGCAGACCGACCACGCGGAGTGGGTGGACCAGCAGCGCGAACGCGGCCCGGCGAGCGGCAACAGCTGGGACCCCGTACCGGTCCCGCTCCCCACGTACGTCACGGCCCCGGTCGCTCCCCGCGCCACCGGCGGCGTCGAGGTCAGCGACCCGGAAACGTGGAGCGCGGCGCGCTCCTCCACGGCCGAACCCACCGCCGAGCCCCCGCCGTCACCCCGCGCCCCGGCGCCCCGCCGCACACGCGACCGCGGCAGGACCCCGCTGTTCGACCAGTACGACGAGGACGACCGCCCCCGAGCGGCCAACGAGTGACCCACCGCCCGCCACCCCGTCCCCGCTCACCCCGCCCACCTCCGGGCCCGGTGACCAGCCGCTAACGGATTTCCGGGCACAGCGGCGGTGGTGCTAAGGTTTCACTCGTTGCAAGGGCCTGTGGCGCAGACTGGTAGCGCACCTCGTTCGCATCGAGGGGGTCAGGGGTTCAAATCCCCTCAGGTCCACACAACACAAACACAACAGCAACAGCGACAACGAGAATCCCGTCCGATCGGAAGATCGGACGGGATTCTCGCGTTCGCAGGGGCGTTCGATGCCTCTTCCCCCTGCCGCGGCGGGGCCCTCTCAGGTCAGTCGGCGCAGATTGTCAGATTGACGGTGTCGCCCTTGAACACGGTCTTCGGGCTGTGGGGGTCGGCCGCGATGACCGAGCCCGGCTTGCCGTTCTTGCCGCAGGGCACCTCGCTGACCGTGCCCGGCTGGAGCTGGGACTTCAGGAGCCGCTGCTTGGCGAAGTCCAGGTCGATGCCCGCGAGGTCGATCTTGTACTTGCTGCCGGACACCAGAACGGTGGCGGCCTCGTCGGTGGTCACGGTGGTCGCCTCCGTCGCTGTGGCCGCGGCGGCAGGCTTCGGGGCGTCAGAACCGTTGGTGACGGCGGTGGCCAGGGCAGTTCCGCCGCCGGCCACGACAAGGGCGGCGGCGACGCCGGCTATGGCCGTGGCCCTCTTGCGACGGGCCCCGCGCACGATGCCGTCCGCATCGAAGGTCGGTGCGTCGGCGGCGTTCACGAAGTCGTTCATGGCGTTCACCAGTTCCTCTTCGAAGTGTGTGTAACCGGTGCAGCCGGAAGGCCGGGATCCATGAGAAGTCATCGGTTTCCCTCCGTGGGCTGCTGCGGTGAAGGGTCGGAGAGCGAGGGGTACTGGCCTCTGAGCTTTTCGATGCCGCGGGCGAGCTGGGACCGTACGGTGCTCGGAGAGATCCTCAGGTCGGCCGCGATCTGGGCATCGGTCAGGTCGTGGAAGTAACGCAGCACCACGACCGTGCGCATACGCATCGGCAGCCGCTGAAGGGCTCGGACCAACTGGTCCCTGCTGTCGATACGCCCGTACTCGTCGCCCGGAGACACCCTGTCGCCGCTGTCCTGGTGCGGAACCGTGCGGCGGTACTTCCGCCACCGGTCGTTCGCCAGATTCACCATGATGCGCCGTACGTAGGCGTCCGGAGCATCCTTGACGGCGATCGTGCGCCACCTGCGGCAGGCCCGCTCCAAGGTTTCCTGGACCAGGTCCTCCGCCGCCTCGCGATTCCCCGTCAAGACGAGAGCGCCGCGGAACAACGCGGCCGACCGGGTCGCGACGAAACCGGGGAAATCGATCTCCGCCGACTCGGCCTCGCCGATGTCGGCGCCCAGCTTCCACTCGGTTGCCAGATCCATACGCTCCTCCCTTCCTGTCACCCCTCCTCGACGCGGAAGCCGTTTCATCTGCTGCACGGCCGCGATGAGAGCTGGGTCACAGGGCGAGGACCTCCCCGTGCCGGTTCGGGGGGTGCGCGGCGACCGGCGGCCCCGGGGCGTTGCCGTACGAGCCCCGGCCGTTCGTCCGAGTGGCTTGTCCCGATGGCCGGGCGGGCGTCGCGGATGCAGCGTGGGGCGCATGGCAGAGACCTCGGCCGTCGCCGCGGGCCCGAGCGGGATGGAGCCACGGGCCGGTGGCGGGCGGGCGGCCCGCGGCTTCGGGTGGACCGCCGCCGTCGCGGTGGCGTACACCATCCTCCAACTGGTCCTCGTCGTGCCCGGGTCGGGTCTCGGCTGGGACGAGACGGTGTACGTCAGCCAGGTCGCCCGGGACGCGGAGGCCGCGTTCTTCAGCGCGCCGCGCGCCCGGGGCATCACCTATCTGATCGCGCCGGTGACCGCGCTGACCTCGTCCGTCGAGGCGCTCCGCGTCTATCTCGCGCTGCTGTCGGGCGCCGGTCTGCTGCTCGCGCTGTGGGTGTGGCGACGGCTGCTCCCGGCGCCCGTGCTCGCTCTCGCCGGCGCGCTGTTCGCCGGGCTGTGGATCACCGTCCTCTACGGTCCGCAGGCCATGCCGAATCTGTGGGTCGCCCTCGGGGCCCTGTTCACGGTCGGCTGCTTCCTGCGCGCCGTGCGCGACCGGTCCGACCGCGCGGCGCTCGCCGGTCTCTGCGGGGGCGTGGCGTTCGTCGCGCTCATGCGGCCCAGCGACGCCCTCTGGCTCGGCCTGCCGCTCGCCGCCGCCGCGCTCCTCGTCGGGGCGTGGCGGCGCCCGCTCCCGCTGCTGGCACTCGCCGCCGGTGCGGTCCTCGGCTGCGCGCCCTGGGCCGTCGAGGCGTACGTCAGTTACGGCGGTCTCTCCGAGCGACTGCGGCGCGCCAGCGAGATCCAGGGCGACCTGGGCTGGCACCTCGCCTTCGACGACCAGGTGCGCGCGCTCGACGGGCGGCTGCTCTGCCGCCCCTGCGACATCCCGTGGCGGCGGCCCGTCACCGCGCTGTGGTGGTTCGTGCTGCCGCTCCTCGTCGTCGGCGGGGTGCTGGCCGCGGCGCGCGCCAGGAGGCCGGCCGTCGTGCTGGTGCCGACGCTGGCCGGACTGTCGATGGCCGTGCCGTACGTCCTGTTGATCGGCTACGCCGCGCCGCGCTTCCTCCTCCCCACGTATGCGCTGCTCGCGCTGCCGACGGCGGCGGGCCTGGCCCGGATCGGCCGGGCGGCGTGGCCGCGACCGCTGGCGGTGGGCGCTCTCGCGGCGCTGCTGGCGGCGCATCTGGCGGTGCAGTTCGCGGTCCTCGACAGCGCCGCCGCGCGCGGCCGTACCAACAGGGTGGCGTTCGGCCGGGTGGTGGCCGAGCTGGCGCGCCAGGGCGTAGGGCCGCCCTGTGTGGTCAGCGGCGCGGAGGCCGTACGGGTCGCCTACCTCGCCGGCTGCGCGTCACGGCAGACCGGGGGCCATGACGGCTCCATCACCCCCGCGGGACTCGTCGCACTCGCCCGCGACCGGCCGGTGGCGGTCGTGGTGGCGGGGGAGGACACGCGGCCCGCCTACACCCAGGGGTGGCGCGTCCTGCGCCTTCCCGATCTGCCGGGCCGGAGCGACTGGCGCGCCTGTCTGTCACCGTCCGCGCAGGGAAAACCCACGCGCGGACAGATGAATAAGTCTCGTACTGAAAAACGAAATTGAGGGAGTGATGTCCCTAAGTGGCGTGTGTGGTCCCCCACTTGGGTGAAGCGGGCTCACGGATATTCCCCGCAGGCCACTACTGTGCCGCAACATGACCTCTACCAATTCCGTCTGGATCAGTGCGCGGAACGCCTCCAGGCTGGGTACTCTCTCGGTGATTTCCTGGACCAGCGACCCCGCCGACGGCGAACGCAACGCGCCTTTCCTGCTCGCCTATTCACTCGGGGACGGGAAGGACGGGGCGGAGGCCTGCGAGGAGACGATGCGTACGGTGCTCGCCGAGATCGGGCTGATCCCAGGCGGCGATCTGGTCGATGTCTCGCAGACCCCCAATGTGTCGATCACGCTGCTGGTGGAGGCGGGCCGCGCCGTACTGACGATGCCGTATCTGAAAGCGCAGTGCCCCGTCCCGCCGGAGTGGGAGCGCGACGCGCGGGATCACGGGCAGGTCTACTTCATCGTCGCCACCAAGCCGTGGGCCGAGGCGACACCGGGCAGGCCCGTCACCGAGGAGCAACTGCGCGCCTTCGCGGGGGACGAGGCGATGCTCACCAGCGCCGCGCACTGCATGGTGCCGGTACGCAGCCTGCGCGGCTGAGCGTCGGAAGCCCGGACGGACACCGGATGAGCACCGGAAGCAGGGGAGCGGACGTCATGACGGCACTGGCCGAGAACACCAGCACCGACGAACGTACGGAGGGATCCGGCGGTACGTGGGGCGGCGGCCGGGCCTTCGCGCTCGTGCTGATGATCAGCGGAGCGGCCGGGCTGCTGGCGGCCTGGGTGATCACCCTCGACAAGTTCAAACTGCTGGAGGACCCGGACTTCACCCCGGGATGCAGTCTGAACCCGGTGGTCTCCTGCGGGAACATCATGAAGAGCGACCAGGCGTCGGTCTTCGGCTTCCCCAACCCGATGCTGGGGCTGGCGGCGTACGCGGTGGTCATCGGCGTCGGCGCCGGGCTGCTGGCCGGGGCGCGCTACCGGCGCTGGTTCTGGCTCGGCCTGAACGCCGGAACGCTTTTCGGCGTCGGCTTCTGCACCTGGCTCCAGTACCAGTCGCTCTACAGCATCAACTCGCTGTGTCTGTGGTGCTGTCTGGCCTGGGTCGCCACCATCGTGATGTTCTGCTACGTCACGGCGCACAACATCGAGCACGGGATCCTGCCCGCGCCCGCGGGGCTGCGGGGCGCGCTGAGCGAGTTCCACTGGGTGCCGCCGGTGCTGTGGACCGGGATCATCGGGATGCTCGTCCTGACCCGCTGGTGGGACTTCTGGACCAGCTGAGGCCGGGGCCCCAGGGGACTGAATACGGGGTCCGGGCCCTCGCGGGGCCCGGACCGTCCCGTCCGGTCACGCACGGGAATCGCCGCGTCTCCGGAAACCGTCACGCCGCTTCCGGAAACCGCTGCCGGAGACTACTTGCCGAGCGGGAGACCACCGAGCAGCTTGTTGCCGGTCGACGTGCCGACGATCTCCTTGGCGCCCGTCTTGCCCGACGTCTTCTTGCCGTTCGTCTTGCCGCCCTTCTTCTTGTTCAGGCTGTCCGCGGCAGCCTTCACGGCGTTCAGCACGGACCCCGGGTTCTCGGTGTCCAGCGCGTTGGTCTGCAGCGGCCGGGGGTCCTTGAGGCCCTCGCTCATCACGGTCTCCAGCCCGCCATTGAGGCTCATGCCCTCGGCGGCGAACGCCGGAGCGGCGGCGCCCAGAGCCATCACGGAACCGGCTACGACGGCGGCGACCTTCATGGGCTTCATGGGAATCCTTCTTTCAGCGATGTCTGTTGCGAGACAACTCGCGCTTCGCACAGGCCTCTTGGAGAACCCTTCGCGCGGTCGCCCGTCATCAGTAACGACGCGTGCGCGCGGCGGAAACTCCGTCGGGAAGGAATTCTGGGCAGGCCACTCGAATGAAGGGGACTCGCCCTGTTCTCGTATCGAACGAGCAGCCGGGCGGGGCCATTCACGGCTGTCGGGCATCGGCCGCGATGGCTGATTCGTGCACTGAGTCCGTGGATTTCTCCACGGTCACCACCACATCGGCCAGCGAGTCGGCGGGAGCGGCCGCCTTCAGAGCGGCCACGGCGTCGCTGATGGCCTTGGCGTGCTTCTCGATGTCCGCCGCGGAGAGCTCGCCACCGGGAGCCTTCAGCGCAGCCTGGACCAGATCCGCGACGGGCTTCAGTACGTCACTGGCGTTGTCCAGGGGCTTGCTCTCTTGCGCGGGGTCCGCGGGCTCCGTGGGTGCCGCTGGTGCGGTGGGTGCCGCGGCAGCCACGTCCGCCGATGGAGTCGTCGGCTCCGACGACGCCATCGGGCCCGGTGCGGGGGCCGGAGCGGTGTCGGTGCCGGTGTCGCGCGGGAGTTCATGGGCGACGGCCGGGGCCACGGCGCCGAGTGCGAGCGCGGCACATGCGGCGGCGGTCGTGACGCGGCGGGAGAGCTGGAGACGCATACCTGGTCCTTTCGGGACGAGTCTTAACGTTCTCCTCACCGTCGGTTCCACGCGCGGGGCCCGCAACCGAACAGGCCTTCCGTACGGCCCGTCGGACGGCGGCCGTACAGGTTACGGCCCGCTCCGATCCACGCTCATCTGGTCCGACGCCTCCGAATGGCCGCCCGCGTGTGCCCGTGCCGCGCCGCCGTGGGAGTGGAGGCAGGACGCGTAAGGGTGACCGCCGGACAGCGGAAGAGCCGCTCTGCCCCCGAGGGAAAGAGCGGCTCTCGCGTGCGACGTCGACGCGACGTCGGCTTGGCGCCGACAGCGAAGGTCGTCAGGCGTTGACGCAGGCGTTGCCGAAGGCCGGGTTGAGTAGGCCGATGATGTCGATCGTGTTGCCGCAGAGGTTCACGGGCACGTGGATCGGGACCTGAATGACGTTGCCGGAGATGACACCCGGGGAGCCGATGGCGGCGGCCGCGGCGTCGGCGTCGGCGAAGGCGACGCCGGAGGCGCCGGCGACAGCGGCGGCGGTCGCGGTGGAGAGAACAACAGCCTTGGCGATACGCGACATGGAGAAGGGCTCCTCGGTCGAAAGGGGATGCTATACGCGCCGGGCGCGATTGCCCGACCTATGCATCAACGCCGAATGCGCCTGTCGGTTGCGTGCCCGAAAGAGTGATGTCGTGTCTGTCACCCGGGCGGACCCGGTGAACGGTCGGGTCAGGAACAACCGCTCGTAAGAGTCCTTTTGTACGTTCAGTGCGATTCAGCGCGTCTCACGTGATTTTCAGTCCGCCCTCTGTAAAGGTGCCTTCTTGTTTCGGTCTTCGAGACGGAGAGCCAGTATGTGGAATTCGGCAGTTCTTGGAGGCGGTAATGAATTCGCGGGGCGCCGGGTAACTCATGCGTTCGACCCGGTCAAGCGTGACTCGCGCCGCGCCGGTGGCTTTTTCGTAGGAGCGGAAAACCCGAACTGAACTCCGGGTGCCCGAGTCCGCTCGAAGAGATCGTTTTCCGTATCCACGAGTGGAGGAGTTGCGCGTGCAGCCAGAACGGCACCGGCCCGGGGCCGGCTTCACCGCGCTCCACCTCGTCCAGCCGGTCGACGGCGGAGTGGCCAGAGTGGTCCTGGATCTGGTCGAGGCGCAAGTGGAGGCCGGAGTACGCGTGGCCGTCGCCTGTCCGGGGGAAGGGCCGCTGGCCGTGGCGGCGGCCCGGCTCGGCGCCGAGGTCCATGGCTGGCGGGTGACCCGTGACCCCGGGCCCGGACTGGTCCATGAGGTCCAGCAGGCCGCCCGGGTGGTACGGCGGGTCCGGCCGGATCTGGTGCACGCCCACAGCGCGAAGGCCGGACTGGCCGGACGGCTCGCCGTCCGGGGCCGGGTGCCCACCGTCTTCCAGCCGCACGCCTGGTCGTTCGAGGCGGTCGGCGGTGTGACGGGCCGGCTGGCCGGGCACTGGGAGCGGTGGGCCGTCCGGTGGACCGACCGGGTCGTATGCGTCAGCGACGCCGAACGGCGCACCGGCGAGCGAGCCGGAATCCACGCCTCCTGGTCCGTCGTCCACAACGGAGTCGACGTCGGACGGTTCGGATCCGCGCACGGGCCGTCCGGGCCCGCGGACATGACCGACACCACCGCCGCGCGGGCCGCGCTCCCGCCGCTGGCCGCCCTTCCGCCGGACACACCCGTCGTGCTCTGCGTCGGGCGGCTCTGCCGGCAGAAAGGGCAGGACATCCTGCTGCGGGCCTGGCGGCAGGTCCTCCTCCAACTGCCGCGGGCGCGGCTGGTCCTCGTCGGGGACGGTCCCGACACCGAAGCGCTGCGCGCCGCCGCGCCGCCGTCGGTGCTCTTCGCCGGAGCCGTGACGGACACCGCGCCCTGGTACCGGGCGGCCGATCTGGTTGTCCTGCCCTCGCGTTGGGAGGGCATGGCGGTGGCCCCGCTGGAGGCCATGGCAAGCGGCAGGACCGTCGTTCTCAGCGATGTGGACGGGGCGCGCGAGAGCCTGCCCCCCGGCCACGAAGCGCTCTGTCTCATTCCGCCGGAGGACCCGCCCGCGCTGGCGGCGTCCATCGGCGCTCTGCTCCGCGACGCGCCACTGCGCGAAGCGATCGGCCGCCAGGGCCATCAGCACGTACTCAGCACCTATGACGTGCGGCAGACAGCGCGGGCCATCGCGGACGTGTATCGCGAAGTCGCCTCCGTGCCGCGCCCCGAACGCAGGGAGCCGATTCCCCAGTGACCACGGAAAGCACCAGCGTTCCGCCGCCCACCGGGCGGGCGCGGACAGCGGAACAGGCCATGGGGCAGCAGGCCCTGGGACAACAGACGGCGGGACAGAAGGCGGTGGGGCAGCAGACCCTGGGCCAGCAGACCGTCGGACCGCAGACCTCGGGGCCACAGACCCTGGGGCAGCAGGTCCTGCGGCCCGTCTCGATCGCCTCTCCCCGCGACACCCCGGGCCGTCTCGCGCGGCCGTCCCGCCGTCCCGCGGGCTCACCGCTGCGCTTCGGCCTGCCGCTGATCGTCTCGGACGTGTTGGCGGCGCTGCTGTCCACCGTCGTACTCAACGACGAGCAGCGCGATCCCGTCCTCGTCGTCCAGCTCATCGTCTGGGTGACCGTACTGAACGCGTCCGCCGGGCTCTACCGCCCCAGTGTCGTCCTGTCGGGGCTGGACCAGCTCCCCGCGCTGGCCGTCCGGATCGCGGTGGCCTGGTGCGCCGCCGCGGCCGTACTCGCCGCGCTCTTCCCCGCGCTGACCGTGGGTATCCCGGCCCTGCTGGGCGGCTGCGTACTCCAACTCGTCGGCGCGTGCGGCTGCCGCTCGCTCCTGCACACCCGGCGCCGCGCCGTGGCGCGCAACCGGCTGCGGTCCGCGCTGGTCGTTGGTTCGGGGTCGGCCGCGCGGCGGCTGGCCGCGCTGCTCGCCCAGCATCCCGAATACGGCCTGCGGCCCGTCGGGATCGCCGGGCCCGCCCAGGAGGAGGACGAGACGGACCGGGCCGCCACCAGGACCGGCGGGCGGGACGGCGGAGTGACGGACGCCCCCGCCCTGCCGGTGCTGACCTCGGCCGAGGAGATCCACCGGGCGGTCATCCAGAACGGTGTCCAGGACGCGCTGTTCATCGACAGCCGGTTCATCGACCGCGACCGCGGGCCCGGCGACCGCGGGTTCGACGATTCCGGGTTCCGTGAGCCCGGGTTCCATGACCCCGGCGCCACCGACCCGGGCGACGGCACGGACCGCGCGTCCCTCGTCGCGCTCTTCCACGAGTACGGCTGCGCCACCTGGTTCGTCGGCGCGGGCCCGTGGGATCTGACCGCCGCGCCCGTCGCCATGGAGCGGCACCTGTGGGGGTTCGCCGCCCGCCGCGTCGAGCCGCACCCCGTACGCCGCCACCGCCGCGACGCGGTCGTCAAACGGCTGCTGGACGTGGTGTTCACGCTCCCGCTCCTGGTGGCCGCCTCCCCGGTCCTGCTGACCTGCGCGCTCGCGGTCCGGTTCTGCGACGGCCGTGATGTGATCTTCCGCCAGGAACGTGTCGGACAGAACGGCCGCACCTTCACCCTGCTGAAGTTCCGCACCCTGCGCCCGGCGGACGAGCACGAGTCCGCCACCCGCTGGAACATCGCCAACGATCTGCGGATGAGCCCGGTGGGCAACTTCCTGCGCCGTACGTCGATGGACGAACTGCCCCAGCTCTGGAACGTACTGCGGGGTGACATGAGCCTGGTCGGCCCCCGGCCGGAGCGTCCGTTCTTCGTCGCCAACTTCAGCAAGACCCAGCCCGGTTACGCGGCCCGGCACCGGATGCCCGTCGGCATCACCGGTCTCGCGCAGGTCCACGGGCTGCGCGGCGACACCTCCATCGAGGAGCGGTCGCGGTTCGACAACCACTACATCGACCACTGGTCGCTGTGGCAGGACGTGTGCATCCTGCTGCGGACCGCCGCGTCGCTCGTCCGCCCGGCGGGCAGCTGATGGCCTCGGACGCCACCGGCGTCGGTTTCCCGGGCACCGTCGGGGTCGCGGGGCCGACCGCCCGTAAGACCGCCCGTCATCCCGCCGTGCACCGGCCCGTCGGCCGGGTGCTTCCGGCGGCGGGTCCCTGGGGACACGTCCTGCGCCGGTCGGCGCATCTGCTGCCGGCCGTCGCGGTCGTCGCGCTGCTCGCCGTGCCCTCGGCGCCGGCCGGGGACGGCTCCTCCGGGTCCGGGAGCGTCGCGGACGCGGCCTCCGGCCTGCTCGTCCTGCACTGTCTCGTGCGTGTCCTGCGCGACCGGGCCAGGCCACTGACCCGTACCGCCGCGGTCGTCCTCGGGCTTCCGGTGCTGGGCGTGACCATCGCGGCCATCACCGCCCACGCCCCGGCCTCCAGCCTGCCCGGAGTCGCGCGCTATCTCCAGATCTTCGTGCTGGTGCCCGGCGCGCTGCTGCTCCTCCTGCGCGACCGCCGTGACTTCCGGCTGGTCGCCGGGTCCGTCGTCGTCCTCGCGCTGGTACAGGGCGCGGTCGGCGTCACGCAGTATCTGACCGGCACCGGCGCTTCGTACATGGGCGAGGAGATCCGCGCGGTCGGCACCTTCGGTCCCACCGACGTGATGGGCATGGCCACGGTCGTCGCGTACGGACTGGTCATCTGCGTCGGCTTCGCCCTGAGCCCGGGGACGGACGGCCGGGGGCAGCACGCGGCCCGCGTACGGCGCGGAGTCGCGCTCGGCTGCGCCGGGCTGCTCGCCGTACCCCTCGCCCTGTCCTTCAGCCGCGGCGCCTGGATCGCCACCGCCGTGGCCGTCGCCCTCCAGCTGACGCTGTCCGGTCCGCGCCGCGCCGTCCTGGTCGCGCTCGTGGCCGGGGCGCTCGGCGTCGTACTCGTCGGAGGCCTCGGTATCGGCTCGCAGCTGATCACCGAGCGGCTCGACAGCATCTCGCAGGTCACCGACGCGCCCGACCAGTCCGTCACCGACCGGTACACCATGTGGGCCGCGGCCACGGACATGTGGCGCGAGCACCCGGTCACCGGTGTCGGACTGAAGGGCTTCCCCGCCTACCGCGACAGCCACGCCTCGCTCGCGCTCTCCGCCGCGAGCGACACCGAGGGCGCCGGTCTCGGCTTCCAGCGTCAGCCGCTGCTCTCCCCGCACAACATGTATCTGCTGGTCCTGAGTGAACAGGGGCTGCTGGGCATCGTCGCCCTGGCCGGCAGCTGGGCCGCGCTTCTCGTCCGCGCGCTGCGCCGGCTGCCCGGCGCGCATCGCACCCGTACCGGTGCCGACTGCGGCCTCGCCGTCACCGGGCTGCTGGTCTGGCAGCTGGTGGACTTCGGTTACGCGGACATCGGCGGCCCGTCGACCGTACTGACGGCCGTGATGCTCGGCCTGGCGGCCCGGTGGGCCCTCGGGCCCGCCTGGCGGCCCGCGAAGAGTGAGGCCGGTCGCGCGTGAGCGATACGAGGCACTCCCTTCCCGCCGTACCGCCGCAGCCCGAGTCGCCTTCCGTGGAGGGCGCGAAGGGCGGGGGCACGGGAGGAGACGGCACAGGTAGAGACGGGACAGGTGGAAACGGCACAGGAAGAGACGGCACAGGAAGAGACGGCACGGGTGGAAACGGCACGGGTGGAAACGGCACAGGAGGAGAGGCCCGCCCCGGCGCGGAGGGCCGCGGCTCCTTCTCCTCCGGACGGTTCCTGGCGCGCGCGGCGTTCCTCACCGCGCTGCTGACCGCCGCCGGGGCGCTCCTCGGGCTCGTCCGCGACCAGACCATCGCGCATCTCTACGGCGCCGGTCCCGACACCGACGCCTTCCTGGTCGCCTGGACCGTGCCCGAGGTGGCCGCCACGCTCCTCATCGAGGACGCCATGGCGCTGATCCTCGTACCGGCGTTCAGCCTGGCACTGGCCCGGCGTGCCGGCACACCGGGCCTGGACCCGGATCCCGTACGGCTCCTGGTGCGCAGCACCCTGCCCCGGCTGTTCCTCGCCCTCGGCGCGGGCTCGGCCCTGCTGGTGGCCACCGCGCCCTGGGTGGTGGCCGTCCTCGCGCCGGGGCTGTCCGAGCCGGGGCTCGCCGTCGACTGCACCCGGCTGACCGCCACCTGTGCCTTCACCTTCGGCATGGCCGGGTACTGCAGCGCGGCGCTCCGCGCGCACGGCAGCTTCACGGCCCCCGCGATGATCTACGTCGCGTACAACGCCGGGATCATCATCACCATGCTGGTGGTCCGCGACCAGTGGGGGGTACGGGCCGCCGCCGCCGGGGTCGCCATCGGCGGCGTACTGATGGTGCTCGTCCAACTGCCGGTCCTGTGGCGCAGGCTGCGCGCGCGCCGGCCGGTGGACGTGACCGTGCCCGGGCAGGGGCCGAAGGACACGGGCGGCGGACCGGCCGTCGCCCTCGCCCTGCTCGCGCCCGTCATTTTCTTCGCGCTCAGCCGGCAATCGCAGGTCCTGATCGAACGGTTCCTCGCCGCGCCGCTGCCCGCCGGGGCCATCTCGCATCTGAACTACGCGCAGAAGGTGGCGCAGATTCCGATGACGCTCTCCTTGATGCTGTGCACCGTCACCTTCCCGGTGGTCGCCCGCGCCATGGCGGCGGGGGACACCGAGCGCGCCAGGCTCCGGGTCGAGCGCGATCTCGCGCTGGCCGGGACAATCGTGCTGATCGGGGCCGCCACGGTGGTCTCCTGCGCGCCACAGATCGTCGAAGTGCTCTTCCAGCGCGGCGCGTTCGAGCCGGCGGACACGGCGGCGACCGCCGACGTGATGCGGGTGTACGCGCTCGGTCTGCTGGGCCACACGCTCGTCGGGGTGCTCGTACGCTGCTACTTCTCCGCCGCGCGCCCGCTGTGGTTCCCGGCGTTCGCCATGCTCACCGGGCTCGTGCTGACCACCGGCGCGGGCGCCCTGCTCGTACAGGTGTGGGGCGTGCTCGGCATCGCCGCCGCCAACGCGCTCGGCATCACCGTCACGGCCGCCCTGATGCTGCACGGGGTCGGCCGGCACAGCGTGCCCGTCAGCCTCCGGTCCATGACCGGGGGCCTGGTCAAACTCAGCGCCGCCGCGGCGGCGGCCACCGGCTCCGGATGGCTCTGCGGAGCCCTCGTCCCGTCACCCTTCCTGGGCGCCACGGCGGCCTGTGTGGTGGTCACCGCGGTGTTCCTCGTCATCGCGCACGCCCTGCGGGCCCCCGAGACCGGCACCATTCTCCGCTTCCTCACCCGCCCCCTTACACGAAAGCTCGCGCATGCCCGCTGACACGGTGTCCGCCGGCCCCCTGTGGGCCGCCATGTACCACTCCGTCGCCGACCCCACCGACGACCCCTACCGGGTGACGGTCTCGCCGGACCGGCTCGAACGGCAGCTGCGCTGGATGCGCCGCCGGGGGCTGACCGGCGTCAGTATGGACCGGCTGTTGTGCGCCCACGCCGAAGGGCGGGGCGCCGGGCTCGTCGGGCTCACCTTCGACGACGGGTACGCCGACTTCCTGGAAGAGGCCGTCCCGCTGCTGCGCCGCTACGCGTTCACCGCGACCGTCTTCGTCCTGCCGGGCCGTCTCGGCGGTACGAACGAATGGGACAGCCCCGGCCCGCGCAAGCCCCTCCTCACCGCGGACGGCATCCGCGCGGCGGCGCGGGCGGGCATGGAGATCGGCTCGCACGGACTGCGCCACACCGATCTGACCAAGGCCGACGACGCGGTGCTCGCCGCCGACACCGCGCGGAGCCGTGAACTCCTGCGCGCACTGCTCCGGGATCTGACCGGCCGTCATGAGGTGGCCGGTTACTGCTATCCGTACGGCACGGTCGACACGCGCGCCATCAAGGCCGTACGCGCCGCGGGTTACGCGTACGCCTGCGCCATCAGCCCGGGGCCGCTCACCGGTGTGTTCGCCCTGCCCCGCGTCCATGTCGGGGAGAACGACACCGGCCCCAGGCTGCACCTCAAGCGGCGGACGCACCGCTGGCGCCGCGAGCCCGTTCCGGCGGGGGAGTACGCCGAGTACGCGGCGCACACCAGGCGGACCGCGCTGGCCGCGCAGGCCGCGCACGCGGAGCAGACCGCGTACGCGGGCACCCGGGCGGCGACGACATGAAGGTGCTGCACATCATCACCGGTCTCGGCATCGGCGGCGCCGAGCAGCAACTCAGGCTTTTATTAAGGAAGTTGCCGACCGACAGCGAGGTCATCACGCTCACCAACCCGGGAGCGGTCGCCGAGGGCATCGCCGCCGACGGTGTCCGGGTCACCAACCTCGACATGGCGGGGAACCGCGACTTCGGCGCCCTGCCCCGGCTCACGCGGCTGATCAAGCGGGGACGGTACGACCTGGTGCACACGCACCTCTTCCGCGCCTGCCTGTACGGGCGGTTCGCGGCCAGGCTCGCCGGCGTACGGACCATCGTGGCCACCGAACACTCCCTGGGGGCCGTCCAGATCGAGGGCCGGCCGCTGTCCGCCGGTGCCCGCGGCCTCTACCTCGCGGGCGAACGCCTGGGCACCGCGACCGTCGCCGTCTCGGACACCGTCGCCCGGCGTCTGGCGCGCTGGGGGGTACGTCCCGACCGTATCCATGTGGTGCCCAACGGCATCGAGGTCGGCCGCTTCGCCTTCGACGAGACCGCACGCCGCGCGGCCCGTGCCCGCCTCGGAATCCCCGAGGACGCCTTCGTGGTCGGCGGGGTCGGACGGCTCACCGCGAGCAAACGCTTCGACCGGCTCGTACGGGCCGTCGCCGAACTGCCCGGCGTGCGGCTGCTCCTCGTCGGTGAGGGACCCGAGCGCGACCGGCTCCTGCGGCTCGCGCGGGAGGGGGGAGCGGCCGACCGAATCCTGCTGCACGGCTCCTGCCAGGACCCGCCGCCCCCGCCCGCGGCGCTCCCGCGGCAGCACGGACCGGATCTCCCCTCGCTGCTCGCGGCCATGGACGTCTTCGTCTCCACCTCCCACGACGAGGCGTTCGGACTCGCCGTCGTGGAGGGGCTCGCGGCCGGGCTGCCGGTCCTCCATGTCACCTGCCCCGCCCTCCAGGATCTGCCCGCCGACGCCGCGCCGGGAGCCCGCCGGGTCAGCGGCTCCGTACCCGGACTCGTCGACGAACTGCGGCGGTTCGAGGAGGCGGGGCCGCGGCGACTGCCCGTACCCCCGGCCGCGCGCCACTACGACATCGCCCACAGCGCACGCCGGCTGATGACCGTCTACGAGAACGCCGTCCGCGGCCCGGCCCCTTCCGAGAAGTGAGCTGCTCATGACTCCGCACACCAATCCCCCGCGCCGCCCGGTCGGGCGCCGGCCCGCCGTCCCCGAAGCCGTATCCGCCCCCGCGGCGGCGCGTCCTGCCCGCCCCCGTCTCCCGCTGTCGAAGGTGGCGGCGCTGCCCGCCCGATGGATCGTGCCTGTGGCGGTTCTGGCCGGTACGCTGGCGGGCGGTACGTACGGGATGCTCCGCACCCCGCAGTACTCGGCGACCAGTTACGTCGTCGTCGTACCGACGGAGAAGTCCGACCCGGCCGACGCGCTGGGGTTCGCGACGGCCTATGGGCGCGTCGCCACGCAGGTCGCGCTGATCGGTGACGCGGCGGTCTGGGCCGGGGTGCCCGCGCGGACGCTCCGGGAGAGCGTGCAGACGGCCACCTCGCCGGACGCTCCGATGATCTCCGTGACGGCGACCTCGGACCAGGCCTCGTCCGCGGTGAACATGGCGGACGGGGTGGCGCGGGCGCTGGTCGTCAACGGCTCCCACTTGCAGGGGAGTACGAAGGTACGCGTGCTCCAGTTCTCCCGCGCTGTGCGGCCCTCCGGCCCGGTCACCTCGTCGGTGGAGCTCTCGGCCCTGGTCGGCGGCTGCGCGGGCGGGCTGCTCGGCGGGCTCGGTCTGCTGGTCAGGCCGAAGCCGCGGCGCGGTGAGTTCCACGCGAACGTGCCCGGCCCGGCGACGTCCGCCCCGCCACAGTCCCAGTCCCAGTCCAAGTCCCAGGCGCAGTCGCTGCCGCAGACGGAAACGGTGTGAGGGTCTGATGGCCACCGAATCGAGCGCGCGCACCACCGCGACCCGCACAGCCCCTCCGGTCACGCACCTTCGCGTCTTCGCCCCGCTCTCCGCCTCCGCGTCGCGGGCGTCCGGCCCGGTGTTCACCACGGAACTCTGCCGTGATGCCGACCGCTTCGCCGAACTCGCCCCGGCCTGGCAGGAGTTGTACCGCACTTCGGGCACGGCCACGCCCTTCCAGAGCCACTCCTGGCTGCACTCGTGGTGGCTGTCGTACGGGAACCGGCGCGGGCTGCGGATCGTGCTCGTACGCCGGGGCACGACACTCGTCGCGGCCGCGCCTCTGATGCTCGTCCACCGCCCCCTTCCCGTCCTCGTCCAACTCGGCGGCTCCATCTCCGACTTCTCCGACGTCCTGCTCCACGACGACTGCACCGAGGCCGCGGCGGCAGCTCTGGCGAAGTCGCTCGCGGCGCTGGCCCGTACGGCGGTGATCGATCTGCGCGAGGTACGGCCCGGGGCCGCGGCGGAACGAATCTTCGCCTGCTGGGCGGGCCCGCGCAGAAAGCTGGACGACTCCCTCTGCCTCGAACTGCCCGGCGTCCCCATGGACGAACTGCTCGGCAGACTCACCTCCTCGCGCGCCCAGCGCGCCCGCGCCAAGCTGCGCAAGATGGACGCGCTGGGCATCGAGGAGCGGGTGGTGCCGAAGGACGAGATCCCGGCGGCGGTCGGGCGGCTGCTGGAGCTGCACCGGCTCCAGTGGCGGGGCCGCGGGGTCACCCCGGAACACCTCAGCCCGCGCTTCGCGGACCATCTGACCCGGTCCGTACGGTCCATGACCGAGTACGGCGACGCGCGGCTGACCGAGTTCCGGCTGTCCGGCGCGGTGGTCGCCGCGGATCTCACCCTGCTGTCCGGCCGGCTGGAGGGCGGCTATCTGTACGGGGCCGATCCGGCGCTGCGCGCCAGAAAGGTGGATGTGGCCACGATGCTGCTGCGGAGCGGGGCGCAGCGGATCAGTACGAGCGGCCGCGCCACGCTGAGCATGCTGCGCGGCAACGAGCCCTACAAGCACCACTGGCGCCCCGAGACCGTCCGCAACCAGCGGCTGCTGCTCGCCCGGCCGTATCTGGCGCCGTCCTTGCACCTGCTGGTCGCGCACGCGGCGGGCCGTGAACGGGCCGCGGCGCTCGTCAAACGGCTGCGGGGCGACGGCGCCGGGGGATGACCCCGGGCGCCGCCGCCCCGTAAGCGGGGGAGGGGCTGGTCAGCCGTCCTCGCGCCGCGACCAGTTGAGGCGGACGCAGATCTTGCCGCCCAGCCACTTCTCCACCCAGGGACCGAGGTCCAGCGGCAGACAGTTGCGCGGCGGCTGTGTGGGCGCGGGAGTCGGCGTGGGTTCCGGGGTCGGTACGGGCTCCGGCTCGAACCCGTACAGCATGGACCGGAACATCTTCGACGACTCGGGATTCTGCCCGCACTGCCAGACACCGTGCGGGCAGTAGTCGGTCAGCGTGTTGTACACCGGTTTGTACGTGTCGACCCATTGGAGCATGCGGCGCATGTATTCCGGGTTGTCACCGTTGCGGAAGAGGCCCCACTCCGGATAGGAGATAACCTTTCCGTGTGCAGCGGCGAAATCCACATGCTCCTGGAGCCCAAAGGGCTCATTCACCTGTTCATCAAATGTCCGGCCCGGGGGCTGGTCATAAGAATCCATGCCCATGATGTCGACCACATCGTCACCCGGATAGCACTCGGTCCAGGGAATGGCGTCCCGTCCGCGGTTCGGAGCGAAATCGAACCGGAACTTCTGTCCGGGCACTGCACGCATGGTGGTGACGATGCGATTCCAGTATTTCTTCCACGACTCTGGGTCGGGCCCGCAGCGATGGGTGTACGTGGCCCCGTTCATTTCCCAGCCGAGCACGATCACCGTGTCCGGAACACCCAGGCCGACGAGCCGTTCCGCCAGGACCTTGAAGTGGCCGTCGTAATCGCCCTGCGCGCCCCGGCGCAGCTCATGACGGACAGGAGCGTCCGGCACCCGCTCCTCATTGTGTTCGAGCATGGGGACATTGAGGACGAACAGCCGGTCGTCCTTCGCCTTCCGCCACGCGGCCCAGTCCTCCAGGAACTCGAGCCTGCCCTCGATGTTGGACCACATGTCCCCGGGAAGATAGGTGTGCCCCACCCGCAGCTCCCTGCCGCCCAGCCATCTCTGCATGGCCGCGATGCGCCGGACGCCTTTCCCGCCGTAATCGAGATACGCGCCCATCGCGGGTGAGGGTGCCCGCGGCGGTTTCGGCTTCTCGTGTTCCGCCGCATCCTCCACCACGGCCGGCTCGTCCGCGTCGTGGGTGACGGGAGGCGCCGCGCCGGAAGCGAGGAGGCCGGCCGTGACCACTCCCAGGCAGGTGGTCGTCAGCCGTCGTCGTCGAAGGGGCATGTCCGCTCCTCGTGAGTTGGACCTCTTTCCGTGGCCTCGATCGTGGTCACGTCGATCACAAAAGTATTTCTAATAAGCCGATCGGGAACCCGGTCTGGCGTTCCAGTAGTCCGTTCGTGAATTTCATCCCCCGCATGGGTTACCGAAATGAAGGACATCACCGTGCCGAGCTTTGACACCCGAGTCCCCGCCGTACTCATGAGGCTCGACCGCAACCCGTTCCACCACGGCACCCTTGGCGCCGTCAGATCCCTTGGCCGCGCCGGGATCGAGGTCCACGCGGTGATCGAGGCCGCCCACAGCCCCGTGGGGCGCTCCCGCTATCTGCGCCGGGCGCATCTACGGCCCGAACGCTCCACGGATCTGACGGAGGCTTCGGATCTGGCGGAGATTCAGCGACTGCTGCTCGGCATCGCGGACCGGCTCGCCGCCCCGCCCGTGCTCATCGCCATGGACGATCTGAGCGCGATCGCGGTCGGCCGGCTGCGGGAGCGGCTCGTCGGCCGCTATCTGCTCCCTGAACAGCCGTCAGGGCTGCCCGAACGGGTCGCGGACAAGGCGGAGCTGGTCGGGATCTGCGGCACGCTCGGCATCCCCCACCCGCGCACCGTCATCCCCTCGGGCGCCGAGGAGGCCGCGGCGGCCGCCTGGTCGCTCGGGCTGCCCGTGGTGGCGAAGTGGAGCAGGCCGTGGCTGCTTCCCGAGGGGACCGGGCTGCGCTCCACCCTGGTCGTACGCTCCCCGCAGGAGGCCCGCGAGCTGTACGAGCGCAGCGCCGAGGCGGGCAGCCGGCTGCTCCTCCAGGAATTCCTGCCGCAGGGCCGGGATCTGGACTGGTTCTTCCACGGCTACAGCGGCAGCGGCGGCGAGTGCCTGATCGGGGCCGCCGGACGGAAGGAACGGTCCTGGCCGGTGGGGGCCGGACTGACCGCGGTGGGCCGGTGGCTGCCGAACCCGGTGGTCGAGCGGATGGCCCGTCAGATGGTCTCGGCGCTCGGCTATCGCGGGATCCTCGATCTCGACTTCCGGCTCGACACCGCCACCGGCGCCTACCACCTGCTCGACTTCAACCCCCGGCCCGGCGCGCAGTTCCGGCTCTTCACCGACCGCTCGGGCACCGACGTCGTACGGGCGCTGCATCTGGATCTCACCGGCCGGGCCGTCCCCCCGCAGGACTCGGCGCACGGCAGGACCTTCGTGGTGGAGAACTACGCCCTGCTGTCCTTCCTCGCGTCCCCGCGGGCGTCCCTCCTCACGCACTTCCGGTCCAGAAGAGTCCGCCTGGGCGGGCGCGGCCTGCCGCGGCCCCGGTCCACGGAGGCCGCGTGGTTCGCCCTGGACGATCCGCTGCCCGCGTACGCCATGGCCGTCGCGTGGGTGCTGCATGTCGTACGGCGCGCCTGGCGCAGGCTCAGACGGGCGCTGCCGGGGCGGCATACGGCCGGCACCAAGCGGCCCCGTACATCCCCCGTACGGCACCGCGGACGTGGCAGGAACCGCGCCAATCCACGCCCCCCTGTCTCCCACACGCCCTGATGAACCGTCCGTCAACCACCCAAGCCCCACGTCCGAACGTCCGACACAGAGAAGCGGGACACACGATGTACGACCTGGTAGTTGTGGGCGCCGGCCCCTACGGACTCTCCATCGCCGCCCACGCGGCGGCGGCCGGCCTCGATCTGCGGGTGTTCGGCAGGCCCATGGCCTCGTGGCGGGACCATATGCCGCCCGGCATGTTCCTGAAGTCCGAACCATGGGCGTCGAATCTCTCCGACCCGAAGGGCGCGTTCAGCCTCGCCGCCTACGCCGCGACGCAGGGCGTGGAGGTACGGCACGCCTCCCCGCTGCCCGTCGGCTTCTTCGCCTCGTACGGCCTGTGGTTCGCGGAGCGCGCGGCCCCGCCGGTCGACGAACGTACGATCACGTCCGTACGGGCCTGCCCCGGCGGATTCCGGCTCGACACCGACGACGGGACCACCGTCCTCGCCCGTACGGTGGCGCTCGCGGTCGGGGTGATGCCCTTCACCGACATCCCCGCCCCGCTGCGCGGACTCCCCTCCGACCAGGTGTCGCACAGCAGCCACCACGCCGATCTCGCGCGCTTCGAGGGCCGGGACGTGACGGTCATCGGCGCCGGCCAGGCCGCCCTGGAGACCGCCGCGCTCCTCGCCGAACAGGGCACCGCGGTAAGGGTGGTGGCACGGTCGGACCGACTGAACTGGAACACCCTGCCGCCGCCCCGGCAGCGCCCCGCCCTGGAGGCGGCCCGCGCCCCGCACACCGGTCTGGGCTGCGGATGGAAGAACTACCTCTACGCGGAGACCCCGGGCATCTTCCGCAGACTGCCCGAGACGACCCGGGCCCGGGTCTTCACCTCGGCCCTCGGCCCCGCCGGCGCGTGGTGGCTGCGGGAACGCTTCGAGCCGGCGGTGGACGTCCGGCTGGGCGAGAGCGTGGCGGGCGCGGTACGGGCGGGCGGGCGCGTACGGCTGGAACTGGTCGCCACCACGGGCCGGGTCGAGACCGTGGACACGGACCACGTCATCGCCGCCACCGGATTCACCCCGGGGCTCGAACGGCTCGGCCTGGTCGACCGTGAGCTGCGGATCGGAATGCGGACGGTACGCCCGAGCAGCGCGCCGGAGGCGAGCGCGGTCTTCGAGTCCTCGTACCCGGGGCTGTTCGTCGCCGGACTGCTGAGCGCCCCGTCGTTCGGCCCCTCCATGCGGTTCGTGTACGGGGCGGCGTACACCGCCGAGCGGCTGGTGGCGGGGGTCCGGCGGCGGCTCGGATCACGGGGCGGATCGCTTGTCACGGTCCGTCAGCGGCAGACCTCGTCGGCGCCGGTGGGGGAGCCGAGACTGTCCTGACGGCGCCGCCCCGGGGCCGGGTCGGGGCGGGCGGGGCGGGTTCAAGCCGGCCGGGAGAATCCGTCGTGATTCTCCCGGCAGGGCGGACATGCCGTCAGACGCGCGAGGAGGCGGTGCTGCGGCGGTACAGGATTCCGCCACCGAGCAGGAGCCCGGCGCTGGCGGCTCCCATGGCGAGCAGGTTCAGGTCACTGCCGGTGGAGGCCAGCTGAGCGCTCTCGTCGGAGGCCGCGCTCCTGAGCATCGCGGCGGGCAGGATCGCTTCCGAGGAACCGCGGGGGGCCGGAGTACGCGGGTGCGTGGCGGGGGCGGCCGGGTCCACAGTGGGGCCGCCCGGCGGTGTGGCCTCCTCGGGTGCCGCCGGAGATCCGGGGTTGCCGGGTTCGCCAGGGTTGCCCGGTTCACCAGGGTTGCCGGGGTCACCAGGGTTGCTGGGATTGCCGGGGGTGCCGGGGTTGCCGGGGGTGGTGCCGGGATTGCCGGGTGTTCCGTGGGACGCCCCCGGGGTGCCGTTCGCGCAGAGGTTGCCGAAGGCCGGGTTGAGGGCGCCGATCAGATCCACCGAGTTGCCGCAGATGTTCAGCGGGATGTCGAGGACGGTCTCCAGGGCGTTGCCCGTGAGCACGCCCGGCGAGCCGGCGGCGACGGTGGAGGCGTGCGTGGAGCTGTCGGCCTCGTCGTGGTACTCGCCCGGGGACGCGTGGCCGGGTGCGTCGTGGTGCGGCGCGTCGCTGTGGGGCGGGGCCGGCGGAGCACCGTGGGGCGCCGGGTCCGAGTGCGGTGCGGGGTCCGCCTGGGGTCCCGGTGCGCTGTGGGGCGCGGGAGCAGGATGCTCCGTGTGCTTCCGTCCGCTCGACGAATTGGCGCAGGCATTGCCGAAAGTCGGGTTGAGTACCCCGACGGGATCCACCGTATTCCCGCAGATATTGACCGGGATCTCCAGAGGCGCCTGAATGTTGTTCCCGGACAGCACGCCCGGTGAACCGACGGCCGCCCCGTCCGCGTCCACCGCCTGGGCGTAACCGCCGCTCATGGAGAGGACACTCGACGCCGCGGCGGCGGTGAGCAGTCCTTTACTGATGAGATCTCGCATCTGGTTCTCCTCCTGCCCGCCGGTGCGGCGAGCAGTGGTCGCTGGTTGAAATCGGTGCCAACTGAGGCCGGTCCCGGGGCGCATGTCGCTCGCGCCCCGGGACCGGCGGAGAACACCCGGTGGGGGTGCCCTTACAACGTCACTTGTTGATGCAGACGTTGCCTGTGGTCGGGTTCAGCAGGGCGATGATGTCGATGGTGTTACCGCACACGTTGATCGGGACATTCACAGGAACCTGAATGACATTTCCGGAGAGAACACCCGGGGAGTGGGCGGCTACGCCCTCCGCCTCGGCGTCGGCCATGGCCGGGGCAGCTGAACCCATGGCCAGGAGCAGGCCTGCGACGACCGTTGCGGCCTTCTTGCACTTCATCTTGAGCCCTTTCCGCAGCGGCGAATACGTTCGCACGGCTTTCGTGGAACGCGAGCACGGCTTTCCGGCTCACACGTCCGCTGCTGGAGGTCCAACGATTACGCGGTGGCGAAGAAACTGTCCGGGATTCGGGCAGCCGTTTGTTCACTCGATTGCCACGATAATGTTTTCGTCACTACTTATCCCGGAATGTATGCGCCATTTGGAGGGAATTCCGCGCCTCGTGTCGTGTTCTCGATTCGCCGTCGGAAACGCCGTACGGGCCGACCGGGGCTCCATTGCCCCTGCCGGCCCGTACGTGGTGCGGGAGGTGCGGGATCAGCGGTTGCCCGCGCCGTTCCCGGACAGGACCGGGATGTCGTCCAGGATGTGCGAGAGCGGCTCGTCGCCCTTGGCCTGGGTGGAGTTCTCCGCGCACTGCTGGTTCTGCGGGCTGGACAGCACGTTGACGTCCTGGACCGCGACCGGCAGGAGGACGCCGACCAGCGAGCCGACGTTGGCCTTGACCGGCACCCCGAGGCACAGCTTGTTCAGCGAGCCCTGGATCAGCTCCGCCTGGGGGCTCATGTCGCCCTTGGTGGACTGGTTGCCGAACGCTTCCTCGGCACCGTTTCCACTGAAGGAGGTGGTGCCACCGTCATTAGCGGTGGCAAACGCCGAGGGCGCCGCCGCGGCCGTGATACCGACCACCGAGACGGCGACGGCCGCGCCGACCATAATCTTCTTGATCACGATGTGTTCCTTTTCTCAAAGAATGCATGCGGAGCGACCTGCACAACCGGTCACCAGCTGTTTAGTTCCGCTGCTTCACTCGATCGGCTTGCCGGTGAGTGCGGCATTGTCCTGCGGTGTTGCCGGGAGTTGTGAGCCTGTTACCCCCGGTAATACGCCGTTGGAGTGAAGGGCCGGAACCAAAAGCGGGGTCTGGAGTTGCACCGGTAGCCCCGGGGACTTTGGGGCTTCCTTCAGAATGGGGACTCATCGTGATCAAGAAGGTCATGGCCGGTCTGGCCGTCACCACCTCCGTGGTCGGCGTTTCCGCCGCCGCCGCGCCCACCGCGCTCGCCGTCGGCAACGACGGCGGTACCACGTCCGCCAGCGGGAACTTCGCCACGCAGGCATACGGCAACATGGCGACCCACGGCAACATGAGCCCGCAGATCGCCCTCATCCAGGGCTCGCTGAACAAGCCCTGTATCGCACTTCCGGCCAAGGCGAACGTCGGCTCCCTGCTGGGCATCGTGCCGATCTCGGTCCAGGACCTCAATGTCCTGTCCTCCCCGCAGAACCAGCAGTGTGTCGAGAACTCGACTCAGGCGAAGGGCGACGAGCCGCTGTCGCACATCCTGGACAACATTCCGATCCTGTCCGGGAACGGCACGGGCAACCGCTGAGAAACCGGCCGGGCCGCCGGGCCGGGCCGCCGCTGAGATTCCGCGGTGGACCGGCCTTTTTCTCTGAATATTGCATTACGCCATTCGGGGGAAACGCCGAAACTAATCCATCCGTGCGCGAGTTGAGCATGTCGGACTCCACCGGTGGAGTCCGACTTTCCGGAAAGGTATTTAAATGAAGAAGCTGTGGGCAACCGCCGCTGTAGCGGCGTCGATCGTCGGAGCCACGGCTGCCGCCGCGTCGCCGGCGCTTGCCATCGGTGATGACTCGGGCACCACGTCGTTCAGCGGCAACGGTGCGAAGCAGGCCTTCGGCAACCAGTCCACCAAGGGCGACATGAGCCCGCAGCTGGGCCTGGTCCAGGGCTCGCTGAACAAGCCCTGTATCGGTCTGCCGCTCAAGGCGAACGTCGGCTCCCTGCTGGGCGCCGTGCCGATCGCGGTCCAGGACATCAACGTGCTGTCCTCCCCGCAGAACCAGCAGTGTGTCGAGAACTCGACTCAGGCGAAGGGCGACGAGGCGCTGTCGCACATCCTGGACGACATCCCGGTCCTGTCCGGGAACGGTGTCGGCAACCGCTGATCCCACTCGAAGGCCCGGCCCGGCGCATTGCGCGGGGCCGGGCCTTTGGCATGTCCGGGCTCCGTGTGCGACGAGTGCGAAAAATTCGCGGAACGGCGTCAACCGGATCACCGACCCCATGCGTATACCCCGTGAGATCTGACCACGTCCTGGGAGCCGCATGACCGTCGAGGAGTTTGAGGAGTTCTACGCTCACTCCGTTCAGCAGCTGGTGGGACAGGTGTATCTGATGACCGGAGACCTTCACGAGGCTCAGGACGTGGTGCAGGAGGCCTTCGTACGCGCCTGGGGCCGCCGGGCGAAGCTGGACAGGGACGCGGGACCCGAGGCGTGGATCCGTATCGTCGCGTTCCGGCTGGCGGTCAGCCGGTGGCGAAGGCGCGGCCGGGCCCTGGAGGCCTGGCGGCGGTACAGCGGAAGCGAACCGCATGCCCTGGCCGCTCCCGAGCCGGGCACGGTCGCCCTCGTCTCCGCACTCCAGCGGCTGTCGGAGCGACAGCGCCTGGTGACGGTCCTGCACTACGTGTGCGACCTGACGGTGGAACAGGTGGCGGCAGAGGCCGGGATCTCGACCGGAACCGTCAAGACTCATCTATTCCGGGCCAGGGCCGCGCTCGCGGCCGGGCTCGACGACTCACCCGCCTCCGACACCTCCGAGGAGGAGCACGGTGCCTGAGTTCCATCGAAGTGGCGGAGAGGATCCCCTGTCCGCCGCGCTCAAACACGCCGCGGACCAGAGCGGGCGGCGGGTGGTGCCGCTGCCCGTCGAGGAGATCGAGGCACGCGGGACCCGACGGCGGCGTACCGTACTGGCCCTCGCCGCCGCGTGCGCGGTGTGTGTGCTGAGCGGAGCGAGCGCGGTCGCCGCGCTGAACCTCACCTCCGAGCAGCCGCCCGCCCGTCCCGTTCCCTCGGTCACCCCGTCGCGATTCTCGTCGCCGCCCAGTCCGCTGCCCACCACTGGCCAGTTCTCCTCGCCGTCCGGTGCGACCACGTCCGCCGAGGCGTCCACCGGCTCACCGGGGGGCGGCGTGCCGTCCGGCAGTGCCTCGTACTCGCCCGCCCCTCCCGCTTCGGGTTCGCCCAGCGGCGCGTCGCCGTTCACGACGCCGACCTTCGGCCAGGGGGGCCTCGGGCCGTCGGTCACGGTGTCGCCCAGTCGCGGCACGGACTAGATCCCATCCACCGGCGTACGCACAGAGAGACCTCACACCCATGCACGGAGTTCGCCTCGCGCTGCCCGAAAACGGCCCGCCGAGCCCGCCGTCCACCCCTTCCACGCCCTCTTCCCCGCCGCCTTCCGGGTCGCTTCCCGAACCGGCCGCGAGCTCGGCGCGGGCTGTCCGGGTCCGTGATCCGTACGTCATGGCCGTGGTTCTGTTCTGCGCGTACGCCGCCCTGTCCATAGGCAGATACCGGCACATGCGCACGATGTCCTGGGATCTGGGCATCTTCGAGCAGGTGATACGCGCGTACGCGCATCTGCGGGCCCCGGTCGCCGACCTCAAGGGGCCCGGCGTGAACATCCTCGGCGATCACTTCAGCCCCGTCACCGCGCTGCTGGCCCCGGCGTACCGGCTGTTCCCGACGCCCGTCACGCTGCTGGTCGCCCAGGCCGCGCTGTTCGCGCTCTCCGTCATCCCCGTCACGCGCGTCGCGGCGCGTCGGCTGGGCCGGTGGCCCGGTCTGGCGATCGGCGTGGGGTACGGCCTGTCGTGGGGGGTGCAGCGGGCGGTCGAGTTCGACTTCCACGAGATCGCCTTCGCGGTCCCGCTGATCGCCTTCTCTCTTGAAGCGCTGCTGACGGGCCGCGGGCGCGCAGCGCTGTGCTGGGCGCTGCCGCTGGTACTGGTGAAGGAGGACCTGGGGCTGACCGCCGCCGCCATCGCGCTGGTCGTCGCCTGGCGTGCGCGGCGTACGGCACCCCGTATCGTGCCCGACGCGCTGGCGGTGGCGGCGCTGGCGGTGGTCGCCGCCGTGCTCACGTTCGCCTTCGTCATACCGGCCTTCAACTCGGGCGATACATACGACTACTGGGTCAAGGTCGACGGCGGGACCGGGCCGCTGGACGGCTTCGACACCAAGTTCCGTACCCTCGCCTGGCTCCTGCTGCCGACCACCGGGCTCCTCGCGCTGCGTTCCCCGCTGATCCTGATCGCCCTGCCCACGCTCGGCTGGCGCTTTCTGTCGTCGGACGACCACTACTGGGGCACGGACTGGCACTACAGCGCCGTGCTGATGCCCATCGTGACGCTCGCGCTGGTCGACGCGGCCCGGCGGATCCGGCGTAGTCCACGCCCCTGGTCGCGTGCGTACGCGCGTCATCTCCCGGCGGCGGTCGCGGGCGCGGCGCTCGCCCTGACGACGTCGCTGCCGCTGTCGGCCCTGGCCGAACCGGACACCTACCGTGTCCGGCCCGAGGTGAGAGCGGTGGAGAGGCTGCTCGACCGTATCCCCGACGAGGCGACGGTCGAGGCCAACGTGGGGCCCATCAGCCGTCTCACCTCGCGCTGCCGGGTCTTCTGGGTGGGCGATACGCGAGGCATCACCCCGGACTACATCGCGCTCGACAACGCGAGCGGGTGGGTGGGCGACCCGCCGGCGTACGCGAAGCGGCTGCATCCGCGGGGCACTTATACGGTCGCGGGCGAGGCGGGCGGTTATGTGCTGCTGGAGCGGGTGACGAAACCGCGGACGTAGGGGCGGGCGGCGGTCGCCGGGTGGCGGGGATCGCTCATGCGTTCAACTCCCCTCTATTCCATATGGGTTGTCACGGAGATTTCCCCATGCGGAGTAGTGAGTAAAGGTCACTTCGGGTGTAGAAACGAGGAATTGCACGCGAAGAGGCGAGGACTCGCACCTATGGCTAGGGATTCACTCTCGATCGAAGAGATCGACAAGCCGGCGACGTCGGGCGGGGGCCGCGATCTTGTGCGATGGGATCCGGATTGGGTGCCGCCCGATTTTCCCGAGCCCACGCGTGAGTTGGTGGAGCGCGTCGCCGTCGGACTGCGAGGGCTGGCGGAATGACCGTACGCGGAGTTGAGGGCGCTGATCTGGTGCCGGGGTCCGGTCTCCGGTGGCCCAAGTGCGAGTGCGGACAATCGATTTGCCCCGACGGCAAGAGCGCGGGCGCGACGCGTGTCGGCGCCCGTTCCGGGGTGCTCTCCGCGCGCGTGGCGGAACGGAACAAATGGAGTGGTCGCGGCGGGGCGTGAGTGGCGTGAACGCCCGCGGAATTCCCCTCACGTGGGATTACCGCCCGTTACGGGGGAACGCCGGAATAGCCGTGACCGGGCCCGAGGGCGCCTGAGCCGGGCGGGTAGTGTGTCGGAATGCTCACTGTGACCTCCGTGAATGTGAATGGACTGCGCGCCGCCGCGAAGAAGGGTTTCGTGGAGTGGCTGGCCGGCACCTCCGCCGATGTGATCTGCCTCCAGGAGGTACGCGCCGAGCCCCAGCAGCTTCCCGAGGAGGTCCGCTCCCCGGAGGGCTGGCACGCGCTGCACGCGCCCGCCGCCGCGAAGGGGCGCGCGGGTGTCTCGCTCTACTCGCGGCGGGAGCCGGAGCGCACGCGCATCGGCTTCGGCAGCGCGGAGTTCGACGCGAGCGGTCGGTACGCGGAGATCGATCTGCCCGGTGTCACGGTCGCCAGCCTCTATCTGCCCTCGGGCGAGGTGGGCACGGAGCGGCAGGACGAGAAGATCCGGTTCATGGACGAGTTCCTCCCGTATCTGGAGCAGTTCAAGAAGCGTGCGGCGGCGGACGGGCGCGAGGTGCTGGTGTGCGGCGACTGGAACATCGCCCACCAGGAGGCCGACCTCAAGAACTGGCGGGCCAACCGCACGTCCTCCGGCTTCCTCCCCGAGGAACGCGCCTGGCTGACCCGCGTCTTCGAGGAGACGGGCGCGGACTACGTCGATGTCGTCCGCGCCCAGCATCCGGACCGGGAGGGACCGTACTCGTGGTGGTCGTACCGTGGCCGTGCCTTCGACAACGACACGGGCTGGCGTATCGACTACCACGTGGCGACGCGGGGCCTGGCCGCGCGCGCGGTCAAGGCGTACGTCGAGAAGGCCGCGAGCCACGAGGAGCGGTGGAGCGACCACGCGCCGGTGACGGTCACCTACGATCTCGGCTAGGGCCTGTCTTCAAAGTAGCGCCGTCCGCCCGAAGGGCGGGCCCGGCGGCGTCCGGCCCGTACGTCCGCCCGGCGAGAGGCCCTGGGTGACCCCCGCGGAAGGACCGAGACGCTCAGTGACCTGGATATCGACCATGCTGCGGGACCTGAGGGACTGGTGCGCGCGCAGGCCGCTGAGTCTGCCCGAGGGCGGGCGTCATCTGACGCACTCCTCCGATGTCCGCATGCTGATCTGGGCGATGACCGGGATCGAGGTCGTCACCGCCGTCGTCGTGGACGCCGTGATCCCGCCCGCCTTCCGGCCGCTGCACATCTTCTGGGAGGTGATCCTCCTGGTCCTCTGTCTCGGGTTCTGCGCCATGACCGCGCGCGCTCCCCATGTGATCGAGGGCGAGGTGCTGCGGCTGCGCACCGGGCCGTTCCGGGAGCTGGTCGTGCCGCTCCCGGCGGTGAAGTCGTTGCGTATCGCCCACGGCAGGTATCCGGGGCGCGGGCTGCGCCGTGTGTCCGGGGCAGGGGATGGCGACGGGGACGGGGAGAGTGACGTCGTCGCGTACTCCGTGTCCAGTGCGACCTCGGTCGTCCTCGAACTCACCGGTCCCTTGCCGGTGCCCCCGCGGCGGGGCGGGTCCGTACACGCCCGGCGGGTTCATTTCGCGGTGGACGATCCGGGCGGGGCCGTCCGGATGATCAGGCGCGCGGCCGACGGCGCCGAATAGGGGCGGTTCTCAACCAGCCGTGGGTTCGGGCGGGTTGGGGGGCATCGCGGCTTCCGGGTCCGTGCGCAGGTGGCGGTCCAGGGCCAGCGAGAATTCCGCGTCCACCACGCTCTTCGCCAGCGGGCGGAGCTTCTCCGTGTCCGGCGTGGTGGTGTGGGTGCGCAGGACCGTGGCGAAGAGTCCGGCCAGGGCGTCCGCGTGGACGCGGACGCGGCGAGCCGCTTCGAGGACCGCTGTCAGGGGGACGCCCTCGCGGACCAGGGCCGCCGATACCTCCAGCAGACGGCGGCTGATGTGCACTATCTCGTCGCCGTCCGTGGCCAGATAGCCGAGGTCGAGCGCGGCCCGTAGGTTCTCCGGGGTGACCTGGCCGTCGAAGTAGTCGGTGAGTTCCTCGGGGGAGAGACGGACCGGGGTCTCCTCGGTGGGTTCGCCGAGGCCGAGCACCTCGCCCACGTCCCGGCCGCTCTCGAAGGCGGTGGCGAGGTCGGCGATGCCGGTCAGGGTGTGGCCGCGCTCCAGCAGGCCCGCGATCGTACGGAGCCGCGCCAGGTGGCGGTCGTCGTACCAGGCGATCCGGCCTTCCCGGCGCGGCGGCCGTATCAGGCCGCGTTCGCGGTAGAAGCGCACGGTGCGGACGGTGATGCCCGCCTCACGGGCCAGCTCCTCCATGCGGTACTCGCGGGGTTCGCGGCCTTCTGCCATGTCGGCCAGCTTATGGCGCGCCGACGCGTGTTGGGAAAGTCCCGCCGGGCCCGCGACGCCCGGCAGGCGCGCCCGCCCCAGCGGTAACTTTCCGTCCTCAGCCCCTACCTATCAGTAGTCAACTGCTCTACCCTCCACATCATGCCAGTGATGAGTGGCGGGGTTGCGTGGATGTCGTCCGGTATCAGGAGGCGGTATGGGCCAGCACGAACATGACCACGACCACCAGCGCGAGCACGTACACGTGGCGGTGGTCGGGTCCGGGTTCGGAGGGCTCGGGGCGGCCGTCCGGCTTCGCCGGGAGGGGATGACCGACTTCGTCGTGCTGGAGCGTGCCGACTCGGTCGGCGGGACCTGGCGGGACAACAACTATCCGGGATGCGCCTGCGACGTACCCTCACACCTCTACTCGTTCTCGTTCGCGCCCAACCCCGACTGGCCGCGCACCTTCTCCGGGCAGCGGCACATCAGGGCGTATCTGGAGCATGTCGCGGACACCTTCGGGCTCCGGCCGCATCTGCGGCTGAACCACGAGGCACGGCTGATGCGCTGGGACAAAGACGCCCTGCGCTGGGAGATCGAGACCTCGCGCGGAACGATCACCGCCGATGTCATCGTCTCCGCGACCGGGGCGCTCTCCGATCCGAAGATCCCGGAGATACCCGGGCTCGCCGGTTTCCCGGGGAAGGTCTTCCACTCGGCCCGCTGGGACCACGGCCACGACCTGCGCGGCAAGCGCGTCGCCGTGATCGGTACCGGCGCCTCCGCCATACAGATCGTGCCGGCGATCCAGCCCGAGGTGGGCCGGCTCACGCTGTTCCAGCGGACACCGCCCTGGGTGATGCCGCGCGTCGACCGGGCGATATCCGGGGCCGAGCGCCGGCTGCACCGGGCGCTGCCGTTCACCGGGAGCCTGCGGCGCCGGTTCCTGTGGGGCATCCGGGAGTTACAGGTCCAGGCCTTCACCAAGCGGCCGGACGGACTCGGGTTCGTCGAGGCCCTCGCCAAGGCCAATATGGCGAGAGCGATCAAGGACCCGGTGCTGCGCGCCAAACTGACGCCCTCGTACCGCATCGGCTGCAAGCGCATCCTGCTCTCCAGTTCGTACTATCCGGCGGTCGCCCGGCCCAATGTGGACCTGGTCACCTCGGGGCTGGCCGAGGTGCGCGGTTCCACACTGGTCGCGGCGGACGGTACGGAGACCGAGGCCGACGTGATCGTCTTCGGGACCGGCTTCCATGTGACGGACATGCCGATCGCCGAGCGGGTGGTGGGCGCCGACGGGATCACGCTCGCGGAGGCGTGGAAGGACGGGATGGAGTCGCTGCGCGGCGCGACCGCGGCGGGCTTCCCCAACTGGATGACGATCGTCGGCCCCAACACCGGTCTCGGGAACTCCTCGATGATCCTGATGATCGAGTCCCAGCTGAACTACATGGCCGACTATCTGCGGCAGTTGGACGGCCTCGGGGGCCGGCGGAGCGCGGCGGGTGCCGGGGGCGGCACGGGGAGCGGGCGCGTGGCGCTGGAGCCGCGGCCCGCCGCCGTACGCGCCTGGAACCACCGGGTGCAGGAGCGCATGAAGCGGACCGTGTGGAACACCGGCGGCTGCACCAGCTGGTACCTGGACGAGCAGGGCCGCAACACCACCGTCTGGCCGGGGACGACGTCCGAGTTCCGGCGGGCCACCCGGGAGGTCGATCTCGCGGAGTACGAGGTGATCCGCGCCACCGCGTCCGCGCGGGTGCCGCGGCAGGCGGAGAGGCCGGTCGCGGAGAGGCGGATGCCAGAGGAGCGGGCGTCCGAGCAGCGGGCGTCCGAGCAGCGCGCCGGGACGCGCGCCGGGACGCGGGCCGCGCGGGAGAGCGTCCGATGAGGCAGCCGCACAAGGAGCGCGAACTGACCGCCGTCTCCGCCGACGGCACCCGTATCCATGTCGAGGTCCACGGCGACGACGGCCGGCCCGCCGTCGTCCTCGCGCACGGCTGGACCTGCGGCCCGGCCGTCGCGCGGCGCATGTGTACGCGCGGTGGTGGCCGCGCGGAACGCGGTCCGTACGCGGATATCCGCCGCCCTCGTCGCGGCGGTCGGGCAGCGCGAGACGCGCCGCTTCGAACCACGTCTGGCGGGCGTGCGAAAGGGGTTGGTCGGGGCGGGCGGGGCGGCCGACACGCCGGACCGCACACAGCGTTACTGATCGAAATGCGCGGAATGTCGGGGCGTGTAAGTCTGGTCGAGGCCCCACTCCGGTGCCCCCCAACACCCCCTCAGGAGTGACATTCCATGGCTATTGCCGATCAGTTCAAGGACAAGGCCGAAGAGCTGGCCGCCCAGCAGGCGAAGTCGCGACAGGGCGACAAGAAGGACGACCGGCCGCAGCAGCCCGGCCGCCCCGGACAGCCCGACCGCGGTTCGCAGCCCGGCTCACCCGCCAGGGACCGCAACCCGGGGCAGCACGACGCCCAGCAGAACAACGCCCAGCAGAACAACGTGCAGAACGACGTCCAGCACGACGCGCAGCACAACAACGCGCAGAAGAACGTGCAGAACGCGCAGAACGTGCGCGACGAGCTGGATGACCGCTTCGACGCCTGAGTGCATGGCTTGATGACAGCGAGGCGCACCCGGTTCCGCCGGGTGCGCCTCCCCTTTATGCCCGCGGCGGGAGGGGCGGGCGGCGCAGGTCCGGGACCGCTCCGTACCCCGGCGGTGTCGAGGCCGGATGCCCGGCCAGCAGGTCCAGCGCCATCCAGACCGCGTCGTCGAGCTGGGCGTGCCGGCCCTCCGCCCAGTCGAGGGGGGTGCGCAGCGCCTCGATGTCCGGTTCCACGCCATGGTTCTCGATGGACCAGCCGTACGCGTCGAACCATGCGGCGTTCATGGGCACCGTGATCACCGTGCCGTCGCCGAGCCGGTGCCGTCCCGTCATCCCGACCACCCCGCCCCAGGTGCGCTGGCCGACCACAGGCCCGAGGTTCAGCAGCCGGAAGGCCGCGGTGATCATGTCGCCGTCGGACGAGGTCGCCTCGTCGGCGAGCGCGACGACCGGGCCGCGCGGCGCGTTCGACGCGTACGAGACGGGCTGCGCGTCGCGCGTCAGGTCCCAGCCGATGATCCGGCGGGTCAGCTTCTCGACGACCAGCTCGCTGATGTGGCCCCCCGCGTTGCCCCGTACGTCCACGATCAGCGCGGGGCGTGAGACCTCAAGCCGCAGATCCCGGTTGAACTGGGCCCAGCCGGAGCCGCCCATGTCGGGGATGTGCAGATAGCCGCATCTGCCGCCGCTGATCTCCCGTACGGCCTCACGGCGTTTGGCCACCCAGTCCTGGTAGCGCAGCGGGCGTTCGTCGATGAGCGGGACCACCGCGACGCGGCGGGAGGGGCGGTTGCGCTCCGCGGGCCGGAAGGTCAGCTCGACGGTCGTGCCGCCGGCGGCGGCCAGCAGGGGATAGGGACCGGCCACCGGATCGACCGGCCGGCCGTCCACATGGGTCAGGACCGCGCCCTCGCGGATGCCCGTACCGGCCAGCGGTGAGCGCGCCTTGGAGTCGGAGGAGTCGCCGGGCAGGATCCGCTTGATCATCCACTCGCCGTCCCGGCAGACCAGATTGGCGCCGAGCAGACCGATCGGGCGCTGGTAGTGCGGCGGCCCCTCGTTGCGGCGGGCCGGGGTGACATACGCGTGGGACGTACCCAGTTCGCCCAGGACCTCGCGCAGCAGATCCGCGAACTCGTCGGGGGAGCAGACCCGTTCGACCAGCGGACGGTACTGGTCGAGCACCCCGTCCCAGTCGATGCCGCACATGTCCGGCTCCCAGAAATAGGCGCGGATGACGCGCCCCGCCTCGTCGAACGCCTGGCGCCACTCCGCACCGGGGTCGACGTCGTGCAGAATCCTGCGCATGTCGAGATAGACGGTCGTATCGCCGTCACCGGGCTCGGTGGCGGGCACGGCGCGCAGTTCGCCGTCGTCCACGACGACCAGCCGGGAGCCGTCGCCGCTCGGCACGAACCAGTCCAGATGACCGACGAGTTCGCTCTTGCGCGCCTTCGTGATGTCGAAGTGTTCGAGGGTGGGGCGGCCCGACATGTCGGCGGGGTTGGCGAAGGTCTCGCCGAGCGCGCCGGAGATCGGCCAGCGCAGCCACACCAGACCGCCACCGCTGACCGGATAGAGCGCGGAGTACTTGGACGCGGTGACGGGGAACGGGGTGACGCGGTCGGCCAGCCCCTCGACCTCGACGGTGACCGTACCGTCGCCGGACTCGCCGACGGACGGGTCGAGTCCGCCGGCCGCGGGGCGGCCCTCCGGCGACAGCGCGAAGGGCGACGGGGTCGCGGAGGAGAGCGGTACGAGATAGGGGCGGCAGCCCAGCGGGAAGGAGAGGTCGCCGGTGTGCACGTCGTACACCGGGTCGAAGCCGCGCCAGGACAGGAACGCGAGATAGCGGCCGTCGCTGGTGAAGACCGGATTCTCGTCCTCGAAGCGGCCGTTGGTGACGTCGACGATCGTACGGGCGAAGCTCCCGGCGATCTTGGCCAGCTTGATCTGCCGGAGGGAGCGGCCGATGCCGGGGTGGGACCAGGTCAGCCAGCCGCCGTCGGGGGAGAAGGCGAGGTCGGTGACGGCGCCGTTGATGGAGCGGATGAGTTCGGTGACCGGTTCCGGGGTGGGGGCGGCGGTGTCTGTTGCCGCTTGGGTGTTGGCCGTTGGTTCCGTGCCGGTCGCTGTGTCCGCGATCGGTTTCGGTTTCGCTTCCGGTTCGGGTCCCGCCGTGTCTATCAGCAGCAGTCTGCCGTCGTGCGAGGCGATCGCGATCCGCTCCCCGTCGGGGCCCGCCACCATCTCCCGTACGCGGCCCAGCTGTCCGGAGGCCAGCCGCCGAGGCTGCCGTTCACCGCTCGCCCTGGGCAGATACGCGATCTCGATCGCGTCCTCGCCCTCCGCGTCGGTGACGTACGCGACCTGGCCGCTGTCGCCGAGCATCACGGGGAACCGGACCCGGACGCCGGGGGTGTCCGCGATCGTGCGGGCCGGGCCGTCGCGATGGGTGAGCCAGTACAGGCTGCCGCGTACGGAGACGGCGCTCGCCCGGCCCGTCATGTCCACGGAGATCCCGGCGACATGGCTGCTGGCCGGGACCTGGTAGTCCCGCCGTCCCGCGCGCTGACCGCCCAGCCGTACGTCCAGCTTGCGCGGCACCGCGTCGGGCGTCAGCGAGTCGACCAGCCAGAGGTCCCCCGCGCACTGGTAGACGACCCGGCGCCCGTCGGACGAGGCGTGGCGGGCGTAGAAGGCGTCGTGGTCGGTGTGCCGGCGCAGATCGGTGCCGTCGGGACGGCAGGAGTAGAGGTTGCCGACGCCCTCGTGGTCGGAGAGGAACGCGATCCGGCCGTCGACGAACATCGGGCAGTCGAGATGGCCCCCGAGATCCGCGAGCAGCCGTTCGCCGTGCAGCCAGAGCCGGCCCATCGCGCCGCCGCGGTACCGCTTCCAGGCGGCGGGCTCGTGCGGCGGCTTTCCGGTGAGCAGGAGCGTACGGTGCGCGCCCTCCAGGTCCGCGACGGCGATGTCGTTGACCGGGCCCCAGGGCAGCGCGCCGCCGGGGGAGCCGTCGAGGGGGAGGCTGTAGGCCCAGGCGAAGTAGGAGAACGGCTGGCCGTGCGAGGAGACCGCGAGGATCTGGGACTCGCCGTTCTTGTCGGGGGGCGCCCAGCCGCAGACGCGGGTGTCGGTGGCGCCCCAGTAGGTGAGCCGGCGGGAGGGCCCTCCGGCGACCGGGACGAGATGGATCTCGGGGTCGAGACTGCGCCAGGTCGTATAGGCGATGTGGCGGCCGTCGGGGGAGAAGCGGGGGTGGCCGACCCTGGTGCGGTCGACGGTGACCCGCCAGGCACGGGCGGGGCGGTGCCCGGCGGGGACGAGGGGGGCGACCCAGAGGTCGTCCTCGGCGGCGAAGCACAGGGAATCGTCGTGAAGGTGCGGGAAGCGGAGATACGCGACGTCGTCACTCACCCACCTAATGCTGCACTTTCCGTGGGTGTGGCGCCTCCTGGCGTGTCGCTGTCCAGCGGGGCGCCGTCCGGCGGGGGGGTGCGGTGCGCCTCCAGCGGGGGTGCGGGGTCGGTGGGTGGCCGGTTGCGGTCTCGCGGTCGGCTGCCGGGGCGGTGCGCCTCCGGCGGGGGTGCGGTGCGTGGTCGGCTGCCGGCGGCCGGGGAAAGACCTGAACGCCAACGTCTCCGCACCGCCGCGCGCGGCCTATTTTTTGGGGGCTCGGTTCGCCTCCGGGGCGCTTTATGCCGACGTCGACGGTCGACCGTGCTCGATTCGCTCGTTCCTCACGAACCTCCGCGCGCTCTCCCTTTCGACGTCGACGCGCCCCTTCGGCTCACTCGCCGCCGGAAAGACAGACCGCACCCGGAACGGATCGGCAGCCCACCCCAGCCAGCACCCCGAGCGTCAGGCTGGGGCGACCACCGGACGGCACTCACCCCCATCCTCAGGCGGGCGGTGAGTGGGAGCCGACCGCCGGGGGGAGGGGGTCGGGGTCGGAGGAGGTGCGTGTCTGTCTTGTGAACCCCGCCCCACCCCACCCCGCCCCGAGGCGGGCCGAGTCCACCAAAAAATATGGCGTAGCCCACAAGCGAAACGGTTTCGTTTCGTTGGGGGTGGGGCTATCTTCGTACTGTACGAAACCGTTTCGTTTGGCAGGAGCAGATCGTGGCGCGCAGCAGGCTCACCCCCGAGCGTGAAGCACAGTTGTACGCCGCCGTGCTCGATCTGCTGCGCGAGGTCGGTTATGACGCCCTCACCATGGACGCCATCGCCGCCCGCACCCGTTCCAGCAAGGCCACCCTCTACCGCCAGTGGGGGAGCAAGCCCGAGCTGGTCGCCCATGCGATGCGGCACAACAAGCCGATCGAGCTCGTCGACGTGGACACCGGCTCACTGCGCGGTGACTTCCACGCCGTGATGGCACTCACCGACGACTGCCAGATGGAGAAGGACAGCGCGCTGATGCGAGGTCTTTTCCATGCCGTCCACGACAACCCCGATCTCCATCAGGCGCTTCGCGAGCTCTTGATCGAGCCCGAGCTCAATGGGCTCGCGGAGATTCTCCAGCGTGCTGTGAACCGCGGCGAGGTCGCCGTGGACAATCCCGCGCTGAAGTACGTCACGCACATGCTGGTCGGCGCCCTCGTCGCCCGGCAGCTGATCGAGGACCGGTCGCCCGACCGGGACTTCCTCACTTCGTATTTCGACGCCGTGATCCTCCCCGCCCTCGGCGTCTGACAGTCCCCCTCAGCACCCGCATTACCTGACGCGTGCCGCTCTCTCGCCGTCGGGCCGGCTCCCCATGCCCTCAGATCCATTCACAGACCCGGGAGTACGCCCTCGTGGCCACGTTCCTCTACAAACTCGGACGGCTTGCCTTCCGGCGCCGCAACTTTGTCGCCCTGGTGTGGGTGGCACTGCTCGCGCTCGCCGGTGTCGGAGCCGCCTCCGCGTCCACGCCCACGTCCAGTTCCTTCTCGATACCGGGGACGGAGGCGCAGAAGGCCTTCGACCTGTTGGAACAGCGCTTCCCCGGAGCCAGTGCCGACGGTGCGACCGCTCGGGTCGTCTTCAAGGCGGCGGCCGGCGAGAAGATGACCGACGCCGGTCACAAGGCCGAGGTCGGGGAGATCGTCGATGAGCTGTCGGGCGGGTCCGACCAGGTCGGCTCCGTGACCGATCCGTACACCGCGAACGCCGTCTCGAAGGACGGCTCGACGGCGTACGTCCAGGTCTCGTACAAGGTCGCCTCGATGGAGCTGACCGACGAGACCCGTACCGCGCTTGAGGAGACCGGCGCCGAGGCGCGGGCGCGGGGGCTGACGGTGGAGGTCGGCGGGGACGCGCTCCAGGCCACTCCCGAGACCGGGTCCACGGAGATCATCGGTGTGGCCGTGGCCGCGGTGGTGCTGGTCATCACGTTCGGTTCGCTGATCGCGGCGGGGCTGCCGCTGCTGACCGCCCTCATCGGGGTCGGCGTCGGGGTGTCCACGATCACCGCGCTGGCCGGCGTCCTCGATCTGGGCTCCACCACCTCCATCCTGGCGATGATGATCGGTCTCGCGGTCGGGATCGACTACGCGCTGTTCATCGTCTCCCGCTACCGGGCCGAGCTGGCCGAGGGCAGGGAGCACGAGGAGGCGGCGGGACGGGCCGTCGGTACCGCCGGGTCGGCCGTGGTGTTCGCCGGTCTCACCGTGGTGATCGCGCTCGTCGGGCTGGCCGTCGTCAATATCCCGATGCTCACCAAGATGGGCTTCGCCGCCGCCGGTACGGTCGTGATCGCCGTCCTCATCGCGCTCACCCTCATCCCGGCGGCGCTGGGCTTCGCGGGCAGGCGGGTGCACGGCCGCAAGGACCGCAGGGCCATGGACGCCAAGGCCGCGGGCGGCAAGGAGACGGGGAAGCCGAACATGGGTACCCGCTGGGCGCGCTTCGTGCTGCGTCGTCCGGTCGCGGTTCTGGTCACGGCCGTTCTGGGTCTCGGGGCCATCGCGATCCCGGCGGCCTCGCTGGAACTGGGGCTGGGCGACGACGGTTCGCAGCCGCCGTCCACCTCTCAGCGCAAGGCGTACGACCTGCTCTCGGACGGCTTCGGCCCCGGGTTCAACGGGCCGCTGATGGTCGTCGTGGACGGCAAGGCCAATGACAACGCCAAGGTGGCGGCCACCGAGCTGTCGGACACGGTGAAGAAGCTGGACGGCGTCGCCGTCGTCACTCCGTCCACCGTCAACAAGGCGGGCGACACCGCGACCATCACGGTGATCCCCGAGGACCGCCCCTCCTCGGTCAAGACCGAGGACCTGGTCCACTCCATCCGGGACACCGGCGGGGAGATCACGTCGGACAGCGGTGCAAAGGTCCTGGTCACCGGTTCCACCGCGATGAACATCGACTTCTCGCAGAAGATGAACGACGCGCTGCTGCCCTATCTCGCGCTCGTCGTCGGACTCGCCTTTCTCCTGCTGATGCTCGTCTTCCGCTCCGTGCTCGTGCCGCTCAAGGCCGCTCTCGGCTTCCTGCTCTCCGTGGTCGCCGCCCTCGGCGCGGTCGTCGCGGTCTTCCAGTGGGGCTGGCTCGGAGGGCTGCTCGGGGTCGAGCAGACCGGTCCGGTGATGTCGATGATGCCGATCTTCATGGTGGGCGTGGTCTTCGGTCTCGCCATGGACTACGAGGTCTTCCTCGTCACCCGGATGCGGGAGGCGTATGTCCACGGGGAGCGGCCCGGTGAGGCGATCGTCACCGGGTTCCGGCACGGCGCGCGGGTGGTCTCGGCCGCCGCGGTGATCATGATCGCGGTCTTCGCCGGCTTCATCGGCTCCAGCGAGTCGATGATCAAGATGATCGGTTTCGGGCTGGCCATCGCGGTCTTCTTCGACGCGTTCGTGGTCCGGATGGCGATCGTGCCCGCGGTGCTCGCGCTGCTCGGCAACAAGGCGTGGTGGCTGCCGCGCTGGCTGGACAGGGCGCTGCCCAATGTGGATGTGGAGGGCGAGGCGCTGCGCCACCGGCTCGGGGACGACGCGTCACGGGGTCCGGACGGCGGGCCCGGCGCGGACCGTGAGCTCGTGGGCGTCTGACCCCACCTGCTCCGGGGCCGCCGCATGAGCGGTGCGTGGCCCCGGATCGCGCCCGGCGGCCGTGGGGACGGGAGCCGGAGCGTGCTACGCGGCTCGGTCGTACACCCTGAGGGGTGGCGGCCGGGCCGCTGTGCGTTTCACGTTCTGTGGAGGAGTTTGCTCAGCTCGGTCTCGACCTCGATGTCGTGCCGCTCCTGGCCGGCCGGGACCATCGCGTACGAGCTGTCCAGGAACCGGCGCAGCGGTGCGGTGTCGAACTGGACCACCGCCACCCCGTCCGGCGAGTAGAACTCCACCACGGTCTGGGCCCGGCCGCAGGGCCATACCTGTACGTCGCCCTCGCCCGAGGGCAGCCGCAGGCCGGATTCGAGGAGATCGCGGGCGAAGGCCCAGACGACCTCGTCATCGTCGGGCGAGACCTCGGGAGGGAACACGATACGTATGGCGAGCGGATCGCCGCCGTCGTAGCGGAAGGTGACGGAAACGGTCTTCGGGTGGGGGGCGTCCGTGATGAGACGGGCTATGGCGGGCTGCTCGACGGTGCGTGACATCGACTCGGCTCCTCGGTGGCTGCTGCGACGGCTGCTGTGGCTGCTGTGGCTGGGCTGGATCGGGAGCACGGTTCCTCAATGAACCGGACATTTAACTCCTAATAATACAAAACCTCCCGCATTTGTCCACAGCTTTGCCGTTCGCACACCTACGGAACACCTTCCCAGCACTCTGCATGTCACCTGCTCTTGCGACCTTCTCGCAAGAGAGCAATCATCGAACGGCTCATCACCGCGTCGAACGATCAGAAAGCAGAGCCCCCGCCATGCATGTCCCCGACGGATTCATCGATCTGCCCGTCTCGGCCGCGTCCGGTGCCGTCGCCGCGGGCGCCGTCGCGGTCAGTCTGCGCGGCGCACGCCGGGAGCTGGACGAGCGCACCGCGCCGCTCGCCGGACTCGTCGCCGCGTTCATCTTCGCCGTACAGATGCTCAACTTCCCGGTGGCCGCCGGGACAAGCGGGCATCTGCTGGGCGGTGCGCTCGCGGCGATACTCGTCGGCCCTTATACCGGGGTCCTCTGTATCTCCGTCGTCCTGCTCATGCAGGGCATCCTCTTCGCGGACGGCGGGCTCACCGCGCTCGGGGTGAACATCACCGACATGGCCGTGGTGACGACCGTCGTCGCGTACGCGTTCTTCCGCGCACTGGTGAAGGTCCTGCCGCGTACGCGCCGCTCGGTGACCGTCTCGTCGTTCGTCGCGGCGCTGGTCTCCGTACCGGCCGCGGCCCTCGCGTTCACCTTCTTCTACTGGATCGGCGGGACGACCGACATCCCGATCGGCAAGGTGCTGACGGGGATGGTCGGGGTGCATGTGCTCATCGGTATCGGCGAGGCCGCGATCACCGCCCTGACGGTCGGCGCGGTCATCGCCGTACGGCCCGACCTCGTGTACGGCGCCCGGGGGCTGTCCGCGCCGTTGAAGCTGCGGGTGGGCGGTGAACTGGTCGACGCCGCCCCGGCGTCCGGCCCGGTGCCGGTGGCCGCGCGCTCCACCCGTAAGGTCTGGGCGACCGGGCTGGTCACGGCGCTCGTCCTGGCCGGTTTCGTCTCCTTCTACGCCTCCGCGAGCCCCGACGGCCTGGAGAAGGTCGCCGCCGACCAGGGCATCGACCGGAAGACCGAGCCGCACCACACCGCCGACTCCCCGCTCGCCGACTACGGCGTCAAGGACGTGGGCGACGCCCGGATCTCCGGCGGGCTCGCCGGCGTGATCGGGGTGGGCGCGACGGTGGCCGTGGGCAGTGGTGTCTTCTGGGCGGTACGACGGCGCCGTACCACGGCGGATACGGCCGTGGCCGGCGGGAACGTCTGACATGGGCGCGGGTCACGCCCACACGCTCTACCGGCACGGACACTCGCCGGTCCACGCGCTGCCGCCGCACTGCAAACTGGCCGCCGTCTTCTGCTTCGTGCTCGTGGTGGTCTCCACCCCGCGCGAGGCGGTCTGGGCGTTCGCGCTGTACGCCGTGCTGCTCGCGGCCGTGACGCGCGCGGCCCGTATCCCCGCGGGCGTCCTGTTGCGCCGGCTGCTGATCGAGATCCCGTTCGTGGCCTTCGCGTTCCTCATGCCCTTCGTGGTCCCCGGCGATCAAGTCCGTTTCCTGGGGCTGTCGTTGAGCGTCCCCGGGCTCTGGGGCGCCTGGAACGTCCTCGCGAAGGGGACGCTGGGCGTCGCCGCGTCCGTGATCCTCGCCTCCACGACCGAGCTGCGCTCCCTGCTGCTCGGGCTCCAACGGCTGCGGCTGCCGCCGATGCTGGTGCAGATCGCGTCCTTCATGATCCGCTACGGCGATGTCATCACCGACGAGATGCGACGGATGTCGGTCGCCCGGCGCTCGCGCGGCTTCGAGGCCCGGGGCGTCCGGCACTGGGGCGTCCTCGCCAAGTCCGCCGGCGCGCTCTTCATCCGCTCCTACGAGCGCGGTGAGCGGGTGCATCTGGCGATGGTCAGCAGAGGGTACGCGGGCACCATGCCGGTCATCGACGAGGTGACCGCGTCCCGGGCGCAGTGGACGTACGCCGCCACCCTCCCCGTGACGGCGCTCGCCGTCTGTCTGCTTGGCTGGACCCTATGACCGAGCTTCCCGTCCCCACCGCGCCCGCCTCTCTTGAGGTCAGCGGGCTCGCGTACGCCTATCCCGACGGCCATCAGGCCCTCTTCGGTGTCGATCTGACCGTCGGACGCGGTGAGCGGGTGGCGCTGCTGGGGCCCAACGGCGCCGGAAAGACCACGCTCGTCCTGCATCTCAACGGCATCCTGACCGCCGGGGCCGGTTCGGTCGCGGTCGCCGGGGTGCCGGTGGCGAAACGGAATCTGGCCGAGATCCGCCGCCGGGTCGGCATCGTCTTCCAGGACCCGGACGACCAGCTGTTCATGCCGACGGTGCGCGAGGACGTGGCCTTCGGCCCGGCGGCCTCCGGGCTGCGCGGCCCCGAACTGGAGGCCCGGGTCACCACCGCGCTCGGCCAGGTCGGGATGGCGGAGTACGCGGACCGGCCGCCGCACCATCTCTCCTTCGGCCAGCGCCGCCGGGTCGCGGTGGCGACCGTGCTGGCCATGGAGCCGGAGATCCTCGTCCTCGACGAGCCCTCGTCCAATCTCGACCCGGCGTCCCGGCGTGAACTGGCCGACATCCTGCGGGCGCTGGACATCACCGTACTGATGGTGACGCACGATCTGCCGTACGCTCTCGAACTCTGTCCGCGTGCGGTGATCCTGAGCGAGGGCGTCATCGTGGCGGACGGGCCCACGGGGCAACTCCTCGGCGACGAGAAGCTGATGGGCGCGCACCGGTTGGAGCTGCCGTTCGGTTTCGACCCGCGTTCCGTGTCGTCGGGACACGTTGCACCATAGAGGGGTCGCGCCGCCGGGGCGTGGCGGGACGACGAGCGGTACGAGGCGTGGGTACCGACGGGCGGGAGTGCGGGCGTGGACGTCCAGGGCACGGTGGAGGCGGGCTTCGAGCCGGTCAGGGACGCGTTCGTACGGAACTTCGAGCGGCGGGGAGAACGGGGCGCGGCCGTCGCCGTGTACCGGGACGGGCGCAAGGTCGTCGATCTGTGGGCGGGCACCCGTGATGTCACCGGACAGGAGCCGGCCGACGGGGGCGCGGACGCGGCGCCGTGGGCCGTCGACACGGCACAGGTCGTCCGCTCCGCCACGAAGGGCGTCGCCGCCGCCGTACCGCTGCTGCTGTACCAGCGCGGGCAGATCGACCTCGACGCCCCGGTCGGCACGTACTGGCCGGAGTTCAAGTCGGCGGGCAAGGAGCGGGCGCTCGTACGCCACCTCCTGTCGCACCGCGCCGGGGTGCCGGTGCTCGACCGGCCGCTCACCCCGGCCGAGGCCATCGACGGGGAGTCGGGCGCGCGGGCCCTGGCCGCCCAGCGGCCGGAGTGGGAGCCGGGCACCGACCACGGCTATCACGCGCACACCTACAGCTGGCTGATCGCCGAACTGGTCAGACGGGTCACCGGCCGCAGCGTGGGCCGGTGGATCGCCGAGGAGATCGCCCGGCCGCTGGGGCTGGACTTCTGGGTCGGACTGCCCGCCGAGGAGGCCCACCGGGTCGGCCGGATCGGTCCGGTCGAGGAGCCGACGGCGGTCGGCGGCGCGCTCAGGCTGCGGCCGAAACGGTCCGTGTCGGAGGCGTACCGCGACGCGGAGTCCCTGACGCGGCGCGCGTTCGGCGTCATCGAACCCCGGCCCGACGAGAACGCCCCGGCCTACCGCGCCGCTGAACTCCCCGCCTCCGGGGGCATCTCGACCGCCCGCGCGCTGGCCCGCTGCTACGCCGCGATGATCGGCCCCGTCGACGGCCACCGGCTGTTCGCCCCGGCGACGCTGACGCTCGCGCGTACGGAGGAATCGGTGGGCCCGGACCGGGTCCTGGTCGTCGCCACCCGCTTCGGCCTGGGCTTCATGCTGCACGGCCCGGCCGCCCCGCTGCTGGGCCCCGGTTCCTTCGGACACCCGGGGCGCGGCGGCTCGCTGGGCTTCGCCGATCCGGAGTCGGGCATCGCGATGGGGTATGTGACGAACGGGATGCGCAAGGGAGTGACGGCGGACCCCCGCGCACAGGCTCTGGTGCGCGCGGTGCGATCGGCGACATCATCGCCGGATGAGGCGATTTGACGGATACGGAGTTCTGATCACCGGAGCGGGCCGGGGCATCGGCGAGGCGACCGCGCGCAGGCTGGCGGTGGAGGGCGCGCGCGTCCTGGTGACGGACCTGGACGAGAAGCGGGCGGTGACGGCCGCCGAGTCCATCCCGGGCGCGGTCGCGCTCGGCTGCGACGTGGCGGACCGGGCGTCGGTGGAGGCGGCGGTGGCGTACGCGGCCGAGACCTTCGGCTCGCTGGACGTGCTGGTGAACAACGCGTACTCGTGCACGCGGGACGCCCCGCTGTTCGAGGACGAACCGGACGAGGTCTGGGCGCTGGATCTCGACATCACCCTGACAGGCGCCTTCCGCTGCGCCCGCGCGGCGCTGCCGCATCTGGCGGCCTCGGGCCGGGGCGCGATCGTCTCGATCGGCTCGGTCAACGGCGAACAGGACTTCGGCAACCACGCCTACAGCGCAGCCAAGGCGGGCCTGACGAGCCTGACCCGCACGCTCGCGGGCCACGCGGCCCCGCGCGGCGTCCGCGTCAACCTCGTGGAGCCCGGCACGATCCACACCGGCGCCTGGGCGGGCCGCGAGGCGGAACTGGACCGCGCCGCCGCCCACTACCCGATGGGACGGGTGGGTACGCCGGCCGATATCGCCGCGGCGGTCGCGTTCCTGGCCTCCGCCGACGCCTCCTGGATCACGGGAGTGACGCTGCCGGTCGACGGCGGGATCCTGACGAGCAACCTGGGGCTGCGGAGGGCGATCGCGGGCGAGGCGTAGAGAGGGGCGGAGGGGAGCGGTGTACCGGGCGCGGCGGGACGGGTGCGGCGGGTGCGGCGGGACGGGTGCGGCGGGACGAGGTGAGGCTCGGGCTGCCGCGGCGCTACGAGCCCCACCCCGGCGGCTCTGCGCGCGGGCAGGCCCGGCTATACCCCGCGCCCGCGCCGGATCGTGACGACGTTCGTGGCGTCCACCACCTTGCGCAGGGTCTTGGCCAGTTCGACGGCGTCGTCCACGGCCCAGAGGTGGATGAAGAACAGGCGGGGCTCGTCCCGGAGGCCGTGGTTGTGCAGCTCGACCAGACCGATCCCGCCGCGTCGCAGGATCTTGATGACGTTCTGGACCTCCTCGGCGACCATCACCACATCGCCGTTGAGCGCGGCCTTGCCGTCGCCCAGGGGCTGGAAGAGGAAGGCCGAGATGGCGCCCAGGCCGCGGGGCAGCGCCATGCCTCTCTCGATGATGACCTCACGGCGCGCGAAGGTGGCTTTGTAGACCCCGCCGTCGTTCGAGCCCTTCACGCCCAGCGCGCCATCGATGCCGTCGGTGTCCAGATCGAGGGGTGCCAGTGGCCCCAACGGTTCCGCGGGCGGGGACGCGGTGCGGTCGAGCGCCGCGCGCAGACCGCGGGCGATGGCCACCGGGTCACGTCCGTGCGCGTGGACATGGGTCCACCAGACGTCGGGGGAGTGGGCGAGCAGATGCTTGTGCAGCGCGGTCTGCTCGATGCCGTGCTCCTGGAGGGCATCCGTCACCTCCGGCAGCTCACCCTCGGTCACCGTGAGATCGCCCATGACCAGCACGTTGCCGTCGGCGTAGCGGACAAAGGCCACGTGCGATCCCAGGGCGAGTTCGGGTGAGACCGAGACTCCGTAGGAGACGACATCGAGGTCCCCGCGCGGAAAGTGGGTGGTGTACGCCTTGTCGCCGGCCATGGAGCCCGGCCGGCCCAGCGCCTGAGCGACCTGCTTCCAGTCGGCCGGGGTGGTGGTCACCGGCTGGACCGGCTCGTGCTGGTGGCCGCCGCCCGCCACCGTGGCGGGGGCCGGATCCGGCGACTGGGCGCGGGCGGCGGGGGTGCCGATCCCGGCCAGCAGTGGCGCCAGCGCGGCCGTGGTCAGCAGGAGCCGCCGCGGCGTCGCTGGTCGGTGGTCCGTGTCCCGGTCCTGGTCCTGGTTCCCGTCCTGGTCCTGGTCCCGGTCCTGGTCGCTGTCAGGTGTGTCGTGGTTGTCCGCGTCTTCATGTGGTTGTCCGCTCATCACATTGATACCTCCGTGACGGAAGGAGAACACGAGCGGACGGATAAAGCAGGATCTGTCGGGAGCTGTCCGGCGAGTGTTGCCAAAGGGGCACCGTCCGGACCAAGGGCCGCGTACGGAGGGGTTGTATGCCCTCAGTCGGGCGGTCACGGCCCGCGCCGCGGTGACGATGACCAAGATCAGGCGCTTGTCGGCCTTCGCCTGCTCGGCGATCCGGTCCGCCCGGGCGCCCGCCGGTCCGTACCGGGCGAATTCAGCGGTGGCCGCTTCCAGCAGGCGGCTCCAGTGGCGCCGGCGTCCGGTGGCATGGGCCCAGACTGGGGCGTGTTGCGAGAGTCCCGCCCGGCCTGCGACGGAAAGGGCACCCGCGCGTATCAACTGGTGTGCAGCATCAGCCCGATACCCACCACCATCAGACCCGCCGCCGCGATGCGCGGCGTACCGAAGCGTTCCTTGAAGAAGACCGCCCCTATGGCGGCGCCGGCGATGATCGACGACTCCCTGAGCGCGGCTACCGGGGCGAGCGGGGCGTGGGTCTGGGCCCACAGGACCAGGCCGTACGCCAGCGTGGAGAGGACCGCGCCGAGCAGCCCCCGCGCCGCGTGGGGCCGCAGCTGGGCGAGGAGCCGGCCCCCGCGCGCGTACAGGGCGTACGCCGGGATCGTGAGGCCCTCCAGGATCATCAGCCAGGCGATATAGGCGAGCGGCGAGCCCGATTCGCGTACCCCCACACCGTCCACCACCGTGTACGCGGCGATCGACAGCCCCGTCGCGACCGCGGCGAGCAGCGCCGGCCAGTGGGGTGTGCTCCCCGAGCCCCTGATGCCCCAGAGCGCGAGACCGACCAGCCCCGCCGAGGCGACGGCGACGCCCGCCGCCTGCCAGGCGTCCAGTGACTCCCCGACGAAGACGGCGGCCAGTACGGTCACCACGAGCGGCGCCGTACCGCGCGCGATCGGGTACATCTGGCCGAAGTCGCCCAGGCTGAACGAGCGCATCAGCAGCACCTGGTAGCCGATGTGCAGCAGCGCGGAGACGATCAGATACGGCCAGGCCGCCGCGTGCGGCAGGGGTGTGAAGCAGGCGAGCGCGGCGCCGATCACCGCCGCGCCCCCGCCGATCAGGGTGAAGGCGACCAGCTGGTCATTGATCATGTGCGCGAGGGCGTTCCAACTGGCGTGGGTGAGCGCGGCGATGAGGACCGCGACGGCGACGAGCGGCGTCACGCCGTGTGCTCGCGGACGTCCTCCGGCGTGCCGGCGGCGTACGACTTTCGCCCCGCTGTCACCCCGCGGCCAGCACCGACGCCACCACCGGGCCCGCCGCGTCGCCGCCGTGGCCGCCCGCCTGGACGACCGCCGCGGCGGCGAGATCGTTCTGGTAGCCCGTGAACCAGCTGTTGGAGCTGGCCTGGCCGTCGACCTCCGCGGAACCGGTCTTCGCGCCCTTGTCGCCGCCCAGCCCGGACATCGCGTTCGCGGCCGTACCGCTCGTGGCCGTGACCCGCATCATGTCGCGCAGCTGGCGTGCCACGCCGGACGGCAGCGAGCGCGTGGCGGTGGCCAGTTCCCGGTCGTCCAGCGAACGCGGCACGATCACGGGCTGCTTGAACGAACCGTTCTTGGCGGTGGCCGTGATGGACGCCATGTTGAGGACGTTCATCTGGACCGTGCCCTGCCCGATGTACTGTGCCGCCGCCTCGCCGCCGGTCGCGGCCGGCACGCTGCCGTCGAAGGACGCGACACCCGTCTTCCAGTTGTCCAGGCCGATGCCGAAGACCTCCTCGGTCTCGGCCTTCAGCGCGGCGTCGTCCTTGGTGTCGTCGATCAGCTTGATGAAGGCGGTGTTGCAGGAGCGGGCGAAGCTCTGTGTGAACGTGCCGCCCGCGATGGAGAAACCGTCCAGGTTCGTGAACGTACGGCCCTGGTACATCGCTTCCTTGGGGCACTCGGCCGCCCGGTCGGCGGCCACGAGGCCCTTCTCCAGCAGCATCGCCGCGGTCACGATCTTCATGGTGGAGCCCGGTGCCTGCCTGCCGAGCATCGCCGCGTTCCAGCCGTCCTTGCGGTTGTTGGCGACCGCCAGGATCTCGCCCATACTCGGCTTGACGGCGGCGACCGACGCCTCGCTGTATCTCTTCACCGCTTTCTCGGCGGCGGCCTGGACGTTCGCGTCCAGCGTGGTCGTCAGCCGGCCGGCGGAGCCCTTGGAGAGCGTGAGCAGCGTCTCGTCGGGCACGCTCCCGGTGTCGCTCTTGAGCACCAGCTCGACACCGGGCGAGCCGCCCGCGTCGGCGCCGTACCGCTTGCGCAGCTCGTCGAGGACCGGCCGGAGCGAGGGGTACTTCTCCTTCGTCAGCTCCGTGCCGTTGCGGTCGACGGCCTTGATCGGGGGCGCGGAAGCCTCGCCGGTGACGAGGTGGGTGTCCTTCGTCAGCTTCGGATGGATCACCGTGGGCGCCCAGTCGACCAGCGGACGACCAGTGCTCAGCCCGCGCACCACGGTCAGCTCCGAGGCGTACGACCAGGGCTTTGTCTTCCCGTCGAACGAGACGGTGGCCTTCACGGTGAACGGGACCTTCGCGCCGACCGCCCGACCCGGGGTGATCACCGCGGAGGTGACACCGGCGGAGTCGCGGAAGCCGCCGATGACGGTCGCGGCGGTGGTCGGGTCATTGGTCAGCCGGGCGACCGCCGCCGGGTCGGCCCCCTTCGCCCACCCCGTCAGGAAGTCCTTCGCGGCCTTGTCGATCTCGGTGGCGCTCAGCGGCCCGGTACTGATCTCGCGCGTCGTGGTGGTGTCGCCGCCCGATGATCCGTTGCCGCCGGTCAGCCCGCCGTAGACGTTGTAGGCGCCGTACCCGACCCCGCCCGCGAACACGGCGAACACGCCGCCTATCACGGCGATCTTGGCTCCACTGCGCATGAGTGCAGTCCCCCTCCCCAGGAGCCCCCTGAACTTCTGAACGCGTTCAAGGGGGCGACATGTGCACCCTACGGGACTGGTGCGTCACAGGGGGCGAGCGCCGGTGAGTGTTATCGGACTGACGCGCGACCTTGCCCCGACCGTGGGTCCCGTGCCCGCCGTGGTCCTGCCCGCCGTGGTCAGACCCAGGTGTCGAGCCACATCCTGTTGCGCCAGGAGTCCAGCGGGATCGCCGTGCCCGTGTACAGCGGCCAGAAATAGATGAAGTTCCAGATGATCAGCAGGACCAGTACCCCGGCGCCGACCGCGCCGATCGTCCTGCGTCTCTCGTCGGAGCCCGCGGGCCCGACGATCGCGCCGACCATCATCGCCACCGCGAGACAGAGGAAGGGGACGAAGACGACCGCGTAGAAGAGGAAGATCGTCCGCTCCTGGTACAGGAACCAGGGCGCCCAGCCCGCCGCCACCGCGCAGGCGATCGCGCCCGCGCGCCAGTCGCGGCGGAAGAACCAGCGGTACAGGACGTAGCAGAGCGCGAAGGCCCCCGCCCACCACAGCAGCGGGGTGCCGATCGCCAGCACCTCGCGGGCGCATTTGCCGGTCGTGGACGCCGGGCAGCCGTCGGTGCCGGCCGCCGGGTCCTCGTAGAAGTACGAGACCGGACGGCCCAGGACGATCCAGCTCCACGGGTTCGACTGGTAGGTGTGGCCCGACGTCAGATTGACGTGGAAGCTGTAGACCTCGTTCTCGTAGTGCCAGAGGCTGCGCAGCCAGTCGGGCAGCCAGGTCCAGTTGCCGCCCTTGCCCGCCTTCTCGGCCCAGTCCCTGAAGTAGCCCTTGTCGCTGACGATCCAGCCGGTCCAGGTGGCGACGTACGTGACGATCGCGACCGGGACCGTCGAGAAGAAGGCGGGGACGACATCGTGGCGCAGCACCGCGCGGTACGGCCGCACCGCGCCCGCCGTGCGACGCGCGCCCACGTCCCAGAGCACCGCCATCAGCGCGAAGGCGGCCAGGATGTAGAGCCCGTTCCACTTCGTCGCGAAGGCCAGGCCCAGCATCAGCCCGGCCGCGAGCCGCCAGGGTCGCAGGCCGAGGCGCAGATTCTCGGCGACGGCGAGGTCAGGGCGCAGGACGCCCTCCTCCTCGTCCGGCGGGAGCGCCGCCGCCAGTCTCCGCCGTGCCCAGTCGCGGTCGATCAGCAGACAGCCGAAGGCCGCCAGCACGAAGAACATCAGCACGAGGTCGAGCAGGGCCGTGCGGCTCATCACGAAGTGCAGGCCGTCCACCGCGAGCAGCGCGCCCGCCAGGCACCCCAGGAACGTGGAACGGAACAGCCGCCGCCCGATCCGGCACAGCATCAGCACCGAGAGCGTGCCGAGCACGGCCACCATGAAGCGCCAGCCGAAGGGGTTGAACCCGAAGAAGTGCTCGCCGAGGCCGATGACCCACTTGCCCACCGGCGGGTGCACCACATAGCCGGGATCGGTGGGCACCGGGACCGAGGACGGATCCTTCAGGATCGACTTGTCGATATCCTTCGGCCAGCTGCCCTCGTACCCCTGGTTGATGAGCGCCCACGCGTCCTTCGCGTAGTACGTCTCATCGAATATCACCGCCTTGGGGCTGCCCAGGTTCCAGAACCGCAGCACTCCGGCGACCAGCGCCACGAGCAGCGGCCCGCCCCACGCGGACCAGCGGATCATTCGGTCCGCGAGCCGGGGAGGCACGCCGAGCACGGCCCACAGCCGCTCCGAGGGCCGGGTGTACGGCGGCACCAGCCGCTCGCGCAGCCCGGTCACCCGCCGGGGCACATGGCCGAATCGGCGCAGCCGCTGAGGCCATGAGGGCGGCTTGTCGCCGGCGTCGTGCCCGTGGAGGGCTTCTGGCGCAGTACTGGTCACCGCGCCATCGTAGGGAACGCCGCTGTGCGTGGGGTGCGTCGCGCCCTGCGAGGATGGCGGATGTGATTGGAACGTTGGTACTCGCAGGGACGCCCATCGGTGATGTCACGGACGCGCCGCCCCGGCTCTCCACCGAGCTGGAGACCGCCGATGTGATCGCCGCGGAGGACACGCGGCGGCTGCGCAGGCTCACCCAGGCGCTCGGCGTGCAGACCCGCGGCCGGGTCGTGTCGTACTTCGAGGGCAATGAGTCCGCGCGCACGCCGGAGCTGGTCGAAGCGCTGACGGGCGGGGCCCGGGTGCTGCTGGTCACGGACGCGGGCATGCCGTCCGTCTCCGACCCCGGCTACCGGCTGGTGGCGGCGGCCGTCGAACGGGACATCAAGGTCACGGCCGTGCCGGGCCCGTCGGCCGTGCTGACCGCGCTGGCGCTCTCCGGCCTTCCGGTGGACCGTTTCTGCTTCGAGGGTTTCCTGCCCCGCAAGGCGGGCGAACGGCTCGGCCGACTGCGGGAGGCCGCGGCCGAGCGGCGCACACTTGTCTACTTCGAGGCGCCGCACCGCCTGGACGACACCCTCGCCGCGATGGCCGAGGTCTTCGGCGCCGACCGCAGGGCGGCCGTCTGCCGCGAACTGACCAAGACGTACGAAGAGGTGCGGCGCGGCGGGCTCGGCGAGCTGGCGGCCTGGGCGGCCGAGGGCGTACGGGGAGAGATCACCGTGGTCGTGGAGGGCGCCCCGGAGCCGGTGCCCGGCGAGCTGGACCCAGAGGAGCTGGTGCGGCGGGTGCGGGTGCGGGAGGAGGCGGGGGAACGGCGCAAGGAGGCGATCGCCGCCGTCGCCGCCGAGGCGGGCCTGCCCAAGCGCGAGGTGTTCGACGCGGTCGTCGCGGCGAAGAACGCGGCGCGCGCGGCGCCCGGAACGGCGCCCCGAACGGTCTCCGGGACGGTCGCCGGAACGCCCCCTGGGCGCACGTCCCCCGCGGACGGCAAAGGACTATCGTGAAATGTAAAGCGCAGACCGTGTGCCGGGCCCTTTGGGCATGAGAAGGCCAAGACCAATCCATTAATCGACAGGGCTGATGCGCTCCCGCTGTCAAAGGCGTCCACTTGGTCAGTGGAGAGGAGCTGGCATGAGTGAGATCACTGGTACAGCCGCCGCTCACGAGGCATATGCCTTTTGTTGTATGCGTTGTGGGCACGGCTGGGAGCAGGCGTACGACATAGAGCATCACGTCGACGGCTCGGGCCACCAATTCGTCGTCTACAAGACCGAGGGGGTGCGGGTGGCTTCCCCGCTGTCCAGCCCGAACTGCGTCAACTGCGGGGGGCATATCGTCCGCATCATGCGTTCCGGCCAGGTCTCGTCGGTACGGGCGCTCATGGCGGAGCCGCACCACCCGGCGAAAAGCAAGCGCTCGGCGGCGTCCGAGGAGATACCGGCGCCGGCGGGCGAGGAGATACCCGAGGGAGCCGACGGAGTCGGCGGCGCCGCTCTGTCGGGGGAGGGCGGGGCGACCGGGGCCGGAAAAGCGGCCAGGCAGCACCACTGGCATCTCTCCGACCTCCTGCACCCCTTCCAGCACCACCACCGCACGTGAGCCACCCCGAGTCACCCGTACGTCACCCGCACCACCGCATGTGATCTCCCGGGCGCGGCCCTCGTAGGATCGCGCCCATGAGTTCGAAACAAGCCCCGCCACCGCTGCCCGAGCCCCTTCGGGTGCCGGTCGCGGACGCGCACACCCACCTGGACATGCAGGACGGCACGGTCGAGGACGGTCTCGCCAAGGCTGCCTCGGTCGGTGTGACGACGGTGGTCCAGGTGGGGTGCGACCTCAAGGGCTCGCGATGGGCCGCGGAGACGGCGGCGGCGTACGAGAACGTCCACGCGGCCGTCGCGCTGCACCCCAACGAAGCGCCCCGGATCGTGCACGGCGACCCCGACGGCTGGTCGCGGCAAGGGGCCCGTGAGGGCGGCGGCGACCCGGCGCTGGACGACGCGCTGGCCGAGATCGACCGGCTGGCTGCGCTGGAGCCGGTACGGGCCGTCGGCGAGACGGGGCTCGATTACTTCCGTACGGGCCCCGAGGGCGTGGCCGCCCAGGAGCGCTCCTTCCGCGCTCATATCGAGATCGCCAAACGCCACGGCAAGGCGCTCATGATCCACGATCGCGAGGCGCACGCCGATGTGCTGCGTATTCTTGCGGAAGAAGGCGCTCCGGAACGCACGGTGTTCCATTGCTATTCCGGTGACGCGGAAATGGCCGCGGTATGTGCGGCGGCCGGCTATTACATGTCCTTTGCGGGCAATGTCACATTCAAAAACGCTCAGCCGTTGCGTGACGCGCTCACAATAGCGCCATTGGAGCTTGTTCTCGTCGAGACGGACGCGCCCTTTCTCACGCCGGCGCCCTACCGAGGCCGGCCCAATGCGCCTTACCTCATTCCGGTGACGCTGCGCGCGATGGCCGAGGTGCGGGGGATCGGCGAGGACGCCATGGCTGAGGCGATTTCCCGCAATACGGCCCGTGCGTTCGGTTACTGACGCACAACGGACCGGGGGTGGACCGGGGGGTGCGGGTGGTGCCGGCGGTGCGGGCTGTGCGGGCGGTGCCGGCCGGGAGCGGAGAGTGGCATCGGGCACGCTGCGTAGTCGAGTCGCTTTGGAGAGTGACGGCGCCTCCATTAGTCTCCGGGGGCACCGCGGTCATGGGCATCCGGGCCGCGGCGGACCGGACCGGATCTCATGGAGCGTCGTGGGCAACGCGCAGGGCAGTCACCGTGCCGCACGGGGCGGGTTCGGTCGCCGTAAACCCGCCTCGCCCGGAGCCGCCCCGCCGGAGGCTGCGCTGCCAGGAGCCGCCCCGGCGCCCCGAGTCGTCCTGCCCGAGGTCCCCCTGCCCAGGCCCGCCGCCTCCCCCGAGGCGCTGCGCCGGCTCGTCCCGCAGGCGCTCGTCGTCGCCTTCCTCGCCGGTGACACCTCGGCGTTCCTCGTCAACGACAAGGCCGTGAAACTCACCGTCGACGGTGGTGAGCAGCGCACCCTGCACACCTTCGCCGGGGAGGTGGAGGAGCTGCTCGCGCACGAGAGCGTGTCGGTCGGCGCGCACGACATCGTCGCCCCGGCGCCCGGCGCGGAGCTCGCCAACGGCGACGAGATCGTCGTCCGCTACGGGCGGCCCGTCCTGCTCACCCTCGACGGACACCAGCGCCAGGTGTGGACGACGGCCCGCACCGTCGAGGGCGCGCTGCGTGCGCCAGCTCGGGGTGCGCGCGAAGGGCGCGTTCCTCTCCGTCTCGCGCTCCGCCGAGATCTCCCGTTCGGGACTGGCCCTGGACGTACGGACCGAGCGCACCGTCACCTTCATGGCGGACGGCCGCGAGCACACGATCCGTACCAACGCGGTGACCGTCGCCGAGGCCCTGACGCAGGCCGGTCTCGCGCTGCACGGGCGGGACACCACGTCCGTACCGCCCGACACCTTTCCGCGCGACGGCTCGACGATCACCGTCATGCGGATCACCGCCGGTGAGCGGGTTCGCGACGAGCCCATCCCGTACGACACCGTACGGACCCAGGACCCCGGCCTCTTCCGGGGAACCGAGGTCGTCGACCAGCAGGGCAGGCCCGGCGCGCGCCGGGTCACGTACGCCCTGCGCACGGTCAACGGCGTCAAGAGGAAGCCGCGGAAGATCCACGAAGAGGTGGTGCGCCGGGCGGTCACCCAGCGGGTGAGGGTGGGTACGAAGACGGCGCCGGCCTCCGTGTCCGGCGCGGACGGGCTCAACTGGGCCGGGCTCGCCGCCTGCGAGTCGGGCGGGCGGCCGGGGGCGGTCGACGCGTCGGGGAACTACGGCGGGCTGTACCAGTTCGACACCCGCACCTGGCATGCCCTCGGCGGCAGCGGACGCCCGCAGGACGCACCGGCCGAGGAACAGACGTACCGCGCGAAGAAGCTCTACGTGCAGCGGGGGGCGAGTCCCTCGCCCCACTGCGGCCGTAGGCTGACGGGGTGAGCACCACTGAGCCCGATGCCCCTGAGCCCCACGCCGCTGAGCTCGATGCACCAGATACTTCCGATGCGCCGGATACTTCCGATGTACCGGATGTACCGGATGGCTCTGATGGCCTTCTGGGCCCGGCGGACATCCGCGAACTGGCCGCGGCGCTGGGCGTACGCCCGACCAAACAGCGCGGACAGAACTTCGTCATCGACGCCAACACCGTCCGCAGGATCGTCCGCACCGCCGAGGTGCGCCCGGACGACGTCGTCGTGGAGATCGGCCCCGGGCTCGGCTCGCTGACGCTGGCGCTGCTGGAGGCGGCGGACCGGGTGACGGCCGTGGAGATCGACGACGTCCTGGCCGGCGCGCTGCCCGCGACGATCGAGGCGAGGATGCCGGCGCGCGCCGGGCGCTTCTCGCTCGTGCACTCGGACGCGATGCGGGTCCGGGAACTGCCGGGCCCGGCGCCGACCGCGCTGGTCGCGAACCTCCCGTACAACGTGGCCGTCCCTGTCCTGCTGCACATGCTGGAACGCTTCCCGACGATCGAACGGACGCTGGTGATGGTCCAGGCGGAGGTCGCCGACCGGCTGGCCGCCGCGCCGGGCAACAAGGTGTACGGGGTGCCGTCCGTGAAGGCCAACTGGTACGCGGACGTCAAGCGGGCCGGTGCCATCGGCCGTACCGTCTTCTGGCCCGCGCCCAATGTGGACTCGGGCCTGGTCTCGCTGGTGCGCAGGGCCGAGCCGGTGAAGACCACGGCCTCCAGGGCCGAGGTCTTCGCGGTCGTCGACGCGGCCTTCGCGCAGCGCCGCAAGACGCTGCGCGCCGCGCTGGCGGGCTGGGCGGGTTCGGCCGCGGCGGCGGAGGCGGCGCTGGTCGCGGCGGGCGTCTCGCCGCAGGCGCGCGGCGAGGCACTGACAGTCGAGGAGTTCGCGCGGATCGCGGAGTCGAAGGGGGCGGGCGCGTGAGCACGGTTGAACGGGTACGGGTACGGGTGCCGGCGAAGGTGAACGTACAGCTGGCGGTGGGCGCGGCCCGCCCCGACGGCTTCCACGACCTGGCGAATGTCTTCCTCGCCGTGGGCCTGTACGACGAGATCACGGTCACCCCGGCCGACGAGCTGCGGATCACCTGCACGGGCCCGGACGCGGCGCAGGTCCCCCTCGACCACACCAACCTCGCGGCCCGCGCGGCGCTGACCCTGGCGGAACGTCACGGCATCGACCCGCGCGTCCATATCCATATCGCCAAGGACATCCCCGTCGCGGGCGGCATGGCGGGCGGCAGCGCGGACGGCGCGGGCGCGCTGCTGGCCTGTGACACCCTCTGGTCGCTGGGCTCCTCGCAGGACGAACTCCTCGACCTCTGCGCCGAGTTGGGCAGCGATGTGCCGTTCAGCCTGATCGGCGGGGCGGCGCTGGGCACCGGGCGGGGCGAACAGCTCACGCCTCTGGAGGTCGGCGGCTCGTTCCACTGGGTGTTCGCGGTCGCCGACGGCGGCCTGTCCACGCCGACGGTGTTCCGCGAGTTCGACCGCCGTACGGAAGGCACGCCCGTCCCCGCCCCGTCCGCCGACCCCGCCCTCCTGGACGCCCTCCGCACGGGCGACGCCACCGCCCTGGCCGGCGCCCTGTCCAACGACCTCCAGCCCGCGGCCCTCGGTCTGCGCCCCTCCCTCGCCGACACCCTCACAGCGGGCACGACGGCGGGCGCCCTGGCGGCCCTGGTCTCGGGCTCGGGCCCGACGACGGCCTTCCTGACGAAGGATCCCGACGCGGCGGAAGAGGTCGCCCAGGCCCTGCTGGCCTCGGGCACCTGCCGCACGACCCGGGTGGCGCCGTCCCCGGCGCGGGGGGCGACGGTGGTGGAGCGGGTCACTGCCTGACGGCCGCCCGTTCCCCCGGTGTGACGTCGGCCCTACGATGGGTGACGGCCGGGCTCCTGCCCGTCTCTCATCCAGGGAGGTCCGTATGCCCGGTTCACCGGACGCGGCTCACCAGCCGGACTATCCGCCGAAGACCCCGCCGCCCCCGAAGCGGCCGGTTCAGCCGCCACGGCCTGGGCCGGACGCAAGGCCGAAGTCCGGCGTTCTGGCCGCGAGGGGCCGCCCGACGGTGACGATGGCCAACCGGCGCGGCGCGAACTGGATGCTGGAGGCGCGGCCGTGGTCGGTGGCACGTGCCCGTACGTACGTGGTCGGCCAACTGCACGACTGGGGATACCGCGGCGCCGACAAGGCGGCCGACGATCTGGTGACGCTGCTGGTGTCGACCGCCTTGGCCGACGGCGGAAAGCGGGTGAGCCTGCACCTGTCCGACCAGAACGGGCAGGCTCTCGTCGTGGTCCTGAGTCACCAGCCGGGTCCAGTTGTCGCCGACGAGACGGTCCTGCCACGGCTCGCGGAGCTGGGGGCGACGAGCTGTGGCACGGACACGGCGGAGGACGGCCGACGTCTGTGGGCTGTGCTGGACTTGTAGCCGTGCTGGGCAGGAGAGAGCTCGGCGCGGTCCGACGCGCGGGCCGGTTCATGGGTGAGGCCCCCGGCGATGCTGGGGCCTCGTCCGCATGGGGCGCTGCGGCCTCAGTCGCGGGACGCGACGTCCTTGGCGACCGCAAGGAAGGTCTGCCACGGGGCAGGGCTGAAGTGGAGGGAGGGCCGGGTCTGGTCCTTGCTGTCCCGTACGGCCCGGCCACCATTGGCGGTTGGGGCCACCTCGACGCAGTTGTTGTTCTGACCCGAGTAAGACGACGTCCGGTAGGGGCCTACAACTTCAGAGGTCACGACGCTTCTTCCTTGCTGCTCCGCAGTACACGCCGGATGAGCCGGGCGCTCGCATCCGGTGACAGTGCTTCCGATCGTAGTTGGTCGAACGCATGGGCGTAAGCCGTCAGATCGTCTGCCGCCTCAAGGACTGACGCGCCCCGTAGATTGTCAATGGCGACTGCTTCAACAGTGGGCTGACCGTCGAAGGAGAACGAGGAGAACGGGTAGGTGATACCTGCCTTCACTCCTGCGGAGACGGGGAGGATCTGAATGGAGACATTGCTCCGCTTCCCCACTTTCAGGAGTTGCTCCAACTGCTCCCGGTGTACGGCGTCAGGAACGAGCGGGAGGGTCACAATGGGCTCCCAGATGATTGTCGCGTAACTGGTGCCGCCCTCCTCGATCTTTGCCTGCCGCCCCTCCCGCACCTTGACGAACTGGGCCACCACGTCGGGTGCGATGCGGTTGGGGCCGACCGTGGAGGTCTGCTCGGCGTACGCCGCTGTTTGCAGAAGTCCAGGGACCAGTACCGTCTGCCACTCGCGGATGAATGTCGCGTCATCTTCCAGAGAGATGTGGTTGCGGTAACCCTCTGACAGCTCCGGGAAGTTGAGCCACCAACCGCGATGACCGGAGTTCTTCGCCAGCCACACCAGGTGTCCGCGCTCCGTCTCGTCCGTGACGGCGTACCGGTCCAGCAACAGCAGCACTTCCGCAGGTCTGGCGGTGGTGATTCCGTCTTCCATGCGGCTGATCTTGGATCTCGACCCGTGGATGAACTCGGCCGCCTGTGACTGGTCGAACCCCGCACCGACCCTGTGCCGCTGCATCCTGCGGCCAAAACGTCGGCTGCGCACAGTCGGCTTACCACCTGCGGGCATCGTGTCGCCTTTCTCTCCGCTCGCACCCAAGTCTGCACGCCTGAAGGCTCCATGGGGCCACGTCACACGATAGAGGTAACCGTGCACGTGTGCAGCAGATGCAGGTTGTGGAAGTTTCTTATCTCACCCTAGTCTCATGGAACGCGCCGTAGTTATCCCGCAACGCGGCGTAAAAACGACCACGCGTCAGCTTGGGGGCACGACATGCCCACAGCCCTTACGGCGGAGCCGCTCCGCGACACCTTCCGCCACCGGGTGTCCGGTCTTGTGAAAATATGAGGCGGGTCGATGCGTGTCATCCTGGTGTCGTATTCGGCGCAAGGATTCGCTGTCCTGCAAGGTGTCTGTGAAAGGGCCGGGCACACGCCGGTGGCGTACGTGCACGCACGATCTCTGAGACCCGGCGGGCCGACGAGGTCCGGCGCGGGATCGGTGATCGGCGAGATCGCCGACAGGATTCCGCAAGGGATCGAGCCCCGGTGTCGCGCAGTGCGCCGCGCATGCCTCCTACGCGGGATGGATGGAGCCCAGCTTCTTCCGAATCGACTGGGAGCACACCAGGAGCCGGATCCACAATCAGGTACGCGCCGCACGATTTGGCAGTTCGGGCAGGTCCGGTCCGGCCGCGTTGGTGGCGGACGAATGGATCCGGGTGTTGCGGACTCCCTCGAACCCGCCGACGGCGTAGAGGTGAGGTGCGCGGACGGTCCTCTCTGGATCGTGGAATCGATGGAATCGATGCCTGCCTGAGCCCGCGCGAGCGCGTCCGGCGGCCCTTGGCGGATCCGGTGGACGGGCCGGGGGAGACCGGGGGCGGGGTGCCCGGATGACCACGGGGCGGTCCGCCAGGACGGCGCCGCCGTGGTGGCGATTACCCTGGGATGTCGATCCATCCCCCCGTACAGGAGTGAAATGGCCGTCAATCTGGTCAATGTCGAGGCAGTCACCAAGGTGTACGGCACCCGTGCGCTGCTCGACGGTGTCTCTCTCGGCGTCTCCGAGGGGGACCGGATCGGCGTCGTCGGGCGTAATGGCGACGGCAAGACGACCCTCATCAGGCTGCTCAGCAGGCTGGAGGAGGCCGATACCGGGCGGGTCACGCACAGTGGCGGGCTGCGGCTCGGGGTGTTGACGCAGCATGATTCGCTCGATCCCGCCGCCACGGTCAGACACGAGGTCATCGGCGATCTCGCCGATCATGAGTGGGCCGGGAACGCCAAGATCCGTGATGTGCTCACCGGGCTCTTCGGCGGACTCGATCTGCCCGGGTTTCCGCAGGGGCTCGATACCGTCATCGCGCCGCTCTCCGGTGGTGAGCGGCGGCGGATCGCGCTCGCCAAGCTGCTGATCGGCGAGCCCGAGCTGATCGTGCTGGACGAGCCCACCAACCATCTCGATGTCGAGGGCATCGCCTGGCTGGCCGAGCATCTGCGGGCGCGGCGGTCCGCGCTCGTGTGCGTGACGCACGACCGGTGGTTCCTCGACCAGGTCTGTACGCGGATGTGGGACGTCCAGCGCGGTGCGGTGCACGAGTACGAGGGTGGCTACTCCGACTACGTCTTCGCGCGCGCCGAGCGCGAGCGCATCGCGGCGACCGAGGAGGCCAAGCGGCAGAACCTGGTCCGCAAGGAGCTGGCCTGGCTGCGGCGCGGTGCTCCCGCGCGTACGTCGAAGCCGCGCTTCCGGGTCGAGGCGGCCAATGAGCTGATCGCGGACGTGCCGCCGCCCCGTGACACCTCCGAGCTGATGAAGTTCGCCAACGCCCGGCTCGGCAGGACCGTCTTCGACATGGAGGACGTGACCGTCCAGGCGGGCCCCAAGGTGCTGCTCACCCATCTCACCTGGCAGCTCGGCCCGGGGGACCGGATCGGGCTGGTCGGGGTGAACGGCGCGGGCAAGACCTCGCTGCTGCGGGCGCTCGCCGAGGCCGCCCGTTCGCAGGGCGATGTCCAGCCCGCCGCCGGGAAGGTCGTGGTCGGCAGGACCGTCAAGCTGGCGTATCTGTCCCAGGAGGTCACCGAACTCAAGCCGTCGCTGCGGGTCCTCGAAGCCGTGCAGCAGGTACGGGACCGCGTCGACCTCGGCAAGGGGCGCGAGATGACGGCGGGCCAGCTGTGCGAGCAGTTCGGCTTCACCAAGGAGAAGCAGTGGACGCCGGTCGGTGATCTCTCCGGCGGTGAGCGGCGCCGCCTTCAGCTGCTGCGGCTGCTGATGGACGAGCCGAACGTCCTCTTCCTCGACGAGCCCACCAACGATCTCGACATCGAGACGCTCAACCAGCTGGAGGACCTCCTCGACGGCTGGCCGGGCTCGATGGTCGTCATCTCGCACGACCGGTTCTTCATCGAGCGGACCACCGACAAGGTGATGGCACTGCTCGGTGACACGAAGCTGCGGATGCTGCCGCGCGGGATCGACGAGTATCTGGAACGCCGCCGCCAGTTGATCGAGTCCGCGGTGCCGGCCACCGCGCCGGCCGCCGCCGAGGCGCGGTCGGCGGGAGCGGGTACGGGGGCCGGAGCGGGGGCCGTATCGGCCAAGGACGGCCGGGCGGCGAAGAAGGAACTCCAGAAGATCGAGCGGCAGTTGGACAAGATGTCCAGCCGTGAGACGACCCTCCATCAGCAGATCGCCGACCATGCCACAGACTTCGAGAAAGTGGCCAAATTGGATGCGGAGCTGCGCGAACTGGTGGGTGAGCGCGACGAGTTGGAAATGCGCTGGCTGGAGCTCGCGGAGGACGCGTAGAGACGCTGTGCAGGGCGCGTAACGAGCGCATCACGGGCCGGTCCTCCCTTGGGAACAGGGGCGGACCGGCCCGGCCCGTACAGGTGGCCGAGTGATACAAAGAAGCCCCGCTCGACTGATATGACGATGCGGAAACCGTGCCCGATTCGCTCCATTCCGGTGGCCGGTAATTATCGGCCACCGGAATCGCGGGGGAGTCCGACCGGGTCGCGGACCGTACTAACAGGGGGAAAGCGCTGATGAGCCAGCCGCCCAGTCAGCAACCGCCGCAGGGGGGCTTCGGAGCTCCGCAGGACCAGCCGCACGGTGGCCCGCCGGAGCAGGGGGGACCGCAGAGTCCGCCGCCGCCCGCGCAGCCGCCGCAGATGCCGCCTCCGCCGCAGATGCCGCCGGGTCCGCCGGCCGCGCAGCCCGGTTACGGCTATCCGCAGGCGGAACCGGCCGGGCAGGGGCAGCAGCAGCCCGGCCCGTACAGCCAGCCTGGGCCCTACAACCAGCAGCAGCCCGGCCCGTACAACCAGCCAGGGCCGTACGGCCAGCAGCAGCCCGGCCCGTACAACCAGCCCGGACCCTACGGCCAGCAGCCCGGACCCTATGGTCAGCAGCCCGGACCCTACGGCGGCGGCTATCCGCCCCAGCAGTTCCCCGGCCCGCCCACCGCCCCCGGTGGTGGCAGTGGCGGCAAGAACCCCTTCAAGGGCAAGCCCGGCGTCATCGTCGCGGCGGCCGTCGCGGGAGCGCTGGTCATCGGCGGCGGGATATGGCTCGCCGTCGGCGGTGACGACAGCGGCGACAAGCCGAACGTCAGCAAGAGCGGGGACGTCAAGCAGCCGAGCGGTTCGCCGAGCGTCGACCAGGGCGACGGCAGCGGCGGTGGCCGTGAGGCCGCGGACGACCTCAACGCCGGACGCAAGGACGGCGAGGCCAAGGTCGAGTGGCTCCAGACCAACGACGTGGACCTGCCGCGCAACGGCTCGGACGTGTACGGCCCCTGGTTCGCCGGCGACACCGTCGTCAAAGCCATGTACCGGCAGGTCGCGGGGTACTCCGTCGCCGACGGCAAGAAGAAGTGGACGCTGTCGCTGCCCACCGAGATATGCGCGGCGCCCGTCGCGCCCTCGGCCACCGGCAAGCTGGTCATCGGCGTCAAGAACGGCACCACGGACAAGGCCGACTGCAACCAGCTCCAACTGATCGATATGGCCACCGGCAAGGGCGGTTGGAAGAAGGAGATACCCGAGACGGGCGCCTTCGACCTGCTCTCCGACATCACCATCGCGATCAGCGGCGATACGGTGACCGCCGCCCGCACCGGCGCCGTCAACGCCTTCCGGGTGAGCGACGGCAAGGAGCTCTTCGGCAAGCTCCCCGGTAACTGCCAGCCGTACGCGCTCACGGGCGGCCCCAAGCTGATCGCCGCCGAGAGCTGCACCTCCGGCGGGAACCAGATCCAGGAGCTCGACCCGACGACCGGCCAGGCCAAGTGGACCTACAAGCTGGCCGCCGACTGGGACACCGACAAGGTCTACTCGATCAACCCGCTGGTCGTCTCCCTGAAGAACGACGAGAAGGACACCTGGAGCGTCGTCGCGCTCAACGCGAACGGCACCCAGCGCTCGCAGATCCAGGGCGGCAACGACAAGTTCGCACCGGACTGCGGCGGCAGTTTCATCGTCTTCGGCCAGAATCTGGAGGGCTGTGTCGGTGTCGCCGCCGACGCGAACACCTTCTACATGGCGACCGCGCCCGACAACACCGGCACCTCCCGCACCAACGAGATCGTCGCCTTCAGCCTGGACACCGGAAAGTCCACGTGGCGCGCCAAGGCGCCCGAGGGCCGGACGATGACGCCGCTGCGCATGGAGGGCGCGAAGATCCTGGTCTATCTGGACGCCACGTACGACACGGGCGGCGCGGTCGCGACCGTGGCCTCGAGCGGTGGCGCCCCGACCACGCTGTTGCAGCATCCGGCGTCCACGGCGGAGATCGAGAACTCCTTCTACTCGCCGAAGTACGCCTACGTGGACGGCCGTTTCTATGTGATGAGCGGCCGGGTCAGCGCGAGCAACGACGAAGAGGAACTGAAGACGAAGACGATGATGGCCTTCGGGAAATGACCCTCTCCGCTCTTCCCGCGCTTCCCGTTCTTCCCGCTCTCCCCGTTCTCTTCGTCCCCGACGACTTTCCCGAGGTACGCACGCCATGACGCAGCCGCCCCAGCCACCCAACGAGCCCCCGCAGGGAGGGTTCGGCGCTCCGCAGGAGCCCCCCGCCGGTGGGTTCGGTGCCCCGCAGGACCCGCCGCCCGGTGGGTTCGGTGCGCCGACGCCGCCCCCCGAGAACCCTCCGTACGGCTATCCGCAGACACCGCCGCAAGGCCCGCCGGCCCAGCCGCCGCAGATGCCGCCACCCGGCCACCAGCCGGGGTACGGATACCCGAACCAGCCGCCGGCGTACGGATATCCGGGGCAGCCGGGTCAGCCCGGCCAGCCGGGGCAGCCGCCCCCGTACGGCTACCCGCCCCAGCCCATGCAGCCGGGGGCCCAGCAGCAGTACCCGTACCCGCCGCCCCCGCAGGGCGCCGGTGCCGGTGGCGGCGGCAAGAAGCTGACCCGTCAGATGCAGATCATCATCGCCGCGTCCGTCGCCGTCGTACTGATCATCGGCGGCGGCATCCTGCTCGCCTCCGGTGGCGACAGCGAGAAGAGCGACGACGCCAAGGGCAGTTCGTCCGGCTCCACCGAGGGCGGTACGGGCGGCACCGGCGGCGAGAAGGCCGCCGACGGCGCCGGCAAGGAGAAGGCACCGGGCAACACCAGGTCCAAGGTCGCCTACCAGCTGCCGGTGCCCAAGGTCACCGACGTCACGACCGTCACCGGCTCCTGGGTCACCGACACCACGTATGTGAAGACCGGCGTCAACGAGATCGTCGGCTACGACCTGGACAAGGGCACCCAGCTCTGGTCGATCCCGCTCCCGGGCCAGGTCTGCGCGGCGTCGCCGCATGTCTCCAAGGACAACAAGACGGCGGTCGCCTTCGCGGCGGCCAAGACGACGGCCGCCGAGAACTACCAGCAGTGCACGGAGATCGGCGCGATCGACCTGACGGGCGGAAAGCTGCTCTGGTCCAAGTCCGTCAAGGGCTCCAACGTGGGTGACGAGAAGGTCCGGTTCAGCGAGGTCACCCTCAGCGGCGAGACCATCGCGGCCGGCGGCACCGACGGCGGGGCGGCCTTCAACCTGGCCGACGGTGCGATCCGGTGGAAGCCCGAGGTCAGCGCCGAGGGCTGCTACGACATGGGGTACGGCGGCGGCGCCGGGCTCGTGGCGGCCCGCAAGTGCGGCTCGTACGACGACCCGCAGGTCTCCATCCAGAACCTGAACCCGGTCTCCGGCGCCCCGATCTCCACCTTCCAGATGCCGACCGGCGTCGAGTACGCGAGCATCGTCTCGACCAACCCGCTGGTCGTGGCCGCCGACGTCGGCGACACGGCCGGGGACGGCAGCGGGATCTCGGACTTCTTCTCGATCGACGCGAAGACCGGCAAGCTGATCGCCAAGATCCCGGCGGACGCCGACAAGTACGCGGCGAAGTGCCGCTCCACCGAGGTCGAGTCCTGCCAGATGCTGGCGGTGGGCAACGGCCGGCTCTATCTGCCGACCGAGGAGCACGAGGGAGGCGGGGAGTACGGCGACACCAACGAGATCGTCTCGTTCGACCTCGCCACCGGCAAGGGCACCTCGGACCGCGCCGACGCCGGCGACCGCTACACGATGGTGCCGCTGCGCATGGACGGCGGCAGCATCATCGCGTACAAGCGGCCTCCGTACGACAAGGGCGGCCAGATCGTCTCCATCGACGGCGGCACGTTCAAGGAGACGGTGCTGATGGAGAACCCGGCCGACGAGGCCGTGCGTGACGCGGAGACCGGCTTCCTGCCGGACTACGCGGAACTGATCTATCAGGACGGCCGGCTCTTCATGTCCGACACCACGCTGAGCAAGCCGTCGAATTCGTCGCTGGACGAGAAGTCGTATCTCGCGGTGTCCTTCACGACCAAGTAGCGCCTCGGTCAAGTAGCCCCGCGGGCACGGTATTTCGGGCCCCGGCCCGTGGGTGACACCACGGGCCGGGGCCCCGTTCGTATCCGCTCCGGCCGGTCAGTAGTCCCGAATGGCACGGAATTCGGCAATCCGAGGGGCTTCTGACCGATAGGGGGCGCGCGATGTCGAACAAGCGTGTAGCTTGCCGGGTCAAGACACCGGGGGCCGGGGGGAGGGTTGCTCATGGGTGTGCGAATCATGGTGGTCGACGATCACAGACTGCTCGCCGAGGCGCTCGCCTCGGCGCTGAAACTGCGCGGGCACCGGGTGCTCGCGGCGGCGGCGCCCACGGCGGGCGTCGCCGAACTGGTGGTGAGCAGAGCGCCCGAGGTATGTCTGCTGGGCACCGCGGCGCCCGCCGAACCGGGGACGTTCGACCCGATCGTACGGATCAAGCGGGACCGCCCGCAGGTGGCGGTGGTGGTGCTCGGGCCGGTGCCCAGCCCGCGCGGGATCGCCGCGGCCTTCGCGGCCGGCGCCTCCGGTTACGTACGGCACGACGAACGCATCGAGGGCGTGGAGCGGGCCATGGTCAAGGCGCGGGCGGGCGAGTCCGCGGTGGCGCCCCAGCTGCTCCAGGGCGCGTTCACCGAGCTGCTCAATCCGGTGGTCCAGCCGGACGACGAGGGCCAGCGGCTGCTGCGGATGCTCACCCCGCGCGAGGTGGAGGTGCTGGTACGCGTCGCGGAGGGCGAGGACACCCGGCTGATCGCCGCCGGGATGGGCATCGCACCGAGCACGGCCAGGACGCATGTGCAGCGGGTGCTGATGAAGCTGGGGGTGGGCTCCCGGCTGGAGGCCGCGGCGCTGGCGGCGCGTACGGGGCTGCTGGACCGGGCCGCGCTGTCCGGGGGATCCGGCGGATCCGTCGGAGAAAGCGGCACGCGGAAGGGGCCGGACCACCGCGCTCAGCACGGGTGAAGTCCGGCCCCCGGTAAGGACTGCTACTCCGAAGGCGGGGCGGGCGGGGCGGGCGCCATGGGGCGCGGCTTCAGCCATGTATGCGTATATGCCCGCGCACTGCTCCCGCGAGTCAATGGAGCGCCGTTGATCGGATGTCGCGAGGGTGTTTCGTTCGTGCCCCCCGCTGTCCGGCCGCTGAGGCGCTCCATTGACGCAACTGTTTGTTTGTGGTTTGTTGTGTGTGATTCTGTTGATGGTGGTGTGTGGGTGCGGGCCGTGGAGGCAACCGATGAAGAAGACGGTGACGAGGCTCGCCGACGGCCGCGAGCTGGTCTACTACGACCTGCGGGACGACGCGGTGCGCGACGCCCCCGACCGCAGGCCCCTCGGCCCGGTCGCCACCAGCTCGGAGATCCGCCGGGACGCGCTGCTCGGTGACGCGGTCGCCATCGCCTCGCACCGCCAGGCCCGTACGTACCACCCGCCCGCCGACGAGTGCCCGCTCTGCCCCTCGCGGGACGGCCGGCTCAGCGAGATCCCCGAGCCGGACTACGACGTCGCCGTCTTCGAGAACCGCTTCCCCTCCCTCGCCGGGGACTCGGGACGCTGCGAGGTCGTCTGCTTCACCTCCGACCACGACGCCTCGTTCGCGGACCTCACCGAAGAACAGGCCGGTCTGGTGCTGGAGGCATGGACCGACCGCACCGCCGAACTGGCCGAGCTGCCGCAGGTCGAGCAGGTCTTCCCGTTCGAGAACCGCGGCGCGGAGATCGGCGTGACGCTCGGCCACCCGCACGGGCAGATCTACGCGTACCCCTTCGTCACCCCGCGCACCGCGCTCATGCTCCGTTCCATACGGGAGCACCGGGCCGCGACCGGCCGCAACCTTTTCGACGACCTCGTCGAGCGGGAGCGGACCGAGGGCGGCCGGGTGGTGCTCGAAGGGCGGCACTGGGTGGCGTTCGTGCCGTACGCGGCGCACTGGCCGTACGAGGTGCACCTCTACCCCATACGGCGGACCCTCGACCTGAGGGGGCTCGACGACGCGGCGCGCACAGAGTTCCCACAGATCTATCTGGAACTCTTGAGACGCTTCGACCGGATCTTCGGCGAAGGTGAACCGCGGACGCCGTACATCTCGGCCTGGCACCAGGCGCCCTTCCGGGCCGAGGGGCGGCACGACTTCGCGCTTCACCTTGAGCTTTTCACCATCCGCCGCACTTCCGGCAAGCTGAAATTCCTCGCGGGTTCCGAATCCGGCATGAGTGTGTTCATCAACGACGTGCCGCCGGAGGCCGCGGCCGAGCGACTGCGAGAGGTAGCGAGCGAGTGAGTGAGACTGTGTCTTCCCCGTCTTCCCCGGGGACGACCCCCGTGCCCCGGAAGTACTTCGTCACAGGCGGTGCGGGGTACGTCGGCAGCGTGGTCGCGGCACATCTGCTGGAGGCCGGTCACGAGGTGACCGTGCTGGACGACCTCTCCACCGGATTCCGCGAGGGCGTCCCGGCGGGAGCCGACTTCGTCGAGGGCCGGATCCAGGACGCGGCGAAGTGGCTGGACCCCTCGTACGACGCGGTGCTGCACTTCGCCGCGTCCTCGCAGGTGGGCGAATCCGTCGCCAAGCCCGAGAAGTACTGGGACAACAACGTCGGCGGCTCGATGGCGCTGCTCGCGGCGATGCGTTCGGCCGAGGTGCGCACGCTCGTCTTCTCGTCCACCGCCGCGACCTACGGGGAGCCGGTCTCCACCCCCATCACGGAGACCGACCCGACAGCGCCCACCAGCCCGTACGGCGCTACCAAGCTGGCCGTCGACCATATGATCAGCGGGGAGTGCGTGGCGCACGGTCTCGCGGCCGTCTCGCTGCGGTACTTCAACGTGGCCGGGGCGTACGGCAGTTGCGGTGAGCGGCACGACCCCGAGTCGCATCTCATCCCGCTGGTCCTCCAGGTCGCCCTCGGCAAGCGGGAGGCGATCTCGGTGTTCGGCGAGGACTACCCGACGCCGGACGGCACCTGCGTACGCGACTACATCCATGTCGCCGATCTCGCCGAGGCCCATCTGCGCGCGCTGGACGCGGCCACCGCCGGCGAGCATCTGATCTGCAACCTCGGCAACGGCGCGGGCTTCTCGGTCCGCGAGGTCATCGAGACCGTACGCGCGGTCACCGGCCACCCCGTCCCCGAGGTCGTGGCCCCGCGCCGGGGCGGCGACCCCGCCGTTCTGGTCGCCTCCGCCGAAGCGGCCCGCGACCGCCTCGGCTGGACCCCGAGCCGCGCCGATCTGGCGGGGATCGTCACGGACGCGTGGGCGTTCGCACGCCGGAAGGAGAACCAAGGGTGAGCGAGAGCGGTACGGGCGCGGGTGGTGCGGGCGCAGGTGGTGCGGACGTCGGCGAGGCGGTGGCCGAGGAGTTCCGGCGGCTGTACGGAGCCGGACCGGAGGGCGTCTGGGCGGCCCCCGGCCGAGTCAATCTGATCGGCGAGTACACCGACTTCAACGACGGCTTTGTGATGCCGCTGGCGCTGCCGCACCAGGCGGTCGCCGCGGTGTCCCGCCGTACGGACCCGGTCCTGCGCGTGCACTCCGCGGATGTCGCGCAGGGCGTCGTCCAGCTCGACGCCGACGCGCTCGTACCGCTCTCCGACACCGGCTGGGCCGCCTATCCGGCCGGCGTCGTCTGGGCGCTGCGCGAGGCCGGGCACCCGGTCGGCGGCGCCGACATCCATCTGGCGTCGACCGTCCCGACCGGCGCGGGCCTCTCGTCCTCGGCCGCGCTGGAGGTCGTCACCGCGCTCGCCCTGAACGACCTGTACGAACTGGGTCTGTCGGCACCCGAGCTGGCGGTGCTCGCGCAGCGCGCCGAGAACGACTTCGTCGGCGTGCCGTGCGGGGTCATGGACCAGATGGCCTCGGCGTGCTGCACCGACGGACACGCGCTCCATCTGGACACCCGCGACCTCTGCCAGCGCCAGGTGCCGTTCGACCTGGCGGCCCACGGCCTGCGGCTGCTGGTCGTCGACACCCGCGTCAAGCACGCGCTCGGCGACGGCGCGTACGCCGAACGGCGCGCGGGCTGCGAGGCGGGCGCGCGGGCGCTCGGCGTGCGCGCGCTTCGCGATGTGGCGTACGAGGACCTGCCCGGGGCGCTCGACCGGCTGGCGGCGGCGGGCGAGAGCGAGACCGTCCGCCGCTACGTCCGCCATGTCGTGAGCGACGACTACCGGGTGGAACGGGTCATCGCGCTGCTGGACGCGGGCGACGTCCGCGCGGTCGGCGAGATCCTGGTCGAGGGCCACGCCTCGCTCCGCGACGACCTGCGGGTCTCCTGCGCCGAACTGGACCTGGTGGTCGAGACGGCCACGACGGCCGGTGCGCTCGGCGCCCGGATGACGGGCGGCGGCTTCGGCGGCTCGGCGATCGTCCTGGTCGAGGAGCCGGACGCGGAAGCCGTCACGAAGGCGATCACGGAAGCCTTCACGGCAGCGGGCCACACGGCCCCGCGGGTCTTCCCGGCGATCCCGTCGAGGGGGGCGCACCGGCTGGTCCGATGAGGGCCGGCGCGCACGGCTCCGGCGTCCCCGTGCCGGGGGCCGTCCGGTTGGCGCGCGTCCTGATCAGGTCGGTGACTTGATCAGGTCAGCGACTTGATCAGGATGTACTCCGTCACGCCCGGCGGGTAGTCCATGACCTCGCCGATGACCTGGTAGCCCTGCTTGCGGTAGAAGTCCGGGGCCTGGAAGTCCCAGGTTTCCAGGCGCGCCCGCGCGCAGGCGTGTTCCGTCCTGGCCACGCGTTCCGCTTCGGCCAGCAGCCGGCTGCCCAGGCGGGCGCCGCGGTGGCGGTCGTCGACCCAGAGCAGATCCACGTGGAGCCAGCGGGCCCAGGTGCGGCCGGCCAGGCCGCCGGCAAGTTCGCCCGTCGTATCGTCCAGCAGCCAGACCTGGAGCGGGACTTCCTCGCCCAGCGGACTGGTACGCAGCGCGCGCAGTACAGGTGAGCGGTGCGAGTTGGCCGCGCCCAGCCGTTCGCCGAGCGCGGCGTGCCGTTCCTTGTCGACTTCTGTCTCCATACGAAACATGGGGCCCACCATAAACAGGGCGGCCGACGAGTTCTGCGAAATTCCTTCCGCTTCGGGCCCACGCCCGTACGCTGGGGAAAAGCACCGGTGGGGGCCGGCGCTGTTCAGGGGTGGAGACAAGTCGGGTACGACGCCCGGGGTGGGGCAGTGGTCATCAGGCGGCGGCGGCCGTGCCGTTGACCTGTCACCCCGTATACCGGGCGCCGTGCCCGCGATGTCCGCCACCCGCCTTCAGGGGGTGTCCATTGGTACGTATCCGGGTTCTCGTGGTGGACGACCATCGCATCTTCGCCGAGTCGCTCGCCGCCGCACTCGCGGCCGAGTCCGACGTGGACGTGTCGGCTGCGGGCAGCGGCCCCGCCGCGCTGCGCTGTCTCGAACGCGCGGCGGCGGAGGGGCGCAGGTTCGATGTGATGCTCGTCGACGCCGATCTGGGCATGGTCCCGGGTGCGGTCGGCGGTGCGGTCAACGGCGCGCTGAGCGGGACCGTGGGTGGCTCGGTCAACGGCTCGGTCAACGGGACGACGGTGGGACCGGGACCGGGGCCGGCATCGGCTTCGGGCTCTGGCTCGGCCGGCGGACCGGCTCATCAGGTGCCGGTCGCCCGTGCCGTGCCCGACCACGGCGAAGTCGCCCTGGTCGACGGCATCTCGCTGGTCGCCGGGGTCCGTTCGGGCCAGCCGTCCGTCCGTACGGTCGTGCTCGCCGAGAAGGACGACCCGCACCGCGCCGCCCTGGCGCTCCAGGCGGGCGCCTCCGGATGGGTCGCGAAGGACTGCTCGCTGTCACGGCTGCTCGCCGTGATGCGGGGCGTCCTGCGGGGCGAGACACATCTGCCGCCCGCGCTGCTCACGGGTGTCCTGCGCGAGCTGACGGCCGCGCGCAAACACCGTACGGAGAGCGAGCGGCTGGTCGAGTCGCTGACGCCGCGCGAGCGCGAGGTGCTGCGCTGCATGGTCGCGGGGCTCGGGCGCAAGGCCGTCGCCGAACGCCTCTTCCTCTCCCCGCACACGGTCCGTACGCATATGCAGAACGTGCTCGGGAAGCTGGGCGTGCACTCCACGCTGGCCGCCGTCGCCCTGGCCCGCCGGGCGGGCGTCGGACCGGTCGATCTGGTGCCGCCGCTAGGGAACGTTGTCGAACGGGGCGGTCAACTGGCGTAGCAGCCCCGCCAGTTCACCACGCTGGGCGCGGGACAGTTCGGCGAGGATCGCGCGCTCCTGGGCGAGCAGCCCGGCGAGCGCCTGATCCGCGCGGTCCCGCCCCTCGGCGGTGAGCCTGACCAGCACCCCCCGCCGGTCGCTGGGGTCGGGCAACCGCTCGACCAGGCCCTTCTTGGCGAGCCGGTCGATACGGTTCGTCATCGTGCCCGAGGTGACCAGGGTCTGGGTCAGCAGCTGGCCGGGCGAGAGCTGATACGGGGCGCCCGCGCGCCGCAGCGAGGTCAGCACGTCGAACTCCCACGGCTCCAGGCCGTGCTCCGAGAACGCGATACGGCGCGCGCGATCGAGATGGCGGGCCAGCCTGCTCACACGACTGAGCACCTCGAGTGGTTCCACGTCGAGGTCGGGGCGCTCTCGGCGCCATGCTGCGACCAGTCGGTCGACCTCGTCCTCCATGACGATCAGTGTAGAGGGTGCCTCGACATGAAGTCTCTTGACGTCAAGATATATGCGGGTGCAGGGTGGGACGTATCCGCCGCGGGTCGTTCCGGCGGTGTACTACGCGACCGCGATGGGGGCTCCACCATGCACTCCGCACCCTCCCCTTCCACCTCTCCCGCCGAGCCGCCCGCTCCGACCTGGGACCCGAAGCAGTACCTCAGGCACGCCGGCCATCGCAGCCGTCCGTTCCTCGATCTGCTGGCCCGTATCCCCGAACTGCCCGCCGACGACGCCGGAACCGTCAGGATCGCCGACCTCGGCTGCGGCCCCGGCAATGTCACCGCGCTCCTCGCCGACCGCTGGCCCGCCGCCCGGATCACCGGCTTCGACAACTCGCCGGAGATGCTCGACCGGGCCCGCGAGGGGTACGAGGGCCCCACCGCGGGCGGCGGCGCGCTGGACTTCCGGGACGGTGACGCCGCGCACTGGACGCCCGGCGAACCGTACGGCCTGATCGTCTCCAACGCGGCCCTCCAGTGGGTGCCGAACCACCCCGAGTCCTTCGCCGACTGGATCGATGCCCTCGTCCCCGGCGGCACCTTCGCCTTCCAGGTCCCCGGCAATTTCACCGAGCCCAGCCACGCCCTGCTCGCCGAAGTGTGCGCCACCCCGCGCTGGCGCGATCGGCTCGACCTCTCGGCCCTGCGGTACGTGCGCGTCCTGGAGCCCGCGGACTACCTCACGCGCCTCTCGGACCTCGGCTGCGCGGCGGACGTCTGGGAGACGACGTATCTCCAGCTCCTCACCGGCGAGGACCCGGTGCTCGACTGGGTGAAGGGCACGGCGCTGCGGCCCGTCCTCACCGCGCTGGAGGGCGACGAGGCGGCCACGGAGGAATTCACCGCCCAGTACCGCGACCTGCTCCGCGCCGCCTACCCCCCGGGCCCGCACGGCACGGTCTTCCCGTTCCGCCGTATCTTCGCGGTCGCCCACAAGGAAGCGTGAGGCCCGGTGCTGACCGCATTCGACCATGTCCTGCTGGCGGCCCCGCCCGGCTCGGAGGACGCGCTGCGCGGCTACTACGTGGATGTCCTCGGGATGACCGAGATGCCCAAGCCACCGGCCCTGGCCGCGCGCGGCCAGGGCCGGTGGTTCCGGGCCGGATCCGTACAGCTTCATCTCGGGATCGAGGGGGACTTCCGACCCCCGAAGAAGGCCCACTCGGGCCTGCGCGTCACCGGCATCGAGACGTACGCCCACCGCATCCGGACGGCGGGAGCGCCGGTGACCTGGGACGACAACCTCCCGGGCCACCGGCGCTTCTACTCCGAGGACCCGGTCGGCAACCGGCTCGAATTTCTGGAGCCCCTCGGCTGACTCGCTTGGCTCAGAACCGACGCTTCAGGGCGTCGAGTGTGATGTCCAGGTCAATGGTGAACGGGACACTGAGCTTGAGACGGTCATGGTGGATGCCCGTCAGCTGGTACGACTTGGCAAGCGGGTCCAACTCGTAGACGCGTACGACGGGATGCCGGTCGGCGCCGGCCACCTCGACCAGCCAGAAGTTGGGGATGCCCGCCGCGGCGTACTTGTGCGGTTTGCTCTCACGGTCACGTGCCTCGGAGTCCGGGGATACCACCTCGACGGCGAGCAGAAGATCGGCGGCCTGGAAGCGAGTCTGTTCCAGGTCGGTGGCCGCGTCGGCCTGGACGACGAGAACATCCGGCTCGGGGCCGTTGCGGCGATCGAGGATCACCGTCATCTCTCGTTCGACCTCCACATCCGATGGCGCCGAACGGCTCAAGCCGGTCACCAGCAAGTCGATCATTCGGGCATGAAAACGGCGCTGCGGACTCACGAAAACAAGGCTCCCGTCGATCAGCTCAGTGTGCGGCGGGAGTCCTGGCAGGGTGAACAGATCGTCCACGGTGTAGCCGTCCTGCGGGGGCACAGGCCACTGGTGTGCGGCCTTGACTGGCTCTGCGGTCATGATTCCTCCCATGGACGGAATGCTCGGCCCTGCTCCTCCACCGTAGCGGTGGAATACGACCTCGTCATCACAATGAGTGACCGTGCCCCCCGGGCCTGATGTCCTTGGCCGGCGACGCCCCTCAGATCTTCCGGTGGCCTATGAGCCGCGGCTTCGGTTCCAGGTTCTCCAGGCCGTGCCAGGCCAGGTTCACCAGATGCGCCGCCACCTCGGACTTCTTCGGGCGGCGCGCGTCCACCCACCACTGGCCGGTCAGCGCCACCATGCCCACCAGCGCCTGGGCGTACAGCGGTGCCAGCTTCGGATCGAAGCCGCGGGCCTTGAACTCCATGCCGAGAATGTCCTCGACCTGGGTGGCGATATCGCTGATCAGCGAGGCGAACGTACCTGTGGACTGCGCCACCGGAGAGTCGCGGACCAGGATGCGGAAGCCGTCCGTATACGTCTCGATGTAGTCGAGGAGCGCGAACGCGGCCTGTTCCAGCAGCTCACGGGGGTGGCCGGCGGTGAGGGCGCTGGTGACCATGTCCAGTAGCTGGCGCATCTCGCGGTCCACGACCACCGCGTACAGGCCCTCCTTGCCGCCGAAGTGCTCGTAGACGACGGGCTTGGAGACCCCGGCCTTCGCCGCGATCTCCTCGACCGACGTGGCCTCGAAGCCCTTCTCGGCGAAGACGGTGCGGCCGATGTCCAGCAGTTGTTCGCGCCGTTCCGCACCGGTCATCCGGACCCTGCGCGTCCGCCGCCCTCCCGTGGTCCGGCCCTTGTCGCTGCTGCCCTTGCCGCTCGTGCTGCCGTCGATCGCCACGGTGCCCATCATGCCTTGGCGGGTGCGCTCTTGCGGCGGGTGTCCAGTCGGGAAGCGTTCGGCCAGCGGACGTCGGACGCCCAGCCCAGCAGCTCGAACCAGCGGATGATCCGGGCGCTGGAGTCGAGCTGCCCCCTGAGCACGCCGTGCCGCGCGCTGGTCGGGTCCGCGTGGTGCAGGTTGTGCCAGGACTCGCCGCAGGACAGCACCGCGAGCCACCAGACATTCCCCGAGCGGTCCCGGGACTTGAAGGGGCGCTTGCCGACCGCGTGACAGATGGAGTTGATCGACCACGTGACATGGTGCAGCAGCGCCACCCGTACCAGCGAGCCCCAGAAGAACGCCGTGAACGCCCCCCACCAGGACATCGTCACCAGCCCGCCCACCAGCGGCGGGATCGCCAGCGAGGCGACCGTCCAGAGCGCGAACTGGCGCGAGACCGCGCGAATCGCCGGGTCCTTGATCAGATCGGGCGCGTATGTGTGCTGCGGCGTCTGCTCCTCGTCGAAGAGCCAGCCGATGTGCGCCCACCACAAGCCCTTCATCAGCGCGGGAAGGGACTCGCCGAACCGCCACGGCGAGTGCGGGTCGCCCTCCGCGTCCGAGTATTTGTGGTGCTTGCGGTGGTCCGCCACCCAGCGGACCAGCGGGCCCTCCACGGCGAGCGAACCGGCCACGGCCAGCACGATCCGCAGCGGGCGCTTCGCCTTGAAGGAGCCATGGGTGAAGTAGCGGTGGAAGCCGATGGTGATGCCGTGGCAGCCGATGTAGTACATCGCGACCATCAGGCCCAGATCGAGCCAGCTCACGCCGCCCCAGGCCCACGCCAGCGGCACCGCCGCGAGCAGGGCCACGAAGGGCACGAGGATGAAGAGCAGCAGGGCGATCTGCTCGATGGACCCCTTGCTGTCCCCGCCGAGCGTGGCGGAGGGGAGCGGGGTGCCATCGGCGCCCGAAGCGGTGGTGGAAGAGGTGGGGGGAGTGGAGGGATCGTCGATCACGTCGGGGGGTGTGGGCATGAGGGGTCCCCTGGGGTGAGGAATAGGTCAGAAGTACGAATGGGGCAGAAGGTTGGATACGGGTGCGTAACCTACGGCATCGTAAGTATGGCAGCGCCATACGGCGCGGCAAGAGGCCTGTGGATAACACCAAGCGAAGGACACCTATCCTTGTTGTCGTCGGACAGCGCGGTCCGCGAGACCTTCTCCCGGAAGGTCTGACGCCTCCAGAACCCTCCAGACGTGCTCAAACACTGCAAGGAGCCGCACCTGTGAGCAGTGCCGACCAGACCCCAACCGCCAGCGCGGAGCTGCGTTCAGACATCCGCCGTCTCGGTGACCTCCTGGGCGAGACCCTCGTACGGCAGGAAGGCCCGGAGCTTCTCGACCTCGTCGAGCGGGTACGCGCGTTGACGCGCGAGAACGGCGAAGCCGCCGCCCGGCTTCTCGGTGACACCGACCTGGAGACCGCCGCCAAGCTGGTGCGCGCCTTCTCCACCTACTTCCATCTGGCCAATGTCACCGAACAGGTCCACCGCGGCAGGGAAATGCGCGAACGGCGCGCCGCCGAGGGCGGCCTGCTCGCCCGCACCGCGGACCGGCTCAAGGACGCCGACCCCGAGCATCTGCGCGAAACCGTCAGGAACCTGAACGTACGGCCCGTGTTCACCGCGCACCCCACCGAAGCCGCGCGCCGCTCCGTACTCAACAAGCTCCGCCGCATCGCCGAACTGCTCGAAGCACCCGTCATCGCCTCCGACCGGCGCCGCCACGATCTGCGGCTCGCCGAGTCCATCGACCTGATCTGGCAGACCGACGAACTGCGCGTCGTACGGCCCGAACCGGCCGACGAGGCGCGCAATGCCATCTACTACCTCGACGAACTGCACGTCGGCGCCGTCGGTGACGTACTCGAAGACCTCGTCGCCGAACTGGAGCGCGTCGGCGTCGAGCTGCCCCACGGCACCCGGCCGCTCACCTTCGGCACCTGGATCGGCGGCGACCGCGACGGCAACCCCAACGTCACCCCCGAGGTCACCCGCGAAGTACTGATCCTCCAGCACGAGCACGGCATCACCGACGCGCTCGAACTCATCGACTACCTGCGCGGCCTGCTCTCCAACTCCATCCGCTACACCGGCGCCACGGACGAACTCCTCGACTCCCTCCAGACCGACCTGGCGCGCCTCCCGGAGATCAGCCCCCGCTACAAGCGGCTCAACGCCGAAGAGCCCTACCGCCTCAAGGCGACCTGCATCCGCCAGAAGCTCGTCAACACCCGCGAACGCCTCGCCAAGGGCACCCCGCACCAGCCCGGCCGCGACTTCCTCGGCACCGCCGAACTCCTCGACGACCTCACCCTGATCCAGTCCTCGCTGCGCCAGCACCGCGGCGGCCTCTTCGCCGACGGCCGCATGGACCGTACGATCCGTACGCTCGCGGCCTTCGGGCTCCAACTCGCCACCATGGACGTACGCGAGCACGCCGACGCCCACCACCACGCGCTCGGACAGCTCTTCGACCGTCTCGGCGAGGAGTCCTGGCGTTACAGCGACATGCCGCGTGAATACCGGCAGAAGCTCCTCGCCAAGGAACTGCGCTCCCGCCGGCCGCTCGCCCCCACCCCCGCGCCGCTCGACGCCGCCGGCGAGAAGACCCTCGGCGTCTTCCACACCGTCCGCCAGGCCTTCGAACGGTTCGGGCCCGAGGTCATCGAGTCGTACATCATCTCCATGTGCCAGGGCGCGGACGACGTCTTCGCCGCGGCCGTGCTGGCCCGCGAGGCCGGACTTCTCGACCTGCACGGCGGCTGGGCCAAGATCGGTATCGTGCCGCTGCTGGAGACCACGGACGAGCTGCGCGCCGCCGACGTCATCCTCGACGAGATGCTCGCCGACCCCTCCTACCGGCGGCTCGTCTCGCTGCGCGGCGACGTCCAGGAGGTCATGCTCGGCTACTCCGACTCGTCCAAGTTCGGCGGCATCACCACCTCGCAGTGGGAGATCCACCGCGCACAGCGACGGCTACGCGACGTCGCCCACCGGCACGGCGTACGGCTGCGCCTCTTCCACGGCCGCGGCGGCACCGTCGGCCGCGGCGGCGGCCCCTCGCACGACGCGATCCTCGCCCAGCCCTGGGGCACGCTGGAGGGCGAGATCAAGGTGACCGAGCAGGGCGAGGTCATCTCCGACAAGTATCTGATCCCCTCCCTGGCCAGGGAGAACCTGGAACTGACCGTCGCCGCCACACTCCAGGCCTCGGCCCTGCACACCGCGCCGCGCCAGTCCGACGAGGCACTGGCCCGCTGGGACTCGGCGATGGACACCGTCTCGGACGCCGCGCACGCGGCATACCGCGCGCTGGTCGAGGACCCCGACCTGCCCGCGTACTTCTTCGCCTCCACTCCCGTCGACCAGCTCGCCGATCTGCACCTCGGCTCCCGGCCCTCCCGGCGGCCCGACTCCGGCGCCGGTCTGGACGGACTGCGCGCCATCCCCTGGGTCTTCGGCTGGACGCAGTCACGGCAGATCGTGCCCGGCTGGTACGGGGTCGGCTCGGGCCTGAAGGCCCTGCGCGAGGCCGGACCCGACACAGTGCTCGACGAGATGTACGAGCACTGGCACTTCTTCCAGAACTTCCTCGCGAACGTCGAGATGACGCTCGCCAAGACGGACCTGCGCATCGCACGCCACTACGTGGACACCCTCGTGCCCGACGAGCTGAAGCACGTCTTCGGCGCCATCGAGGCCGAGCACGCGCTCACCGTCCAGGAGGTGCTGCGGATCACCGGCGGCGAGAAGCTTCTCGACTCCAACCCGGTGCTCCAGCAGACCTTCGCGATCCGGGACGCCTACCTCGACCCGATCTCCTACCTCCAGGTCTCCCTGCTCGCCCGCCAGCGCGCGGCGGCGAAGCGGCAGGACGCGCCCGATCCGCTGCTGGCGCGGGCGTTGCTGCTGACGGTCAACGGGGTCGCGGCGGGGCTGCGCAACACCGGCTGATCGCGGTACGCACGACACGTAGGTACGCACGTACGTACGCGACGACCGCCCCCGGCCCGGAAACCCCGGGTCGGGGGCGGTTTCGCGCGTACGCGCGGTGTCGCGCCTCAGAGTGCGAAGAACGTGGCCAGCAGCAGCGCGGCGCCCGCCAGCGCCGTCCCCCAGGCCGTCCGGGTCATCCGCAGACCGCCGCCGACGACGAGCGAGGCCAGCAGCAACGCCCCGCCCAGCGGCACCCACGCGTACAGCAGCCCCGCCGCGTCGGAACGGACCAGTTCATCGGTGCCCGGCTTCACGACGACCGGGAACCGCTCGCCCTTCTTGACGGCGACCGACTGCTGGATGGTCATCCCCGCGCGGGGGCCGTCCGGGCCGTCGGGATCGTACGGCCCGGTGCAGCTCTCGTCCGCGCAGCGGGCCACCGCGAGCGTGCCGTGCTCACGGCCCTTGGCGAGCACCACATGGTGCGCGGAGTCCCAGGAGGTCCAGACGGCCGCGACGAGCAGCAGCGCGGCGACGCCGCCCATCACGGCCCGCCGGCCGAAGGAGAGTACGCGGCCGGAGGAGTTCCGCTTCCGCCGCTTCCGCCCTGTCGTCCGTCCCATAGGGCGGGATCTTTGGCCATAGATATGCGCCCGGTCAACTCAGGGCCGTCGGAGAGCTGTCGGAGAGCTGTCGGAGAGCTGTTCGGAGACTGGAGGACGCATGGGGGGTTTGTCAGGAGTTGTACCTGCTTTGCGCGCGCTCCAGCCCCTCGATCACCAGAGCCTCCACCGCGTCCGCCGCACGGTCCACGAAGTACCCCAGCTCCTTGCGCTCCGTCGACGAGAAGTCCTTCAGGACGAAGTCCGCGACCTGCATCCGGCCAGGCGGCCGGCCGATCCCGAACCGTACCCGGTGGTAGTCGGGGCCCATCGCCTTCGTCATCGACTTCAGACCGTTGTGGCCGTTGTCCCCGCCGCCCAGCTTCAGCCGCAGTACGCCGTAGTCGATGTCCAGCTCGTCATGGATCGCGACGATGTTCGCCGTCGGGACCTTGTAGAAATCGCGCAGCCCGGTGACCGGACCACCGGACAGATTCATGTACGAGGTGGGCTTGGCCAGCACGACCCGGCGGTTGGCCGGGCCCGGCGGCCCGATCCGGCCCTCGATCACCTGGGCCTGCGCCTTCTGCGCCCGCTTGAAGGAGCCGCCGATACGCTCCGCCAGCAGATCGGCCACCATGAACCCGACATTGTGCCGGTTGGCCGCGTAACCGGGCCCGGGATTCCCCAGGCCGACGATCAGCCAGGGGGCGTTGGCATCCGTGGTCATCCGCGCTGCGTCTCCTCTGGATCAGGTGGATCGGGGTGGAACAGGTGGATCGGGGTGGCGTACGGACAGGCGAACGGGGTGGCGGGCCTCGGCCCGCCACCCCGTGGGGCACAGCGTACGGATCAGCCCTCGGCGCCCTCGGCCTCGGCCTCCTCCGCGCTCGGCTCCTCGGCCTGCGCGGACAGGATCTGGATGACGACCGCGTCCTCGTCCGTGACCAGCGTGGTGCCGGACGGCAGCGGGACATCCTTGGCGACGATCGAGTCACCGGCGTCCAGACCCGCGATGGAGACCGTGACGGACTCCGGGATGTGGGTGGCCTCGGCCTCGACGGTCAGGGTGTTGAGCACGTTCTCCAGCAGGTTGGCGCCCGGGGCCAGCTCGCCCTCGGTGTGCACCGCGACCTCGACCGTGACCTTCTCGCCGCGCTTCACCGCGAGCAGGTCGACGTGCTCGATGTGGCCCCTGATCGCGTTGCGCTGGACGGCCTTCGGGATGACCAGTTCCTCGCGGCCCTCGATGTCCAGGGAGATCAGCGCGTTCGCCGTCTTCAGCGCCATCATCAGGTCGTGGCCCGGCAGGGTCACGTGGACGGTGTCGGCACCGTGGCCGTAAATGACGGCGGGGACCTTGTTGGCGCGACGGGTACGGCGGGCGGCGCCCTTGCCGAACTCGGAACGGACCTCGGCGCTGATCTTCACTTCAGCCATGACGGCACTCCTCGTAGGTGACAGGAAAACGGCCGTCACCCGGCCACGACAGGCCTGCTACGAAGAGCGCGTCGATAACGGACCGCCGCACATGAGTGCGGCCTCCCTCGCCGAGCAACTTGGTGAGTCTACCCGGCGGGGAGGCCGCCTCAGAAATCGATCTTGCGGGCGGTGGGCTCCGGGGCACGTAGCCCGGGAGTCCGGGAGCCCGGAGCCCCGAGATACCGCTACGCCTGCTCCTCGAAGAGGCTGGTCACCGAACCGTCCTCGAACACCTCACGCACCGCACGGGCGATCGTCGGCGCGATCGACAGGACCGTGATCTTGTCGAGTTCGAGATTCCCGGGGTCGGGCAGCGAATTCGTGAAGACGAACTCGCTGACCTTCGAGTTCTTCAGCCGGTCGGCCGCCGGACCCGACAGCACGCCGTGCGTGGCCGTCACTATGACGTCCTCCGCGCCGTGCGCGAAGAGCGCGTCCGCCGCCGCGCAGATCGTGCCACCGGTGTCGATCATGTCGTCCACCAGGACACAGACCCGGCCGGCCACATTTCCGACGACCTCGTGAACGGTCACCTGATTGGCGACATCCTTGTCACGGCGCTTGTGCACGATCGCCAGCGGCGCCCCCAGCCGGTCGCACCAGCGGTCCGCGACCCGTACCCGGCCCGCGTCCGGCGAGACCACCGTCAGCTTCGACCGGTCCACCTTCCCGGCCACATAGTCCGCCAGCACCGGCAGCGCGAAGAGATGGTCCACCGGACCGTCGAAGAAGCCCTGGATCTGGTCCGTGTGCAGATCGACCGTCAGGATCCGGTCAGCCCCGGCGGTCTTCATCAGATCCGCGACCAGCCGGGCCGAAATCGGCTCCCGGCCACGGTGCTTCTTGTCCTGCCTGGCATAGCCGTAGAACGGCACGATCACGGTGATGCTCCGGGCCGAGGCCCGCTTCAGCGCATCGATCATGATCAGCTGTTCCATGATCCACTTATTGATCGGAGCGGTATGGCTCTGGATCAGGAAGCAGTCCGCGCCGCGGGCCGACTCCTGATAGCGCACATAGATCTCACCATTGGCGAAATCGAATGCTTTGGTCGGCACAATCCCGACACCCAGCTGTTGCGCGACCTCCTCGGCCAGCTCGGGGTGGGCGCGGCCGGAGAAGAGCATCAACTTCTTCTCGCCGGTCGTCTTGATCCCGGTCACAGCACTGTCTCCTCAGACGTGTTGATGGCCGCTGCACCCGCGCGTCCCTGCGAGCCAGCCGAATCGTGCAGTTATCACGGTACGCCGAGATTGGCGCATCTCTTTCCGGTCAGCTTTCCTTCCCGCCGCCGGCCGAGGTGCTCCCGGCCGCCTGGGCCGCCTGGGCGGAGGCACTCCCCGGCCGCTTCCTGGCCACCCAACCCTCGATATTCCTTTGCTGGCCCCGGGCCACGGCCAGCGAACCGGGCGGTACGTCCTTCGTGATGACCGACCCGGCCGCCGTGTACGCGCCGTCCCCCACCGTGACAGGCGCCACAAACATGTTGTCCGAGCCCGTCTTGCAGTGTGAGCCGACCGTCGTGTGGTGCTTCGTCTCGCCGTCGTAGTTCACGAACACGCTCGCGGCGCCGATGTTCGTGTACTCGCCGATCGTCGCATCCCCGACATACGACAGATGCGGGACCTTCGTGCCCTCACCGATCGTCGCGTTCTTCATCTCGACATACGTACCGGCCTTCGCCTTCACGCCCAGCCGCGTACCCGGCCGCAGATACGCGTACGGCCCCACCGAGGCCGCCGCACCGATCTCCGCGCCGTCCGCCACCGTGTTGTCCACCCGGGCGCCCGCGCCGACCACCGTGTCCTTCAGCCGCGAATTCGGCCCCACCTCGGCACCCTCGCCAAGATGCGTGGCGCCCAGCAACTGCGTACCGGGATGCACGACCGCGTCCTGCTCGAACGTGACCGACACATCGACGAAGACCGACGCCGGATCCACCACCGTCACCCCCGCCAGCATCGCCCGCTCCAGCAGGCGCCCGTTCAGCAGCCGGCGCGCCTCCGCCAGCTGCACGCGGTTGTTGATGCCCAGGATCTCGCGGTGATCGACGGCGACCGACGCGCCGACGCGATGACCCGCCTCCCGCAGGATGCCGAGCACATCGGTGAGGTACTCCTCACCCTGGCTGTTGTCCGTACGCACCTTGCCCAGCGCATCCGCCAGCAGAGGCCCGTCGAACGCGAAGACGCCCGAGTTGATCTCGCGGATCGCGCGCTGCGCGTCGGTGGCGTCCTTGTGCTCCACGATGGCCGTGACCGCGCCGCTCGCCCCGTCCCGGACAATCCGCCCGTATCCGGTCGAGTCCGGGACCTCGGCGGTCAGCACCGTCACCGCGTTGCCGTCGGCGGCATGCGTCGCGGCCAGCGCGTTGAGGGTCTCGCCGGAGAGCAGCGGGGTGTCGCCGCAGGCGACGATCACGGTTCCGTGCGGCGTGGACCCCAGCTCCTGGAGGGCGATCCGTACGGCATGGCCGGTCCCGTGCTGCTCGGCCTGGTAGGCGGTGCGGACGCTGGCGTGCTCGGCGGAGAGATGGCCCTCGACCTGCTCACGGGCGTGTCCGACGACCACGACGAGCTGCTCGGGGCCGAGCTCACGGGCCGCGGACACGACATGCCCGACGAGCGAGCGTCCGCAGACCTCGTGCAGAACCTTGGGGGTCTTCGACTTCATGCGGGTTCCTTCACCCGCTGCGAGAACGACGACGGCTGCCGGGCGGTTGGTGCTCACGGGGATGCCCTTCGGCTTCGGGTGATGGACAACCGCAGGATACCGGTGGGTTTCGGGACGGAAGCGAGGACGGGTCCTGACCGGCGAGGTCAGGACCCGAACTGCGTAGCTCCCGGGGAAGGAATCGAACCCTCATTCAATGGACCAAAACCATTTGTCCTGCCTTTAGACGACCCGGGATGGTTTGCCGTCTATGTCCGATTTGATGGGTCGGACGCGAGCGCAGCCCCCACTATGCCGTACCACCAGCATTCGATGCGACGGTACATATCGGCGCTTTGTAACACGCGAACGGCGAAGCACCCGTGGTAGTCGTCGCCAACATTCTTGCGGACGGTCTTCGGGTTGTGCCTCTTGAGCGTCGTCTTGCCGAGGGCTGCGATGTCAATACCCGCGACGTCCGCCCAGAAGCGTTCGGCGGCCGGCACGTCGGCGGACTCATGGATCTGCACCTGATACCGCAATCGCTCGCGGCCGATGCCCAGCAGGCCGAGCCAGGCCAGGAAGACCTCGATCATGTGAGGGTCGCTGTTGATGAAGCTCACCCTCTCCTGTGGGCGGTGGGCCTTGGACTTGGACCCTTCCGACCAGTAGAGGCCGACGCCGAGCAGGAACAGTTCGCGGTCGGACATCGCCCCGACCTCGGCCACTGCCGCCGCCTTCGTCTGCTGGCGCTTCTCGTCCCGTACCGCCAGTTCGTGGTCCCACCGCTTCCGGGCCGCCAGCCTTGCCTGCTCCGCCGCTTCGCGCCGTTCCGGCTTCGGCAGATCTCGTACCCACAGCGAGATCGAACTCTTCGAGCAGCCCAGCTCGACCTGGATCTGGTCGTACGTGAGCCCTTTCAGGCGCAGTTCGCGCGCCTGCGCTCGCAGGTCGTCCTTCGCGTTCGGGCGTTTCGTCCAGTCCGGGGGTGGCTCCCCTTCCAGAAGGCGGTTGAGGATGTCGTTGTTGTGTACGTGGAGCCGGTCGCGTATCTGGCGGCGGCTGAGGCCCTGGCGGCGCAGTGCGACGGCCTGCTCCCGAAGGCCTTCGAAGTCGGCGTATCCGCCCTGAATCGCTGTCATACGGAGATCGTCGTCCGGAATGCGGACGTCCGGCTCGAATGTGCGGGCGATTCACCAGTTCGAGGGATCGACGCGCGTTCCCCGCGTGTCCTGTCGGGGTCCGTGCTGCGGCGGTCGCCGGAAATTGGGGTGCGGGCGCCCGTAGGCTGGGAGACATGACCACAACGGGGGCACACCAGGACGCTGCGGGCGCGAACGCTCGCGGTTGGTGGTGGTGGGAACGGCGGCGCAGTGCCGTACTGGATGTGGGGCTGGCGCTGGTGTCGGCTCTGGAGTGCGGGCTTGAGGGGGTCAGGTTCACGGACACGGCCGCGCTGCCCGTACCGCTGGGGGTGGTCTTCGGGGTGCTGGCCGGTGCGGCGCTGCTGGTGCGCCGGCGGTGGCCGTTCGCCGTGGTGCTTGTCGCGATCGCGATCACTCCGGCGGAGATGGGTTTCCTGATGGGGGTGGTCGGGCTGTACACGCTCGCCGCCTCGGAGGCGCCGCGCCGGATCATCGGCGCGCTGACCGGTATGTCACTGGTCGGGACGCTGATCGTCACGTATGTACGGATGAGACAGAACGTGATGGGCGACTCGGGCTTCGACGCGGCCGGGTGGTACGTGCCCCTGGTCGCGATCCTGATGTCGCTGGGGCTGACGGCGCCGCCGGTGCTGTTCGGGCTCTACGTCGGGGCGCGGCGGCGGCTGATGGAGAGCCTGCGCGAGCGGGCGGACAGTCTGGAGCAGGAGTTGTCGCTGCTGGCCGACCGGGCCGAGCAGCGTGCGGAGTGGGCGCGTACGGAGGAGCGGACGCGGATCGCGCGTGAGATGCATGACGTCGTCGCGCACCGGGTGAGTCTGATGGTGGTGCACGCGGCGGCGCTCCAGGCGGTGGCGCTGAAGGATCCGCCGAAGGCGGTGAAGAACGCCGCGCTGGTGGGGGACATGGGGCGGCAGGCGCTCACGGAGCTGCGGGAGATGCTCGGGGTGCTGCGGGCCGGGGAGCAGGTGGCCGCGCGCCAGGCGTCGGACGCGGTGTCGGCGAACGCTCCGGCGGCGGTGCCGCTGGCGGCTGTGGGCGCCGCCGCGGCGGCTGCCGCGGCGGCCGCGGCGGAGGACGGTCCGGGTATGGGGGACATCGAGGTGCTGGTCGGGGAGTCCCGGGACACGGGGATGGTCGTGGAGCTGACGGTGCAGGGCGAGTCCCGTACGTACGCGCCCGAGGTGGAGCAGACGGCGTACCGCGTGGTGCAGGAGGCGCTGACGAACGTGTTGAAGCACGCGGCGGGCTCGAAGGTGATGGTCCGGCTGGCGCACCGCGAGGAGGAGGTCGCGATGCAGGTGGAGAACGGGCCTTCGGACGGTGGCGCGGGGGATGTGGGGCTGCCGAGCGGCGGTAATGGTCTGCTGGGGATGCGGGAGCGGGTGACGGCGCTGGGCGGGGTGTTCGTCTCGGGGGAGACGGACGCGGGGGGTTTCCGCGTGTCGGCGGTGCTGCCGCATCGCCGGGCCGCCTGACGAGCAACGCCGCCGGCCGCCGCTCCACCTCTGTGCGGGACCTGGCTATGTGTAGGACCTGGGTCCTGTCCGGCCGGACAGGACCTGGCTGTCACCCTGAGGTCAGGCGCGCCGGTTCCAGGCCCGTGAGCAGTGTGCCGAGCGCCCGGTCGAGGTCCGGTCCCAGGTACCAGTCGCCGGTGTGGTCGATGCTGAAGACGCGGCCCGTGCTGTCGATCGCGAGGATGGCCTGTCCGTCGCCCTCCTCGCCGAGCGGGCTGATCTCCGTGTCCAGGGAGCGGCCGAGGTCGGCGAGTGTACGGGCGAGGTGGATGCCCGCCATGGGGTCGATCCGTACGACGGCGGGGGCGATCTGCCGGCCGGGGCCGGGCGCGACGACGCGCAGTCCGCCGAATTCCGCCCAGACCTCGACGGCGGCGGGGAAGACGGCGTGCCGGTGGCCGGCGGGTGTGGTGTACGCGCGCAGGGCGTCGGCCCACTCCTCGGCCTGCCTTATGTCCCAGCGTCCTGGCTGCCAGCCGGCCTCGCGCAGCGCGGCGTCGACGGGGACGGGGAAGCGGGTGGGGTACGGGTCGCGCATGCTCAGCCGTTCTCGGTGGGGTCGACGGGCCGTACGCCGAAGTGGGCGAGGAGCGGCGCGCAGGAGCGGCAGGGCGGGGCGTAGCGGCCGTGCTGCGGGTCGCCGTCCTCACGGATGCGGCGGGCGGTCAGCTTGGCGTGTTTGAGGGAGCGGCGTGCCTCGCTGTGGGACAGGGGTTTTCGTCTGGCCCGTTTGGAGCGTCCCTCTTCGGCGGCGGCCAGATGGCGGGAGAGCAGGATCGCCTCGGGGCAGCGGCCGGTGAACCGTTCGCGCTGGCCGCTGGTGAGGGTGTCGAGGAAGTCCTGTACGAGAGGGTGGAGTACGGGTGGCTGGTCGGCCTTGCCCGCGGTGCAGGTGAGGGTCTGGCCGCGGACGGAGAGCGCGGCGGCGACGGCGGGCAGGATGCCGTCCCTGCGCCGGTGGAGCACCGGTGGACGGTGTGGTTCGGTGCTGCTCCAGCTGAGGCGTGGGTCCCCGGACGCGTCGGTTGGTGCGGTGTGCATGTGCTGTCCCCTCCCGGTGCCGGCGGCCGGGCAGCCGCTCGTTCACGCCCCCGTTTTCCCGCTGTCACGCCCCTGTTTGTCTACACAGCCTGCCAAATGCGGCGCGCTGTCGGGAAGCTGGGGCGTGGATCGTGGCGTGGCGTGGGCACTGGGTCACACCTGCGTGACCGTTGGTTACGGGGTCGGCCGGTCTCGTCGGAGTACGCCCGATCGGCGTACGGGACAAGCGCGGGGCGGGGGCGGGGCAGGGGGGGCGAGCAGGGAGTCGGGCAGGGCGCCGGGACCGGGGATACGGCCGGGGGAGGAGCGTCGGATCCCCTCTTGCACCACCGCATAGGCTGTCCTGCAACCAGGGCTGTGGAACCAGCCGGAAGCGCAGCAGGGGGCAACCGCCATGACGACAGGTCGGCTCGGGCAGCAAGCCGCGCCACCGAACGCGGCCTACGCCGGGCAGGTCGTGCATTTCCCGGATCCGGTCCGGGCCTCCCGTCACCCCAGAGGTGTGCGGGTGGATGACGACGGCTATCCGGACTTCTCGCCGTACGCGCGTGCCGCCGCGGAGATAGCCGAGCCCCCCGAGGGGTTCGGCGTGGACGAGCTACGGCTCACGGACTATGTGTCGGCCAATGCCGCGCTGGCCGCCGCGGGGCATGAACTGTGGGACACGATCCCGTCGGTGGCCACACCGCACGGCTGGACGTGGCATCATCTGCCGGCCTCGCGCCGGATGGTGCTGGTACCGGTCGAGGTGAAGGCGCTGCTGCGCCATCACGGTGGTCTGGCGAAGGCGCGCGTGGACCACGGCAAGCGGGGGACGCGTCCTCTCCAGGAGACCAGGCCGGCCCATTTCGGGCTGCCGAAGGGCTCGTTGCCGGTCAGCGAGCAGCAGTTGCTGGGGGTGGAGGAGGATCTCGGTTACCGGCTGCCGGGTGCGTACCGCTCGTTCCTGAAGGCGGCGGGCGGCTGCGCGCCGGTGGGCGCGGCGCTCGACGCGGAGCTGGGACTGCTGGTGGACCAGCCGTTCCTGACGGTGCGGGACGTGGCCGCGGTCAATGATCTGGTGTACGTCAACAAGTGCCTGCGGGACCATCTGACCAAGGATTATCTGGCCGTCGCTTTTGTTCAGGGCGGCATTCTGGCGGTCAAGGTCAGGGGCGACCGGGTCGGTTCTGTCTGGTTCTGCGCGTACGACGACGCCAGGGACCAGGACGGCTGGAGCGTGGGGGAGCGTGTGGAGCGGCTGTTGCTGCCCTGCGGTGACGACTTCGACGCCTTCCTGCTGCGGCTGGCGGGCAATCCGCCGGAGCTGGAGACCGTGGCGAACCTGATGGTGGACGGCGGCTTCGCGCGCGCCGTCCCGGCGGAGGGGTGAGCGCGATGGTGACCTTCGCGCAGGCGCAGGAGCGCGCTGAAGAGTGGGTCAACGCCGATCTGCCCGGCTATCAGCATCGTGAGGTGCGGGTACGGGAGTTCGAGCTGGGTTTCGTGGTGTGGGCGGAGGACCGCGAGGGCGGTCCGACATCGGACGGGGGCCGGCAGCGGCTGGTCATCGCCAGGGACAGCGGTGAGGCGACGCTGTGGCCGGGGCTGCCGGTGGGTGAGGTGATCCGCCGGTACGAGGAGGAGTACGGGGTGCCGGAGGCGGTGCCGGCCGCTCCCGAGACGCCGCAGCGTATCGATCTGAACCAGACGTCGTTCCTGTTGAGCCCGCCGGAGTGGCTCCAGGACGCGGCGGACAAGCTGGGGATTCCGGACGGGCGGACGCCGGAGGCTCCGTCCTCGCCTTCGGTTCCACCTTCGTCTGCTCCTACGCCCGCTCCCGCTGCTTCGAGTACGAGTGGGTCGCCGACGGGTGGGTCGCTCGGGGGCGGCAATGCCTCGCAGGGCAGCTCCGCCTGGTCCGGTGGGTACGAGCCCACCTCCAATGACGGGGTGCCCGCCTCGACGCCGGGTGTGCCGACCGGGGCCACGCCCTGGGCCGGGACCGACACCAACGGCTCGTCCGTTTCGCCGGAGGACGGGTCCGTACCGCTGCCCGCGACCGTCTTCGCGCCGCCGCTCTCGGGGGCGGACGACGAGGACACACCGCCGCCGGTCGTGGCCGCCGAGGCGCCGACCGCGCTGATGTCGGGCGGCAGCCAGTTGCCGCCTACGGCGATCGCTCCCGGGCCGGCGGGACGGGCTCCGGGGCCGGTGCCCGGGGGATCCGCGGGACCCGGTTCGGGTGCCGATTCGGCGTCCGGGTCCGGGGCAGGACCGGGACCGGGTGCGGGTGCGGGGGCCGGCGACATCGCCGATGCCGCGACCAGCAAGGCGACCGTACGGCCGCGTGGTGCGCGCGGTGGTGGTGCGACGACTCCGCCGCCGCCGAGTGCGCCCGGTGTCCCCGGGGCGCGTCCGCCGGGTGCGACCCCGCCGCCGTCGGGTCCCGGCACGCCCGGTGTCCCGGCGGGTGGCTATCTGCCCACGCAGCTGGCCCCGAGCCTCGGCGGAGCCGGCTCGAACGGGCCACGGCCTCCGGGCCCTCCGGGCGCGCCTGGTGCTCCGCAGCCTCCTGGTCCGCCTGGTGCGCCTGGTGCGCCCGGGGTTCCCGGTACGCCTCCGGGTGGGGTGCATCACGCGGCGACGGTGTTCGCGGACCCGGGCCAGGCCGGCCGGCCGCCGCAGCCGCCACGGCCACCGGGTGCCCCGGGAACGCCTCCAGGTGCTCCGCAACCGCCTGGTGCGCCCGGGGTTCCCGGTACGCCTCCGGGCGGGGTGCACCACGCGGCGACCATGCTCGCGGGCGCGGGGCAGACGGGCCCGCAGCCGCCCAACCCGCCCGGTCCGCCCAACCCGCCTGGTCCGCCGGGCATGCCTCCCGGCATGCCCCCAGGGGGCCCCGGCCCCGGCCCCGGTGGTCCCCCCGGCCCCGGTGGTCCCGTACCCGCGGGTCCCGGCCCCGGCGGTCCCGTACCGCCCTCGGCCCCGCACGCTCAGCCCCCGGCGTACGGCTATCCGCAGCAGCCGTCCGGTGTGCCCACCGTCGGCCCCGGCTATCAGGCCGTGCTGCGCTACCGCGCGCCCGACGGTTCCGAGGCCCAGCTCATCCGCCGCTCCGCGCCGGGCACCCCGCACCCGGAGTGGCAGATCCTGCACGAGCTGCGCGCCATGAACGTGCCGCCGCAGCAGGTGCTCGAACTCCACACGGAGCTGGAGTCCTGCGAGCTGCCCGGCGGCTACTGCGCCCGGATGATCCGGGAGACCTGGCCGCAGGTACGGATCACCAGCGTCGCCCCGTACGGCCAGGACCACGCCAGCAGGCAACAGGGTATGCAGCATCTGCTCACCCACCAGGGTGAGTTGCACCAGGTCGCGGACGGTCCCGCCCGGCCCGCGCCGGTGCGCGCTCCGCTGCCGCAGCTGCCGACCGCGCCGCCGATCCCGCCCGAGGGGGTCGCGCAGGAACTGCTCGGCGCGTTCGGTCCACAGGGCATCTGCCGGTTCGACCAGCGGGCGGTGTCCCGTCAGGGCGTGCCGGAGATCGTGGCGCGCACGCTGGTCTGGGCGGGTCTGCCGGCCGACTTCGGGCCGTTCTTCTGGGCGCAGCCCGCCCAGCCGGTGGTGCCGACGCTGGCCGAACTGGCCGCGCAGCGGCAGGTGCGGCCGGCCGCGGACGCCGGGTCCTATCTGGTGATGGGCACGGACTTCGGCCGCGCGCTGTGTGTCCAGTACGGCACGGCGCACATCATGGCCGTACCGGTCGAGGCGGGGCCCGGCGGGCAGCCGGTGCCTGCGCAGTTCGTCAACACCGGACTGCCTGAGTTCACACGCTCGATGGCGTTGCTCGGCCGGATGTGGCGGCTGAGGATCCATCTCAACCCGGAGCAGGCGGGTCGTTGGACCGTCGACTTCCAGGCGCAGCTCTCGGCGCTGGACCCGGCGGCGCTGTCGTCGCCGGAGAACTGGTGGTCGGTGCTGCTCGAGCAGATGTGGGACGGACTTCTCTGACGTTCTGAACGCCGTGGCCTGACGGACGGCCGGGGCGCCCACCGCGACATGCGGGGGGGCGCTCCGGCCGTTCCGCTTTTTCCGGGTTTCCGCGTTTCCGCCTTTTTCGGGGTTGATGCCGCATCCTTGACCGGGACGGTCGGGCGGAGTGTCGTGTTATGGGCACTTCGGCTCGCTCCAGCAGGATTGTGCCGGATGGCGTTCTGTGTCTGTGTCTGTGTCGGAGAGGGGCTTCAAGGATGGTTGCCGCACCGTTGTCGGCTCATGGCTTCGTGCCTGTACGTGGCCGTGGCTACCGCCCCGAGCAGGTCGAGCGGGAGGTCACGGCGCTGTTCCGGGACCGTGACGACGCCTGGGAACGCGTGGCGCGGCTCACCGTCCTCGCGAAGGAGATGGAGGGCGAGGCGGAGTTGCTCCGCGAGCGGGTGGCGGCGCTGCCGCCGCAGACGTACGAGAAACTCGGCCGCCGTGCCCAGCAGATCCTGGCCCTGGCGCGTCAGGAGGAGGAGACGGTACGGGCCGAGGTGCGCGAGGAGACCCGGACGGTCGTGGACACGGCACGTGTGGCGGCCGAGCGGGTGCGCGAGGCGGCGCGTCAACGGGCCGACACCGTACGGGCGGAGGCGGAGGCGTACGCCGAGCAGGTCCTGCGCGCCGCCAAGGGCGCGGCCGAGGCGACGCGGGCCGAGGCGCGGCGCGAGGTCACGGCGCACCGTGCGGAAGTGATCGCCGCGCTGAAGGAGGTGCGTCGGCGTACCGAGCATGTGATCGCCGAACAGGAGGAGAAGCAGGGCGAGGAACTGGCAGCGGCGGAGCGCGAATTCGCCGACCGGGAAGCCACGTCGCTGGTCCAGCATGACGAACTCACGGCGTACGCCCACCTTCAGCTGGTGGCGGCGCAGCGCGCCTTCTCCGAGGCGGGCGAACAGGCCCGGCACGGCCAGGAGGACGCTGCGGCGCGGGCCGAGGAACTGCTCGCACGGGCGCGCGCGGACGCGGACGGCGTGGCACGCGAGACCGAGCGGCTGCTGCGGGAACACGCGGAGATCCGCGAGGAGATGCAGGCGCACATGGCGCACGTACGGAACTCCCTGGCGGCGCTCACGGGGCGCCTGCCGGCGGAGGAGTGACGTGGAGGGGAGACACGGAGGAGTGACGTGGAGGGGAGACACGGAGGAGTGACGTGGAGGTGGGACGCGGAGGAGTGACGTGGAGGGGAGACACGGAGGAGTGACGTGGAGGTGGGACGCGGAGGAGTGACGTGGAGGTGGGACGCGGAGGAGTGACGTGGAGGTGGGACGCGGAGGAGTGAACGCGGAGGGGTGACGAGGGTTATTCGGGATCCTTGAGCACGGGGAACCGCCGTGGGGCCACGAAGATGAGCACCAGCAGGGAGACGGCGGCCGCTCCCGCCGCGCCCAGGAAGACGTACTCCACCGCGGAGTCCATCGCCCGGCGCAGATAGTCCGCCGCCTCCTCGGTGAGCGTGGCCGGGTTCTCCAGGGCTTTGGAGACGGAGTCGAGGTCGTCGGGGAGTCCGGGGGTGGGGGCGTTGGTGAGGCGGGCGGCCAGGACACCGTTGGCCACCGCCCCGAACAGGGCGGCGCCCACGCTCTGGCCGACCTGGCGGCAGAACAGTATGGACGCGGTGGCCGTCCCCCGTTCCGACCAGCCCACGGTCGACTGGACCCCGATGATCAGGGGAAGCTGGAAGATCCCCAGTGCGGCACCCAGCAGCAGCATGATCAGCGCGGGTTGCCAGGCCTGGCCGGGATAGGGGAGGAGCGGGAAGGCGAGCAGTACCAGCAGGGCGAGGGAGATCCCGGTGACGGCCGTCAGCCGGAAGCCGATGCGGTTGTAGACGCGGCTGGAGAGCGCCGCGCTGATGGGCCAGCTCAGCGTCATGGCGGAGAGGACGAAGCCGGCGGCTATCGGGCCGAGTCCGAGCACGGACTGCGCGTATGTGGGGAGGAAGACGGTCGGGGCGACCATCAGCAGGCCGAGGGCGCCGAGGGCGAGGTTGACGGCCGCGATGGTACGGCGGCGCCAGACCCAGCCCGGGATGATCGGGTTCGTGGCGCGGCGTTCGATGACGACGGTGAGGGCGGCGAGGACCGCGCTGCCGCCGAAGAAGGCGAACGACGGCGCGGAGACCCAGGGCCAGGCGACGCCGCCCTGGACGAGGGCGGTGACCAGCAGGGCTCCGGTGGCGAAGACGGCCAGCGCGCCCGCCCAGTCGACGCGGTGGCGCGGCGCCCGGTCCGTGGCCGCGTCCGCGCTCTTGGCGGAGGTGGCCCGGTTCGGTTCCCGCAGGTACTTGATGACGAGCCAGAGCGCGAGCGCGCCCACCGGCAGATTGATCATGAAGATCCAGCGCCAGTCCGCGTATCCGGCGAGCAGTCCGCCGAGAGCGGGGCCGGCGATGGACGAGGTGGCCCAGACCGTGGACAGTTTCGCCTGGATCTTGGGGCGTTCCTTGAGGGGGTAGAGGTCGGCGGCGATGACCTGGACCGTGCCCTGGAGCGCGCCGCCGCCGAGCCCCTGGACGACGCGGAAGGCGATCAGGGAGGCCATGTTCCAGGCGGTGGCGCAGAGCAGTGAGCCGATGAGGAAGAGGATGATGCCCGCGATCAGGACGGGCTTGCGGCCGAAGGTGTCGGAGAGCTTTCCGTACACGGGCAGGGTGACCGTCACGGCGAGCAGATAGCCGGAGAACAGCCACGAGAAGACGGAGAATCCGCCGAGGTCGGCGACGATCTGCGGGACGGCCGTGGAGACGATGGTGCCGTCGAGCGCGGCGAGCGCCATGCCGAGCATCAGGGCGGCGACGACGGGGCCGCGACCGCGCGCCCGGCCGCTCTTGCCGGACGGCGCGGCCGTCGGGGGTGGCTCCGCCGCCGCCGGGGCGGGTGTCGGCGGTGCGGACGGTAGCTCCGGCGTCGGCGGTGCGGGCGCGGGTCCCGGCCCGGCCGGCGGGGCCGTGGCCCGGGCTTCGGGTATCGCTTCCGTACGTCCGGAGTCCTCGGTACTTCCGCCGGCGCCGCTCACAAGATCCCTTCCCTATGCATGTATCTCCGGGGAACACCCTCTCACCCGGGTCTCTCCCGGGGGAGGGGGCCCGCACTCCACCCCTTCACCCACCCTCCGCTCCAAGTGGGGATGGAGCCCCCTAGGGGCTCCTCCTTACTTCTGGCCGGGGGGCGTTCGTCCCTTCGGAGGATGAGGGCGCGGTGGCTGGTTCTTTACGTTGGTCCTACCGCGGCGAGGGCCGGCGAAGGGGGCCCACCGCAGCAGGGGGGTGGGGAAAACCCCAGGCGAAGACTGCGCTGTGCACCAGCGCGCCGGGGCCCCGGAATCAGCAGACTCGGAACAGCACCTGATCGGCACGTCGGTGTATCCAGCGATATAGGAGACTTACCGTGACAACGGCTGTGACCATTCCCAGGCACGGGGGTACTGGAGGGCGTACGGCCGTCGCGGCGCGAGCGCGGCAGGTCGTCAAGGCGTACGGCGCGGGGGAGACCCGGGTCGTGGCGCTCGATCATGTCGATGTGGACATCGACCGAGGTCAGTTCACCGCGATCATGGGCCCGTCCGGCTCCGGCAAGTCGACGCTGATGCACTGCCTCGCGGGTCTTGACACGGTGACCTCGGGTGAGATCCATCTGGACGAGACCGAGATCACGAAGCTGAAGGACAAGCGGCTCACCCAGCTGCGCCGGGACCGGATCGGCTTCATCTTCCAGGCGTTCAACCTGCTGCCGACGCTCAACGCGCTGGAGAACATCACGCTGCCCATGGACATCGCGGGCCGTAAGCCGGACGGCCCGTGGCTCCGGCGGGTCGTGGAGACCGTGGGCCTCGCCGACAGGCTCTCGCACCGGCCGACCCAGCTGTCGGGCGGTCAGCAGCAGCGGGTCGCGGTGGCCAGGGCGCTCGCCGCCCGGCCCGAGATCATCTTCGGTGACGAGCCGACCGGGAACCTGGACTCGCGCGCAGGCGCCGAGGTGCTGGGCTTCCTGCGCCGGTCGGTCGACGAGCTGGGCCAGACGATCGTGATGGTGACGCACGACCCGGTCGCGGCGTCGTACGCGGACCGGGTGCTGTATCTCGCGGACGGCCGGATCGTGGACGAGATGTTCCGTCCGACGGCCGACGCCGTGCTCGACCGCATGAAGGACTTCGATGCCCGGGGGCGTACGTCGTGACCGTGTTCAGGACCTCCATGCGCAACTTCTTCGCGCACAAGGGGCGGATGGCGCTCTCCGCCGTCGCCGTCCTGCTGTCGGTGGCGTTCGTCAGCGGCACGCTCGTGTTCACGGACACGATGAACACGACGTTCGACAAGCTCTTCGCCGCGACGTCCTCGGATGTCACGGTCAGTCCCAAGGCCGCCAAGGGCGCGGACGAGACGTCCCAGACCGGCAGGCCCGAGTCGCTGCCCGCCTCGGTCGTCGAGACGGTGAGGGCGGCGGACGGAGTGAGGTCCGCCGAGGGCGCGGTCAGCAGCATGAGCGTGACCGTCGTGGACGCCGACAACAAGAACGTGGGCGCGAGCAGCGGCGCGCCGACGATCGCCGGCAACTGGTCACGTAACGACCTCCGTTCGATGGAGATCACCTCGGGCCACGCGCCGCGCGGGCCCACCGAGGTGATGGTCGACGCCGACACCGCCGAGAAGCACCACCTCGCGATGGGCGACGAGCTGCGCACCATCGCGGTCACGGGTGACTTCCGGGCGAGGATCTCCGGTATCGCCACGTTCACCGTCACCAACCCCGGTGCGGCGGTCATCTTCTTCGACACGGCGACCTCCCAGCGTGAACTGCTCGGGGATACCGGGCGGTTCACCCATGTCAATGTCACCGCGGCCGAGGGGGTCAGCGACAGCCGGCTGAAGCGGGACGTGGCGGCAGCCCTCGACGGCGGCGCGTACAAGCTGCAGACGCAGCAGGAAGCCGCGGACGCGAACCGCGCGGATGTCGGCTCCTTCCTCGATGTGATGAAGTACGCGATGCTCGGCTTCGCCGGGATCGCCTTCCTCGTCGGTATCTTCCTGATCGTCAACACGTTCTCGATGCTGGTCGCGCAGCGGACCCGCGAGATCGGTTTGATGCGGGCCCTCGGCTCCAGCCGTAAGCAGGTCAACCGCTCGGTGCTGCTGGAGGCCGTGCTGCTCGGGGTCTTCGGCTCGATCGCCGGTGTCGCCGCCGGGGTGGGGCTCGCCGTCGGTCTGATGAAGCTCATGTCCTCCATGGGCATGGATCTGTCCACCGAAGATCTGACGGTGAAGTGGACGACGCCGGTGATCGGGCTGGTGCTCGGTGTCGTCGTCACCGTCGTCTCCGCCTACGTTCCCGCCCGTCGGGCCGGGAAGATCTCCCCGATGGCGGCCCTGCGCGACGCGGGCACACCCGCCGACGGCCGGGCCGGATGGATCAGGGCGGCCATCGGTCTGGTGCTCACCGGGGCGGGCGGTGCCGCGCTCCTCATATCGACGCGGGCCGACGAGGCCGCTGAGGGCTCGGTCTTCCTCGGGGCGGGCGTGGTCTGCACGCTGATCGGGTTCGTCGTGATCGGTCCGCTGCTCGCCGGCGGTCTGGTCCGGGTGCTCAGCGCGGTCGTGCTGCGGATGTTCGGCCCGGTCGGCCGGATGGCCGAGCGCAACGCGCTGCGCAATCCACGGCGTACGGGAGCGACGGGCGCCGCGCTGATGATCGGGCTCGCGCTGGTGGCCTGTCTGTCGGTGGTCGGGTCCTCGATGGTCGCCTCCGCGACCGACGAGTTGGACAAGTCGGTCGGCGCGGACTTCATCGTCCAGTCCGACAACGGCCAGCCGATCATGCCGCAGGCCCAGGCGGCCCTGGAGAAGGCGCCGGACATCGCGCATGTCACCGAGTACAAGTGGGTCGATGTCAAGCTGACCGCCCCGGACGGAAAGACGGAGTCCGACGGCATCGTCGCCGCCGACCCGACCTATGCCGAGGATCTGCGCCGCGAGACCGTCGCGGGGGAGCTGTCCGCCGCGTATGGCAAGGACGCGATGTCGGTGGGCGACGACTACGCCACGAAGCACGGCGTCAAGGTCGGTGACCGGATGTCGGTCGTTTTCCCGGGCGGGAAGAGCGCCGAGCTGACGGTCGCGGCGATCACCTCGGACGACACGAATGTCGACAAGGGCGCGATGTACACCAACATCACCACCGCCCAGCGGTATGTGCCGGCCGACAAGATGCCCAAGAACTTGATCATGTTCGCGGCGGCCGAGGAGGGCAAGGAGAAGGAGGCGTACGCGGCCCTCAAGGACTCGCTCGCGGCCTACCCGCAGTACAAGGTGCAGAACCAGACCGACTTCAAGCAGGACTTGAAGGACCAGATAGGCCAACTCCTCAATATCGTCTACGGCCTGCTGGCCCTCGCGATCATCGTCGCGGTGCTGGGCGTGGTGAACACTCTGGCGCTGTCGGTGGTGGAGCGGACCCGTGAGATCGGTCTGCTGCGGGCGATCGGGCTCTCCCGTCGCCAACTGCGCCGCATGATCCGGCTGGAGTCGGTGGTCATCGCCCTCTTCGGCGCCCTGCTCGGACTCGGGCTCGGCATGGGCTGGGGCACGTCGGCCCAGAAGCTGCTGGCCCTGGAGGGGCTCGGCGTCCTGGAGATACCGTGGCCGACGATCCTGACGGTCTTCGTGGCCTCGGCTTTCGTCGGACTCTTCGCCGCGCTGGTCCCGGCCTTCCGGGCCGGTCGGATGAATGTGCTGAACGCGATCGCCACCGAGTAGAACGGTACGGTGAAGGCTCCGGCCTCGGTGGGCGTTCCTCCAACGTCCACCGGGGCCGGAGACCGTTATCACCCTGCGACGGGACTGTCCGTCAGGACGCGTGCGAGCTGGGCGAGTTCACCCTTACGAGGGGTTGTAGCGGCATGTGACCGACCGGACACTGAGAGCGACGGACTCTCTCGGTCGGACGATCCGATCGACATCCCGGGCCCGCTCAGAATGAGAGAGGGGACCGCTGTGTCCACATCCAACGCGCCGGAAACCAATGTAGAGCTGGCGGCCCAGACCGACGGGCTCGCGGTGACCGGCGGCAATGTCGCCGATCTGTGGCGAGGCTGGGTCGTCTGGGGCGCGTACAACGGCTGGGTCAACTTCCCCGTCACCTGGAATGTCATCAACCCGAACTCGACGGTCGTCATCACGGCCTCCGAGGTCGACGCCAACGGTGTCCGGTTCATCGGGGCCGCCCCCATCACGGTGACGGGGATCGCCCCCGGCTCCGGAATCGTGACGGTCAAGATCAACATTGCCTGGAACAGCCCGCTCCGTATCCGCACGGATGTGGTCGTCCTCAACTGAACAGGCCCCTGAAGCGGAGGGCTTGACCCTCGGTCCCCCTCCGCGAGAGGCCCCCCGCACCGGCCGGAGCGCCCAGCTCCGGCCGGCTGCGCTTTTTCCCGCGAGCCCCGCTCTGCCCCCCGACCGGCCGTGTGTGTCCGGGTGACGGTGCCGCCTCGGGTGGGCTGGGTCCGGAGGCGGACCGTGAGGCGAGGCCGGGTCACCTCCTCGCGACATCGCATGGCGTCACATGACGCCGGGCGGCACCACTTGGCGCTATCTGGTGTCGCTCGGCGCCATCCGGTGTCGCCCGGTGCTGCTCAGTGCTATTCCGCGCTCCCGGAAGGGCATGAACACGCGTGGTGCCATTCTGACTCGGGGTGCCCTCTTCGCGTTTCCGCAGGTAGGGCGGCCGTTCCTGAGCTCGCCCCATGCGAGGTGCCATCCGGACTTGCATATGGCGCCATGATGGTGCCACTATGACGTCATGGACCTCACGCCGTATGTCGACAACCTCCGCCGCGAACTCGCTGTGGCCGCCGAAGCCGGCGGCGACGAGGCC
>NZ_JBIWLW010000005.1:343913-407138 GCF_044766385.1 Streptomyces sp. NPDC102274 | reverse complement strand
CTTCGAGTCGTACGAGAAGAACAAGATCGAGCGGCTCGGCGCGGATGCCGCCCGTCCGCACCGCGCCACCTACCGGAAGCTGACGCGAGACTGAGATGGCCCGCCACTACTACAGCTGCCCGCTGCGCTGGTCGGACATGGACGCCTTCGGGCACGTCAACAACGCGGTCTTCATCAGTTATCTGGAGGAGGCGCGGATCGACTTCATGTTCCGGCTGGCGCCGGGGGACGGCTCGCCGTCCTTCTCCGGCGGGTCCGTGGTGGCCCGGCACGAGATCGACTACAAGCGACCGCTGGTCCACCGGCACGAGCCGGTGACCATCGAGTCGTGGGTGACGAAGATCAATGCCGCGTCGCTGACGATCGAGTACGAGATCAAGGACGAGGGCCAGGTGTACGTACGGGCCTCGACGGTCGTCGTGCCGTACGACCTGGCGGCCGGGCGGCCCCGGCGGATCACCGAGGAGGAGAGGACGCATCTCCTGAAGTACCTCGACGACGCTGACGCCGACACCGGCACCTGCACGAGCAAGAGCGCCCAAGGTGCCCACGACGTCCAAGACGCCGAAGACGCCCAGGACGCCGAGGACAAGGACGCGCTCGCGGTATGACGGCGCCCGAGCAGAGGGTGGAGTTCGCCGACGCGCGGGAGGCGGCCGATCTCGGCGCCTTCCTCGCCCGGCTGATCCACTACGACCGCGCCGCCGCGGTACGGCTCCAGGCCGGGGGCGGCACGCTCGCTGTGTTCGGCCGGCCGGCGTCCTTCGAGGTGCTCGCCATCCGTACGGCCAGGCTCGCCGCGCCGTACGCGCTCGATGTCACCGTCTCCGCCGGGGAACTCCTCGAAACGATCGATGAAGCGGCGGGCAGCGCGGTCGTCCCGGCGGCCGTCACCGGTCCGCCGTGGGCCGGGGTGCTGCCACCGCGTGGCGGCTGGCGGCAGGTGCCGGGGCTGCCGGGAACGGACGCCATACTCCGTGCGCTGGCCGTCGCGGTCGCCGAATTCCGTTCCCGCGACGAGCGGTTGACGCCCGGCGACAGGACCCGTGCGGAACGCGACCGGATCGGCCGGGAGATCTGGTCCCGGACCCTCGGAGACACCCATCTGCCGCTGCGGGCCGTGCACGCCGCGCAGTCGCTGGGGTTCCTGCGGACGGTCCGCGCCATGGTGCCGGCCGCCGCGCCCGTCGAGGAACAGCCGGTGGCGCTGCTGGAGTCGGGCAGCTGGCTCCGGCTCCGCACGCCGTACGGCTCGATCGCGGTACGGCGCGCGGGGATCGGCGGCCTGACGGTCACCCCGGTCTGAACGGGACCGCCCCCGGTCCGACCGGGAGTGGCAGAAGCGGGCGGGGGGATCGGGGGAGGGATCAGCCCGCGGTGTTCACCATCGAGGCGGCGGCGTAGGTGAGGTAGTCCCACAGCTGCCGCTGGTGCGCCTCCGAGAGCCCCAGCTCCTCGACGGCCACCCGCATGTGCTTGAGCCAGGCGTCGTGCGCGGCGCTGTCCACCGTGAACGGTGCGTGGCGCATCCGCAGCCGGGGGTGCCCACGGTTGTCGCTGTAGGTGCGGGGACCGCCCCAGTACTGCATCAGGAAGAGCGCGAGCCGCTCCTCGGCGGGGCCCAGATCCTCCTCGGGGTACATCGGCCGCAGCAGCGGATCCTCGGCCACCCCCTGGTAGAACAGGTGGACCAGGCGCCGGAAGGTCTCCTCGCCGCCGACCTGCTCGTAGAAGGTCTGCTCCTGAAGCGTGCCCCGCGGAATCTCGTTCACCTGTCCATGGTCTCAGACGGACCGGCGGAGGACCTCAGGCCTAGGACCGGCTCCCGGCTCCCGGGGCCTGTCCGATTCTGGCGCGCAGATGCCAAGGCCCACTCGCTTCCCGGCCGCTCACCCAGGACAGTGGAGAGATGGGCGCACACCGGGAGGACGTGTACGGGCCGGACGAGGCGGACGTCGCCGACGCACGCGCCGGGCTGATCCGGGAGATCGCGATGACCGGGGCGCTCGACGACCCGGCCTGGCGGGCGGCGTTCGAGGCGGTACCGCGCCATCTCTTCGTGCCGTACTACTTCGTCGGCCGCCCCGGTGGCTACGACCGGCTGTGGAGCGGAGACCCCGACCCGGTGCGGCGCCGGCGCTGGCTTCGCGGGGCGTACGCGGACGGGCCGCTCGCGACCCGGGTGCGCGACGGCGAGCTGATCTCGTCCAGCAGCCAGCCCTCGCTGATGGCCCGGATGCTGGCGGAGCTGGATGTACGGGACGGGGACCGCGTCCTGGAGATCGGCGCGGGCAGTGGCTACAACGCGGCCCTGCTCTGTCACCGGCTGGGCGACGAACTCGTCACCACCGTCGATGTCGATCCCGAGATCACCGAGTCCGCCCGCAGCCATCTCGCCACGGCCGGCTACCGGCCCGCCGTCATCACCGGCGACGGGGCGCGCGGCTGCCCGGAGCGCGCTCCGTTCGACCGGATCATCGCGACCTGCACGCTGCCGTCCGTGCCGACGGCCTGGTTGGGGCAGTGCCGGCCCGGGGCACGGATCCTGGCGCCGCTCGCCACCGGACTGATCAACCTCCGTGTCGGGAAGGGGAACCACGGGAACGGCGCACAGGGCGCTGGGGGAGGGCGCGGTGAAGGAGAGCGCGGCACCTGCGCGGAGGGGCACTTCCTGAACACCGCCGCCTACTTCGTACCGCTGCGGGGCGTGCCGGGGAGCACGGCCCTGGCACGCCGGCCCCTCGGCGGACTGCCGAGGCGCGCCAGCGAGAACGAACTCTTCCGCTTCCTGCTGACCCTGACCGCGGGCAGCCTGGACCCACACGAGGCGCTCTCCCTCTGGGAGCGCGAGCGCCGCCCGGAGCGGGCACGGTTCGGTGTCACCCTCACCGGCGGCCGCCAATGGGCCTGGCTGGACGACCCGGCGGGGCCGTACGTATGGCCCCTCAGCCCGGGTGGGGTCAGCCGCGACGAATCGTGATCGTCGTCCAGGCGCCGACATGCACCCGGTCGCCGTCCTTGAGCGGGACGGGGACATAGGGCTGTATCGGGTCCTCGGCGCCGTTGAGCGTGGTGCCGTTGGTGGAGTTCTGGTCGACCACGGCCCAACTGCCGTCCGGCTGGTGGACCAGGACCGCGTGCTGGTGCGAGACGCCCGGGTCCTCCGGCGGGACGGACAGGTCGATCTCCGGCGACTCGCCCGTGGAGTGCCTGCGGCGGCCGATGGAGACCTGGTTCCCGGCCAGCGGCAGACGCTGCTCGGGGGAGTACGCCGGCAGATTCAGCCCGGTGGCCTCGGGGCCGCTGCGCTGCATCATCGCCATGAAGTACTCACGGTCGGGGCCGATGATCGCCGTCCAGGTGGCCGGTGCCTGCTGGTACTGCCGCATCGGGTCGTGCTGGTGGGGCACCTGTGCCTGTGCGTGCGGCTGCGACTGCTGCGACGACCGCGACTGCTGCTGCGACTGCGGAGCCCCGGGCTGGGCCGCGGCCGATGCCCCCGAGGGTGGCGGCAGCATCCAGTCGTCGTCACCGGCCGGCCGCGCCGGCGAGGGCGCCTGCGGGGCGGCGGACTGCTGCTGGAAGGCGGGCGGGGGCGGCGGTCCCTGCTGCTGATACGGCGGCGGGGGCGGCGGTCCCTGCTGGTGCGGGTTCTGCGGCGAGAGCGGCGGAGGCGGCGACGTCTCGGGCGACAGCGGTTCGGCGGGCCGGTTCAGCTGCGAGGGCCGCGAGCTCTGGTACTCGTACGGATCGGGCGGCCGGGGTGGCTGCTGGGCCTGGAAGCCCGGCGGCAGGTTCAGCCCGGGAATGGGACCACCGGTGCCGCCAGGGCCTCCGGGGCCCGGCTGCTGCGGGGCCAGCGGGGTGTACGACGTCGCCGTGTTCGTCTGGAAGTTCCAGCGGCACTGCTCGCAGAACGGTGCCATCGGCTCGCGTGGAGTGCGGCACTGCGGGCACAGCTCGGCCTGAACGGTGGCATGGGGGCCGGACCCCGGCGGATAGCCGTAGCCGGGCGCGGGCGGCGGCGGGGGAGGCGGTGGTGGTACGGCACCCGTGGGAGCGCCAGGACCGGCCATGCGATGGCCGCAGACCTCGCACCAGTCGTCGGAACCCGACTGGTGTCCGTTCGGGCAGGTCGGCATGTCGGCGCTTCCCCCTCTCCTCGTCCGGCCCGCAGGCCGATGTTCTCTGTATCTTCGTGCCGCGGGCTCTTCGCTGCGCGGATGCTTCGCCGCGTGGACGCTTCGCCCACGCGGATGCTTCGTTACGCGGTTACTTCTTGACGCGAACGGTCTTGGTGGAGCGCGTTTCGAGGGTCATCTCGTCCGCGTCCGCGACCTTCGCCTTCAGTCGCACAGTACCTGTCGCCGCATCGACGACGTCCACCACCTTCGAAAGCAATTTCGCGGTATCGGCGTTCCCCGACGACGCGGCGAGCTGCACCGCACGTCCCAGTTTCGCGGTCGCGCCATCGAAATTGCCCGACTTGCGCGCATCCAGGCCCTGTTGGATGACTTGCGCCAGTTCGGCTTGACCCGTGTAGTGCGCGACCTGGGGGTTTATCGAGGTGGAGGCCGCCATGTCGTCCGTCCATACCGCCCGTACCAGCCCCTGCGACAGCACCTCGGGAGCTCCGCCGCCCGGCGCGGGAAGGATCAGCGAGACCCGCGCGGCCAGCATCTCCTGGCCGATGCCGGCCTCCGGAACCCGTACAGACACGTGGTAATCGCGCGATTCGTCACCCCAGGACCCGGTGGGATAGTCCCCGGCCCGGGGTCCCGCCTCCGTGCGCCGGCCGGTCAGCTCCTCGACCGTGGGCGCCACCTGCTTGACGAAGGCGATCTCCACGCCGACGGGTGTCCACAGCCGCAGCGCCACATCCGCGATCTCCTTGCCCATCGCGTTCTCCATCATGCTGGTGAAGTCCGCGGCCAGGCCGGCCGGATCGGCGACGATGTCGGCGGTCCCGAGCAGCGCGGAGGCGATGGCCGTGACCTCCTTGACCTCCCAGTCCGTGCCGACACCGCGGGCGTCACAGGTGAACCGTCCCGCGCAGGAGTCCAGCGCGGCCCTCAGATCCTCCGGCGCCTCGTGCTCGTTACGGCCGTCGGTGAGCAGGATGCCGTGCCGGATGGGGACATCGGCCGTGGCCAGCAGCCGGTCGGCGAGCCGAAGCCAGGTGCCGATGGCCGTACCGCCGCCCGCGCTCAGCCGGCGCAGCGCCTCCTTGGCCTCGGCTCTGGTCTGTCTGCCGGCGACCGCGAGTCCTCCGTTGCCCGGGAAGATCTCCTTCGCCACATGCGTACCGCCGACGATCGCGAAGGCGACGCCGTCGCGCAGGGTGTCGACGGCGGCGGCCGTGGCGTCGCGCGCGTTGCGCATCTTCGTCGGCGGGTAGTCCATGGAGCCCGAACAGTCGACCATGATCACCACGGCCGCGTTCGGGCTGTGCCCGGGAAGGGCGGAGGGTGCGGACGAGGCTCCTGGCAGTGGCACTCCACCGGTGGTGCCGCCCCCTGTCGAGGTGACCGTAACGATCGCGTTGACCTCGCGCCCGCCTTCCGGCAGGTATTCGTTCTGGTACACGTCGACGGAGAACTGCGGCACGTTCGACTTGGAGAAGTTCGCCATCTGTATCGGCTCCTTGACGCTCCACACAGCAGAGACAAGTCAGTGAAAGGGGCAGTAAAAGGTCTTCAATTGATCAATAATCAGTCAGTTCAGGGGCATGTGTGATCGAGAGTGGGCAGAGCGGGACTCACGCCGAGTTGTAGGCGGATCCTGCCCCTTGGGGTGGCAGGGCGAACGGCAGCACCGCCACTGTTACGTTGTCGTGGCCCCCACCGTCGAGCGCGTGTCCGACCAGTACCTGGGCGGCGTGCAGCGGCCGTCGCGCCGCGTCGGCCGGCAGGGCCCTGGCCATCTCGTCGGCGCCCTCCGCGTAGTTCCACAGACCGTCCGTGCAGACCACCACCACACCGGGGCGGTCCGGCTTGAACGAGGCGGTGTGCGGCTCCAGTTCGTACGCGTCGGCGCCGAGCCAGCCGGTGATGGCGTGGGCGCGGGCGTCCGCGTACGCCTCCGTCTCGTTCATCAGACCCGCCGCGACCATCTGCGCGGCCCAGGAGTCGTCCTCGGTGAGCCGGGCGGGCGGGCCGCCGCGGTCGTCCGGGATCCAGTACGCCCGGCTGTCGCCGATCCAGCCGACGACCAGCAGACCGTTCGCGACCACCGCGCCGACGATGGTGCACGCGGGGGCGTTCTGATGGCGGTGCGGGTCGTGCTCCATGCCGCCGCCCGGGGACGTGGCGAGGGCGTTGACCGCCTCGGCCGCCGCCACGATCGCCTCGTGCATCGACTGCTGCGGATGCGTACCGCGCTCCAGCGCGGCCAGCAGGGACTCGTTCGCAGCCGCGGCCGCCGCGGCCGAGGCCTCGTCGGGGCGGGTCGCGGACGACACACCGTCGCAGACGACCGCGACGACGGCGGGGGAGCCGTCCGGCAGGGCGGCCGACGACACGGCGAACGCGTCCTCGTTGCGGTGATGACGCAGCCCGCGGTCGCTGACGGCCGCAACCGCGCCCAACTCCTGCTCCACATGGTCGCGTTCGCGCGGCTGGGCGTGTCCGCAGTTCTCGCAGTAGCCGTCCGTGTCGACCCGTCCGGCCCGGCAGGCGACACAGAGCTTGCCGCCGGACGGGAGCGCGGCGCCGGGGTCCGCGGTGCGCGGATCGGCGGCGTCCCGGTTCGGGCTCTCCTGACCGACGCTCTCCGGGCCGACGCTCTCCTGGCCCGTGCTCCCCGGATCCCGGCTCTCCCGGCCCGTGCTCTCCTGGTTCGCGTAGTCGCGCGCCGAGCTGTCCCGGACCACGGCCCCGGGCGCGGGCAGCTCGAAATCACCGGGATGGGCGGGCATCCGCGAGCCGCTCGACTCCAGGCCGAGCAGTTCTTCCGGCAGATGCAGCGGCGCCGGTGTACCCGAACTGTCGGTCCCGGTGACCGTGGGCCACTCGACCCCCGCCACCGGAGCGTCGGGCACCCGGGCATCGGGCTCCGTCGGTCCCACGCCGTTCATCACGAGGGTGGGCCTGTCGTCCGGGCGCGGCGGCACGGCCGACAGGTCGTAACCGCACGCGCCGCAGAACAGGTCGCCGGACTCCAGCGGCTCCTCGCAGCTGGGGCAGGTCGGCAGCTGCGCCGACTTGGGCTTCTGGGACATCAATCACACCCACGTCCGGGGGCGGAAACGGTTGGCCCGCTCCACCAGTTCGATCCTCTCCTCGCCGCGCTGAGCGAGCCGCGCGAGCACCCGGTAGGAGCGTTCCAGTCCGAAACGCAGCCCACGCTCGTCCAGTTCACTGCCGAGCAGTACGGCCCGCACCGGACGGGAGCCGGGACTACCGGAGAGTACCCAGTCAAGGGCCGTCCCCAGTACCTCTGTGGACAACTGCTCGCGCCGCACCGCGTCCAGACCGAACTGCTGGAGCGCGGACACCTGATGGGCGGCCGCCGTCAGATCGTCGATCAGCGGCCGCTCCCGGCCGGGACCGGCGGCCGTCGGCGCTCCGCGCTGCCGCAGTCTGGCCCGTACGGCCGCGACCCGCGCCGCCGTGTAGTGGATCGACGCCTCGGGCACGGACTCAAGGGACCGTACGGCACCGGCCCGGTCACCGGCGGCCAGCCGCACCCGGGCGAGACCGAACGCCGCGCTGACATAGCTCGGGTCGGTCATCCAGACGAGGCGGTAGTACTCGGTGGCGTTGTCCAGCTGACCGAGCACCTCGGCGCAGACGCCCAGCGCCAGCTTCGGGGCCGGCTCGCCGGGGAACGCGTCGTATATCGCGTCGAAGGAGAGCGCCGCGGTCTCGTGGTCGCCCGTGGAGAGCGAGGCGATGCCCCGGTACCAGACGGCCCGCCAGTCATCCGGACGCCGCTCCTCCAGGGCGGCCAACGATTCCGCGGCCGTGGCCAGTTCGCCCATCTCCAGCCGGGCGCGCAGCTCACGCAGTCCGCGCTCGACGGAGTCGGTGGGGGCGGCGGCCAGCGCGGTGATCAGCTCGGCGGGGGCCGAGGCCAGCAGACCGGCGAGGAATCCGGCGTTCGGGTCGTTCGGATCGACTCTCGGTACCGGCAGCGCCAGCGCGACCGCGCGGGTGTCGAGCGGCGCGAGCCGGGGCACGCCGGAGTCCGCGGGGCCCATGGGGTCCGCAGCGCCCGCGGTGCCCGCTCCAGGAGCCGCCGCGCCCGGAGCCGCCGCGCCCGGGGCCGCCTCGGCGCGGGGCGCCGGAAGGTACGGCGGGGCCGCCGGGGCGAGTCCACCGGCTCCGGGAGCGCCGGGCCGTGCGCCCGGCGCGGGGAGGGCGACCGCACCGGCCCCGGCGCCGGGCGGCAGGACGGGCGCGGCTCCCGTCCCGTCGCCGCCCGTGAGGGCCGGGGCCGCCCCCGCCGCTCCGGTACGCCGGCCGAACAGGCCGCCGCCCCGCGCCGGTTCGGGCCGCGCCCCCAGCCGTGAGACCTCCTCGGTCAGCTCCGCGAACAGCTCCGTGTCCGTGACCCGCAGCTCGGGACCGAACAGCGTCGACAGCGAGGGACGCGGACGCCCCGTCTGCAGCGCCACCACCTCCCGCAACACGCCCGTCAGCTGCTCCGCCATCTCCCGCGCCGACGAGAACCGGCGCGCCGGATCCGGGTCCGTCGCGCGGACCAGCAGCCGGTAGAAGGACTCGTACGTCCGGAAGACCTCGATGTTGTCCGGGTCGGGGAGCGAGTCCACGAACACGTTCGTGTAGCCCTGGAAATCGAAGGTCAGCACCGCCAGGGTGCGGGCGACCGTGTAGAGATCGGAGGCGACCGACGGGCCGGCCTCCGCGACCTCGGGCGCCTGGTAGCCGACGGTGCCGTAGATCGCCGACTCGTTGTCGTCCGCCCTGCGGACCGCGCCCATGTCGATGAGCTTGAGCTGATCCTCGGTCTGGATCGCGTTGTCGACCTTGAAGTCGCAGTAGAGCAGGTTGCGGCTGTGCAGATGGCCGAGCGCCTCCAGCGCCTCGATGCCGTACGCGCACGCCTGCTCCACCGGCAGCGGATCGCGCTTGTCCGCGGCGGTGCGCCGCTCGTTGGCGATCTCCTTGAGCGACTTGCCGCCGACGTACTCCATGACGATGTAGCCGTCCATGGAGCCGGTCCGCTGGTCGAGATGTTCCACGAAGTTGTAGATACGGACGATGTTGGAGTGCTCGATCTCCGCGAGGAAGCGGCGCTCGGAGATCGCCGCCTCCATGGCGTCCTGGTCGCCGGTGTCCAGCAGGCCCTTGAGCACCACCCAGCGGTTCGAGACCGCGCGGTCGATCGCGAGATAGACCCAGCCCAGACCGCCGTGGGCCAGACACCCCACCACCTCGTACTGGCCGTGCACGATATTGCCCTCGTGCAGCTTCGGCACGAACGAGTACGGGTGCCCGCACTTGGTGCAGAACCCTTCCGTACGCCCCGGCCTGTCCCCGCGCGCACGGCCCACCGGCGCACCGCAGTCCGAGCGCGAGCAGAACCGCTTGCGCTCGGGCACTTCCGGGTGCTTCATCACCGCGGAACGCGGGTCCGGGCGCGGCACGTCCGGTACGGAGACGAGGCCCGCGCCGAGACGGTTACGGCCCGACGCGGCCGTGGACGAGCCGGAGCTGCGTACCGACACCGACTGGGTCGACAGCCGCCCGGACAGGGTGCGCGAGAGGCGGCCCGAGACCGAGCGCCGGGACGTGGACGAGCGTGAGGAGCTCCGCGAGGAGCCGCCCCGCGCGGAGGAGCCGGACGAGGAGCGCGAGGACGCGCCACGGCCGGAGCCGCTGCTCCGTCCGGCGCTGGTGATGCCGGTGGGTGGCGAGGACAGTGAGCCGTTGGGCGAGACGACGGGTGCCAGACCGCAGGTGTCGCAGTACAGCTCACCGCCGCCCATGTCCTCGTACGAACCCTCGCAGCCGGGGCGCTGGCATGCGTTCGTCCCGCTCATCTGTCCCCCCGTTGACCCGCTGACATCTCTGTCGCGGCTCGCTCCGTCGGCCGTCCCCCGGCCGTCCACTGCTCGGCCGTCCAGTGCCCGGCCGTCCGTCCCGCCACCACGCACCGCACCGTCATGTGTCCCCCCTGCGGTCGGCGGGGCCGGGCCCGCGGGGGACCAGCACGTCCGCCGCCGCCCGCTGATAGCGCAGCACCGCCTCCTCGGCCACGCGCAGATCGCAGGGCGCGCTCCACAGCATCCGGCGCGCCGCGTCGTACCGCTCGATCAGCACCGGGTCCTCGGCCAGTCCGTGCCGGGCGACCTTCGCCTTGTACGCGTCGAGCCGGCCGCGCAGCTCCGCGCGGATCGCCAGCGGGGCCGTGACCGCGGTCAAGGACTCGCGGGCCCGCAGCAGTTCGTCCTCGGCGTCCCGCTCCAGCGACTCCAGGAGCGGCGAGAGCCGGTGCCACTGTGCGTGTCTGCGGTACTCGGCGGCGGTCGAGAGCCGTTCCTGAAGGGCCGTCGGCGGACCGCTCACCGCGGGCACCTCGGAGGCGGCGATCTTCGCCAGCACCTCGCCGCGTGCCGACCGGGCCTCGGTGAGCGTACGGTCCGCGCGCGACAGTACGTCCCGCAGCCGCATCAGCCGCTCCTCGGAGTCCTGGCGCACTCGCAGGACCGCCTCGATCTCGCGCCGTACGTCCTCCAGCGCGCGGGCGGCCCGGTCGTAGCGCTCGGTGTCGGGACGGCCGCCGCCCGGCGCCGAACTGCCGGGCGCGGGCCGCCAGAACGCCAGCGGATCGGAGATCACCTGATCGCGCAGCGTGCTCAGTTCCTGAGTGATCGACTCCAGGTCGTCACCGGCCGGATGCTCGCCGGGCCGTACGCCGACGGAGTGCGCCAGCGAGCGGGTACGCCGCAGCTCGGCGGAGAGCAGATCGATACGTGCGGGCAGCGCGGACCACACCGAGTCCGCGGCCACGACCATGTCCAGGGACGACGCGTACAGCTCGTTCATCCCGGCCACCAGCTCCGCGAGCGTGAAGCGCTCGGAGAGCTTCGCCGGGCCGGCGAGGGACGGGGGGCGCTGTCCGGCGGCGCCCGCGACCACGACACCGCGGCCGCGCAGCGTCTCCGTCAGCTCCAGCAGATCGTCGCGGTTGGGCCAGCGTCGTCGGGCGCGCGCCCCACGGGCCCCGTTCAGCGCCGCGGTGTAACTGTCGAAGTACGTCCACAGGAGCGTGATCGACAGTTCGGCGGCGGCCCAGCGGTCCTTCGTGACGCCGGTCAGCTCGGCTCCTTCGAGGAGTCTGCGGCCCGCGTGGTCCTGGAGGGCGAGCAGCGAGGTCTCGATCGCCTCGTACTCCGCTTCGAGTCGTGACAGGGCGCGGTCCACCTCGTCCCGGTCCATCACCGGTCCCGGTGGCCTCCCCGTCGAGTCGGGGAAGGAACCCGTGACGCCCATCGCTCACCTCTCCGCTCGTATCTTCAGCCCTGCCGGAACGTCGGCCGGCGCACCGTGTGTCCGTCGGTCGTCCGCCCCTGATCCTCGGCCGCTGGTCCCCGGCCCCTCGGCCTTCGTGCCCCTCGGCCTTCGGTCCCTCAGTCTCTGTACGTGGCCGTGGGCGGCTTCGTGATGCCCGGCAGCCCCGCCGACAGCCACTCCTTGTACGAGTTCATCCAGCGGCTGTCGGGCCCGCCCGTGCGGTACTCCTCCAGCACATGGTTCACCCGGCGCACCAGATCGTCGTTGCCGCGCTTGGCGGCGACACCGTAGTACTCCGGCTTGAGCGGCTTCCCGCGCAGCTCGACCGCCGGGTCCTGGGCCGCCTGGCCGGCCGCGAGGGCGTTGTCCGTCATCAGCGCGTCGACCTCGCCCAACTGGAGCCGGACCAGGCAGTCGAGCTGATTGGGCACCGTCAACTGGTCCTTGTCCGAAGGCTTCCCCTCGTTCTCGTCCTCGAATATCGCGCCGAACGGTTCACTCTTCAGTGTCTCGTTCGCGATCGAACCCTCGGCCGTGCAGACCCGCTTTCCGGCCAGCGATTCGTCGTACCCCGTGATGGTCGACCCCTTCGGAACCAGTATCTGCTGGCCCGTCTGGAAGTAGGCGGTGGAGAAGGAGACGTCCTTGAGCCGGTCGCAGGTGATCGTCATCGTCCGGACGACCAGGTCCACCGTGTCACCCATCAGCGCCTCTTCCCGCTGGTTGGTGGGGATGGTACGGAAGACGATGGCGTCCCGACTGCCCAGTATGTCCTCCGCTATGGCCTTCGCGAGATCGATGTCGAAGCCCTCCAGATCGCCGGTGTCCGGATTGCGGGCGCCCCAGCGGTAGCTGTTCTGGTCGACTCCGACGCGCAGCTTGCGGTCATCACCCGTACGATCCCTGATCGCCTTGACGCCGGGGGCGTTGTCGTCGTCGACGGGTCGGAGACTGGCCTCCGGGGACGGGCAGTCGTCGGCGTTCGCGGGCACGGCCGTGGCGGTGTGCTGCTCGGAGCGCTCTGTTTTCTCCGAGGTCGTATGGGTCAGCGGTAGCAGGGTGACCGCGGCTGTCAGCACACAGGCGCCCGCCATGGCCGAGACACCGCCCCAGCCGCGGAGCCCGCGGAACGGGCCGGGGCCGCGGAACCGGCGCGGCCTGTCCGTCGAGGTCATCCCTTCCCCTCTCACCGGTACTCCGAGAGCCTGCGGCCGATCCCCAGGATCGTGCCCACCGCGGCCACCAGCGCCAGCGCGCCGGCCCCGATCGCCAGACCGTTCAGCGCGCCGAGACCGTCCGAGGCGTAGGTGTCGAACTCCTTCTGCTTCAGCTCGATCGCCAGCTTCAGCGACGAGTCGACCCGGCGGAAGGACTCGCCGGTGGAGTCCTCCGTCCCGATCACCTTCGCCAGCGCGGTCTTGTAGTCACCAGTCTTGTCGGCCTTGCTGGCCAGGGCGTGGCGCCCGCGCCATTCGGAGACCGAGGCGATCGCGTCGTTCACCGGTGTACGGCCGTCGCTGTTGTCGGGAGCGAGCCCCTTGGCCTTGCCGAGCGCGACGCTGAGCTTGTCCATGCCCGTGGTGTAGTCCGTCTCGTACTTGTCCTTGTTGTCCTCGTTGAGGACGGCGCCCCTGGCGACCAGGATGAGGTTCTCATTCGCACGGGCCTTGAGCGAGTTGATCCGGGCGTCGTTGAGGACCTCCAGCGACGCCTGGCCGTGTGTCTTCGCGTTGTGCAGCTCCGAGCGCGCGACGGTCTGCGCGGCGGCCAGCCAGAGCAGCAGGACCGTGGAGGCTGCCGTGGCGGCGAGCAGGCCGTGGTTGAACACGCGGTTCGTCCGCAGATAGTTGCGCCGCTGGGCCCAGAAGAGACCGCCGAACGCCAGCACCCCCAGCGCCGTCGAGACGAACGGCCACAGCCGCGCGTCCTCGTTGTCCGTCGCGAGCCGGTCGGTCTCCGCCGCGTACAGCTTCTCGGCGGCGGGCAGCAGCTCGTTGCTCATCAGCTGGTTCGCGTACCGCAGATAGGCGCCGCCCAGCGGCAGCCCCTGCCGGTTGTAGGCGCGGGCCTGCTCGATCAGGCCGGTGTAGCGGGGCAGACCCTCGTTGAGCGTGGCGATCTGGCGGCCCGACTCGCTGGTGCCGTCCGTGTGTGTGGCGGCCGTGATCAGCAGGCCGGACGCCGTCGTGATGTCCGTGCGGTACGTCTTCTGCACATCGGGGGGCTCCGGCGCGCCCGCCAGGAAGCCGCTCGCCGCGGCCGTGTCCGCGTCGGCCAGCGAGCGGTAGATGTCCGCCGCGTCCACGCTCAGCGGCTGACTGCGGTTCACCACGTCATCGGCGGCGGTGAACCGGTCCGACGCCTCCCATGCCGTCACCGCCCCGAACGCCACGACGAGCAGGGCCAGGGCCGCGCCGATGATCCGCAGCCGGCCGGGCTCGGTCGTCGCGGCCGCGCGCACCCGCTCCGCGGTCTCGGCCCACGCCGCCCGGCGCGCGGGCGGCTGACCGGCCGGCGGAACCGACGGCGGCATCGGCGGCCGCGCGGGCGCGTGCGGCGGAGCCGACGGTGGCGCGGAGCGCACATTCGGCGGGTTTGTCACGTGACCTCCCCCTTGGTCATGGACGACGGCGGCCCGCCCCCTGCGGGTCGGGGGACAACTCCAGGTCAGCAGTATGGCCGCAGCCACTGACAACTACACCAGGATTGACTGGATCTTGTCCTTCCCGGGCCGACCGCGGCCGGTCGATCTTCCTGCCGTCTCCCCTCATGAATACGCCGGAGCCCCGTGAGCGGTTCCCGTTCACCGGGCTCCCGTACGCGTTCGGCCGCCCGGAGCCCGCCCGGAGCCCGCCCGGAGCCCGCCCGGAGCCCGCCCGGCAGCGGCCCGGGTCAGGCGTAGTGAGCCGCGAGCCTGGCGTGCGCCTCCGCGCTCGCCCCCACCTGGTCGAGACCGAGCAGCGCGGCGCCCAGCACCGGCGGCGCCGTCACCACACCGATGACCGCTTTGGGCGCCCTGGCCGCCAGCAGCTCCGCGATCCGGTCGTCGAGCTGGGGATGACGGGCCGCCAGGACACTCCCGCCCAGCAGCACCGGCACCTCCTCGTCGAGCAGCCCGAGCCTGCCGAGCGCCACCGCGGCCAGGACGACGACCTCCTCGGACAGCCGGTCGACCACGGAATGGGCCACCGCGTCGCCCGCCGCGCTCGTGGCGAAGAGCACCGGTGTCAGCTCATGCCTGCGGGCGAACGGGATATGGCCCAGATGCAGCGACTCGATCAGCTCGTACATCGAGCCGAGCCCGAAGTGGCCCGGCAGCGTCCGCACCAGCTCCGTCGGCTCGCCGCGGCCGTCCTCGGCCCGCGCCGCGAACCACAGGGCCTCCTCCGCGAGGCCGGAACCGCCGCCCCAGTCACCGGAGATCCGCCCGATCGCGGGGAACCGCGCGGTACGGCCGTCCGGCAGCATCCCCACACAGTTGATGCCCGCGCCACAGACGACGGCCACGCCCCGCGGCTCCGCGCCGCTCGGCAGACCGGCGCGCAGTATCGCGAAGGTGTCGTTGCGCACCTCCGTCGTACACCCCCAGCCGCGCGCCTGCACGGCCTCGGCCAACTCCCGCTCCTCGACCGGGAGATCGGCGTTGGCGAGACAGGCCGACACATGGCCGACGAGGTCGCGCTCCGGCAGCCCGGCCGCCGAGGCGGCCTCGGCGACCGTCACCGCCAGCGCGTCGACCGCCGTCTCGATCCCGACGACCGGCGGCTGGAAGCCGCCCCCGCGGGCCGTGCCGAGCACCGAGCCGTCGGCGCCGATCACGGCCACATCGGTCTTGCTGTTCCCGGCGTCGACGGCCAGGACGCTCGCGCGCCCCACCGTCTCGCCGGCAGTGCTCACCGCCACGCTCACGCCCACGCGAGATGCTCCCGGTTGTGGGCGATCAGCTGGTCGGTGAGCGCCTCGGCGTACTCGTACTGACCGATCAGCGGGTGCGAGAGCAGCGCCTTGAAGACCCGGTCCCGGCCGCCGCGCAGCGCGGCCTCCAGCGCCAGGTCCTCGTACGCCGTGACATTCGCGATCAGGCCCGCGTACAGCGGATCCAGCTCGGGCACCGGGAGCGGCACCGTGCCCGATGTGTCCACCCGTGCCTGGACCTCGATCACCGCGTCGTCCGCCAGGAACGGCAGCGTGCCGTTGTTGTACGTGTTCACCACCTGGACCGGGCTGCCGCCGCCGCGCAGCAGCGAAGCGGCCAGATCCACCGCCGCCTCCGAGTAGAAGGCGCCGCCGCGCTTGGACAGCAGCTCCGGCTTCTCGTCCAGCGTGGGGTCGCCGTACATCTCCAGCAGCTGCTTCTCCATCTCGGCCACCTCGGCGGCCCGGGACGGCTTGGTCCGCAGCTCCCGTACGACCTCGTCGTGCGCGTAGAAGTAGCGCAGATAGTACGAGGGCACGACCCCCAGCCGGTCCAGCACCGCGCGCGGCAGCCGCAGATCGGCCGCGAGCGAATCGCCGTGCTCCGCCAGCAGCTTGGGCAGCAGATCGGCGCCGTCGGGGCCGCCGAGCCGTACGCCACGCTCCCAGGTCAGATGGTTCAGCCCGACATGCTCCAGGTACACCTCGGAGGGCGCGACGTCCAGCAGCTTCGCGAACCTGCGCTGGAAACCGATCGCCACATTGCACAGCCCGACGGCCTTGTGGCCGGCCTGGAGCAGCGCCCGGGTCACGATCCCCACCGGGTTGGTGAAGTCGATGATCCACGCGTCGGGGTTGGCGCGCCGCACCCGCTCGGCGATGTCGAGGACCACCGGGACCGTACGCAGCGCCTTGGCGAGACCGCCCGCGCCCGTCGTCTCCTGCCCGATACAGCCGCACTCCAGCGGCCAGGTCTCGTCCTGGTTGCGCGCGGCCTGTCCGCCGACGCGCAGTTGGAGCAGCACCGCGTCTGCGCCGGCGACGCCCGCGTCCACGTCCGAGGTGGTGGTGATGCGGCCGGGATGGCCCTGCTTGGCGAAGATGCGCCGGGCCAGCCCCCCGACCAGCTCAAGACGGTCGGCCGCGGGGTCGACCAGTACGAGTTCCTCGATCGGCAGGGTGTCCCGCAACCGAGAGAATCCGTCGATGAGTTCGGGTGTGTAGGTCGATCCTCCGCCTACCACAGCGAGCTTCATGGTTCTCAGCCCTTCACTCCGGTCAGTGTGACTCCCTCGACGAACGCCTTCTGGGCGAAGAAGAACACGAGGATCACAGGGGCCATGACCAGTACGGTCGCGGCCATGGTCAGATTCCAGTCGGTATGGTGTGCGCCCTTGAAGGACTCCAGGCCGTAACTGAGCGTCCAGGCCGCCGGGTTCTCCGAGGCGTAGATCTGCGGGCCTAAGTAGTCGTTCCAGGCGTAGAAGAACTGGAACAGCGCGACGGCCGCGATCCCCGGCCTGGCCATCGGCAGGACGACCCTGATCAGGGTACGGAACTCGCCGCAGCCGTCGACCTTCGCCGCGTCCAGGTACTCATTGGGGATCGTCAGCAGGAACTGGCGCAGCAGGAAGATGGAGAACGCGTCACCGAACGCCATCGGGATGATCAGCGGCCAGAGCGAGCCCGACAGATCGAGCTGCTTCGCCCAGAACAGATACATCGGAATGATGATCACCTGGGGCGGCAGCATCATCATCGAGATGACGAGCATCAGCGACAGCTGCCGGCCGCGGAAGCGGAACTTCGCGAGCGCGTACGCCACCGGGATCGAGGAGAGCACCGACAGGACGGTGCCGAGCCCCGCGTACAGCAGGGTGTTCTTCCACCAGGTCAGAAAGCCGGGTGTGTCGAACACCTTCGCGTAGTTGCCCCACTCCCAGGAGTTGGGGGTCAGATCGCGGGTGAGCGCCTGATGGTCGCTCATCACCGAGGTCAGGAAGAGGAAGACGAACGGCAGCACGAAGAAGAGCGCGGCCGCGACCCCCAGCGAGTGCACGGCGATCCAGTGCAGCAGCGCCTTGCGGCGCGCGGTGCGGGCGGCGGGCGTACGGTCCGGCGCGTCGGGCGCGGTCGTCGCCGGCGAGCCGGCCCGGCCGAGGAGTTGTGTCATCTCAGTCACCCGATCCGATCAGTCCGCCGCGCCGCCGCATCAGCAGCGCCGTGAAGGCCATGGCCAGAGCGAACAGCACGAGCGCGACCACACACGCGGCGCCGTAGTCGAAGCGCTGGAAGCCCAGGTTGTAGACCAGCTGCGGCAGGGTCAGCGTGGACTTGTCCGGATACCCGGGCTCGAACTGCTGCCCTGAGCCGCCTATGACACCGGAGGCGACCTTGCCCGCGACCAGCGGCTGGGAGTAGTACTGCATCGCCGAGATGACGCCGGTGACCACGGCGAACATCACGATCGGCGAGATGTTCGGCAGGGTCACGTACCGGAAGCGGTGCCAGGCCGACGCGCCGTCCAGCTCGGCCGCCTCGTACTGCTCCTTCGGTACGTCGAGCAGCGCGGCCATGAAGATCACCATCAGGTCGCCGATGCCCCAGACGGCCAGCAGGGTGAGCGCGGGCTTGGACCAGCCGGGGTCGTTGAACCACCCGGGGGTCGGCAGGCCGAGGTCCCCGAGAATGGTGTTGACCGGCCCCGTACCCGGGTTGAGCAGGAAGACGAACGCGAGCGTCGCGGCGACCGGCGGCGCCAGATACGGCAGATAGAAGAGGGTGCGGAAGATCCCCGTACCCGTCTTGATCTTGGTGATCAGCATCCCGACGCCGAGTCCGAAGACCACCCGGCAGGTCACCATGATCACGACGAGCCAGAGGGTGTTGCGCAGGGACGGCCAGAACATCGGGTAGTCGTTGAAGACGTACGACCAGTTCCCCAGACCGTTCCAGACGGGCGAGTTGAAGCCGTCGTACTTCATGAAGGAGAAGTAGACGGTCGAGATCAGCGGATACGCGAAGAAGACAGTGAAGCCGATCAGCCAGGGCGACATGAACGCCGCCGTCCGAAGCGCCGACCTGCGGCGCTTCGAACGGAGCGTGTGCGTGGACATCGGTGGCTTCCCGGCCCGCTACTTGGCCTGCTCGATGTCGCGGTCGATCTGCTGGGCGGTCTTCTCCAGACCCGCCTGGAGATCCTTCACCTTGCCCTGCTCGTACTGGTATCCGAAGTCCTGGAGCGTCTGCTGGTACGTCGCGCCGTTGACGGCGGCCGGCGGGGTGTTGGACTTCGGGTGCTGCGCGATGTCGAGGAAGGTCTTGAAGCGCGGGTCGAACTTCAGGTTGGGCGACTTCAGCGCCTCCAGCGTCGACGGCACATTGCGGATGCCGTTCGCGAACTGGACGACCGCCTCGGTGTCGGTCGTCATGTACTTCACCAGCTCCCACGCGGCGTTCTGCTTCGTGCTCTGCGGGGCGATCCCCATGATCGTGCCGGAGAGGAAGCCCTTGCCGTAGCTGTCCGCCTCGTCGTCCGCCACCGGCATCGGCGCGACACCGATCTCGAACGGCACCTTGGCGTCCTCGGCCATGCCGAGCCGCCACTCGCCGTCCAGCTGCATGGCGACCTGGCCGGTGTGGAACGGGTGCTTGGCGCCCCACTCGTCGCCGAACGTGGAGCGGAACTTCTCCAGCTTCTCGTAGCCGCCGAGGTCCTCGACCAGCTTCTTCTGGTACGTGAACATCTTGGCGAAGGCCGGGTCCTTGGCGATGTTGGACTTGCCGTCCTTGTCGAAGTAGGCGTGGTCCCAGCTCGACATGTAGTGGTCGACGACCGTCTCGTAGCCGTGGTAGGTCGGCATCAGACCGACCTGCTCGTAGCTGTCGCCCTTGGTCTTCGTGAGCTTCTTGGCGACGGCGGCCAGCTCCGACATCGTCTTCGGCGGGGAGGTGATCCCGGCCTTCTCGAAGGCGTCCTTGTTGTAGTAGAGCCCGTACGCGTCGCTGAGCAGCGGCAGCGCGCAGCGCTTGCCCTCGAACCGCGTGTACTCCAGCAGCACCTTGGGGAAGGTCTTCTCCAGGTCCAGCTTGGACTTCTCGATGAACGGGTCCAGGTCGGCGAAGGCGCCCGACGAGCAGAACTTGCCGACGTTCGAGGTGGTGAAGGAGGACACCACATCCGGCCCCTTGGAACCGCCCGCGCGCAGCGCCTGGTTGAGCTTGTCGTCATTGATGTTGCCGACGACATTCACCGTGATGTTCGGATGAGCCTTCTCGAACCGGTCGATGTTCTCCTGGATGGCCTTCACCTCGGCGGGCGCGCTCCAGCCGTGCCAGAAGGTGATGGAGGTCTTGGCGTTCGGATCGTCGGAGGCGTCGGCGCCGGACTGTCCGGTGCACGAGGTCGCGAGAACGGATATCGCGGCCACCGCGACGGCGGAGACGGCGAGACGACGGTTTTTGAGCATGGCGGTACTCCCGGTGGTGGGTACGGGGGTCGGAAAGGGAGATACGGGGCTGTCGGGCGGCGGAAGGGATCGGGCGGTGATCAGCGGGCGGTGTCGAAGACCTCGTCGCGCGTGGTGGACAAGGCGCTCTCCAGCGCGCCCCGCAGTACGGGACGGTGCTGGACCTCACCGATGAGGAGCCGGGGGCGGGACGCGGCCAGTTCGGCCAGCTCCGCCTGGACGAGTGCGCGCAGCGGCTCACCGCCGGCGACGGTCACCCCGCCCGCGAGGACGATCAGCTCGGGGTCGAGAACGGCGGTCACCGAAGCGAGACCGGTGGCGAGCCGCTGGGCGTACAGCCGCAGCAGCTCGGCCAGCCGGCCGTCCTGCTCGTGCCCGGCGGCGGCCCGGGTCAGCAGCCCGGCCGCGACCTCGGCGTACGGCGTCTCCGGGGTGTCGATGCCGAGGGATCTCGCGAGTCGCGGCACGGACTGGGCGCCCGCCAGCTCCTGGAAACCGCCGCTGTTCGCCCGGACCACCTGGCGTACCAGCGGGGTGCCGGGCACCGGCAGGAAGCCGACCTCGCCGGCGCCGCCGGTGAAGCCGCGGTGCAACCGTCCGCCGATGAACAGGGCGGCGCCGAGACCCTCCTCGTTCCACAGCAGGACGAAGTCCTCGTCGCCGCGGGCCACCCCGAGGCGCTGCTCGGCGACCGCCGCGAGGTTCACGTCGTTCTCGTACCCGACGGGCATCGGCAGGGCCGCGGCCAGCTCGTCGAGCAGCGTGGTGGAGTGCCAGCCGGGCAGATGGGACGCGTACCGCAGCCGGCCGGTGGACGGATCGAACGCGCCGGGCGTACCGATCACCACCCGGTGCACGTCGGCGATGGCGAGACCGGCGGCCTTCACGGCCCCTTCCAGCGCGTCCCTGACCTGATGGACGACACTGTCGGCGCGGCGCCCCGGGGTGGGCAGTTCGAACTCCCCGACGGTCGTTCCGGTGATGTCGGCGACGGCGGCCAGGATCCGCCGCGGACTCACATCGAGCCCCGCGGCGTACGCGGCGCGCGCGTTGACCGCGTACAGCTGGGCGTTGGGCCCCGGCCGCCCCTCGGTGGTCCCGGTGGCGACGACCAGACCGGCGGCTTCGAGACGGGCGAGCAGCTGGGAGGCGGTCGGCTTCGAGAGGCCGGTGAGCTTGCCTATCCGGGTCCGCGAGAGCGGGCCGTGGGCCAGCAGCAGATCGAGCGCGGCCCGGTCGTTCATGGCCCGCAGCACACGCGGTGTCCCCGGTGACGGAGTGGGTGATCCGGTCACATCGGTCACGGACTCGACACCTGCCCTTCCCCTGCTCGCTCCCGACACTGTTAGGAAAGTTTCCTATCGGGTGCGAAGGAAAGTAGGCCGGAAGTCTCGAAGGCGTCAATACTCTCCGGCACAAGACGCCCCCGCGGCAACCAAAGCGTTACCTGCGGGGGCGGCGGGAAAGACGGGTGAGAAGGGACCGCGCTACTTCGCGAGATTCGGCGGCGGCGTGATCGGGGCCGCCGCCAGGGACTGCGGGGACGTCGGGCTCGCCAGCGCCGAGGGAGCGGAGACACCCGCCGCCGGGTCCGCCGTCGCGGTCTCCGCCGCCGGGAGGAGGCCGCCGACGATCTGGATGCCCGCCTCGTCGAACGCGCGCTTGATCCGCCAGCGCAGCTCTCGCTCCACACCCAGCGCCTGGCCCGGCATCGTCTTCGCCGAGAGCCGCACCGTCATCGAGTCCAGCAGGACGGCGTCCAGCCCCAGCACCTCGACCGGGCCCCACAGCCGCTCGTTCCACGGGTCGTCCTTGGCCATCTTCTCCGCGACCCCCGCGATGACCGTACGAACCCTCTCCAGGTCCTCCGTCGGCCGCACCATCACATCGACACCCGCCGTCGCCCAGCCCTGGCTGAGGTTGCCGATCCGCTTCACCTCACCGTTGCGCACGTACCAGATCTCGCCGTTCTCGCCCCGCAGCTTGGTGACCCGCAGACCGACCTCGATCACCTCGCCGGACGCCACCCCCGCGTCGATGGTGTCCCCGACGCCGTACTGGTCCTCCAGGATCATGAAGACCCCGGACAGGAAGTCCGTCACAAGATTGCGCGCACCGAACCCCAGCGCCACCCCCGCGACGCCCGCCGAGGCCAGCAGCGGGGCCAGATTGATATTGAGTGCGCCCAGCATCATCAGCGCCGCCGTACCCAGGATCAGGAACGACGTAACCGAACGGAGTACCGACCCGATCGCCTCCGAACGCTGCCGGCGCCGCTCCGCGTTCACCAGCAGCCCGCCGAGCGCGCTGCCCTCCACCGCCTGCACACTGCGGTTCATGCGGTCTATCAGCTTGGTCAGCGCCCGGCGGATCACATGACGCAGCACGAGCGCGATGACCAGGATCAGCACCATCCGCAGCCCGGTGCTCAGCCAGGTGGCCCAGTTCTCCTCCACCCAGCTGGCGGCGTCGTTCGCGCGGTTCGCGGCCTCGTCGAGGGTGACGGAGTCGGACGACGGACCGGCGGCCGGCAGGGCGGACCAGGACACGGCGGAAACCTCCAGGTATTGCCGGGGTGGACCAACCACACTAACGGGGCAGTCCGGCCGGGCCGCCGTCCCGGCGGCCGGAGAGACGCGCCTCACGTATGTCACCCACGGCCCGTCCAGGGCCCCTGCGCGGGCCTGTGCGCGGGCCAGGAGCCGTCATGTGGTCGTCATGTGGTCGAAAACACTCATAGCCCGTTACCTGGACGTGGTGGCGTTTCGACCAGGCATGAGGAGAGACTGAGAACAGATCGTCCCGGCGCGAGCCACGCGCCGCCGGCGTACAAGGAGGCATCCGTGCCGCATGTCCTGGTCCTCAACGCGTCGTACGAGCCGCTCGGCGTCGTACCGCTCCGCCGCGCGCTCGTCCTCGTCCTGGAGAACAAGGCACTCTGCCTCGAGGAATCCGGCGCCTTCATGCACAGCGAAACCCGCGTCATCCCGGCCCCCAGCGTCGTACGGCTGAAGCGCTTCGTACGGGTCCCCTACCGGGGGCCCGTTCCGCTGACCCGCCGTGCCCTCTTCGCCCGTGACGGCGGTCGCTGTATGTACTGCGGTGGCGTCGCAACCAGCGTCGACCACGTCATCCCGCGCAGCCGCGGCGGACAGCACCGGTGGGACAACGTGGTGGCGGCCTGCCGCCGCTGCAACCACGTCAAGGCGGACCGGCACCTACGGGAACTGGGCTGGCGCCTCAACCACCAGCCCGAGCCACCGTCGGGCCTGGCCTGGCGCATCATCGGCACGGGCCACCGCGACCCGCGCTGGATGCCGTACCTCCAGCCGTACGGCGCGGAAGACGCGGTGGCGCGCATCGACGCGCCGAGGGTTTCGTAGGGCTTGGTCCGCCTCCCTGGGGGCGCGGGAGGCGGGCCAGGGCTGGGGCCCCCCTTTTTTTGGGGGGCTCGGTTCGCCTCCGGGCGCTTTATGCCCCTGTCGACGGTCGACCGTGCTCGATTCCCTCGTACCTCGGGAACCTCCGCGCGCTCTCCCTTTCGACAGCGGCGAGCCCTTCGGCTCACTCGCCGCCGGAAAGACCCCACCCGGAACGGATCGGCACCCCACCCCAGCCGGCACCCCGAGCGTCAGACTGGGCGACCACCGGACCGCACTTGCCCACAACCCCCAGCCGTGCGGCGAGTGGGAGCCGACCGCCGGGGGGAGGGGGTCGGGGTCGCAGGAGGTGCGTGTCAGGACGTAAAGCGTCGCAGCTCGCGCGGAGCGCGGTGAGGATAGCAGTCCGGACACGGACCTCCGGAGGCCCCGGCCCCCGGCACACGACCACGCACCCGCACCCTCGCCGGACGGCGCCCCGCACCCTCGCCGGACGGCGCCCCGCACCCTCGCCGGACGGCGCCCCGCACCCTCGCCGGACGGCGCCCCGCACCCCCGCCACCACCCCTAGCCGGGAGGCGCCACCGCGTAGACCTCCGCCGAGAACAGCGAGTACCCGAACCGCGTCGCCCGTCCCTCCCCCTGCACCCGCACGAACCGCGCATCCCGCGCGTCCATCCCGAGCGTCTCCCGCCCGCCTCCGCCGTCCTCCACCACCGCCGCCGTCCACCACGTCCGCCCGTCCGCCGAGACCTGGATCCGGTAGCGGGTCGCGTAGGCCTCCTGCCAGTGCAGCACCACCCGGCCCACCCTGGCCGGCCGCGCCAGCTCCACCTGCCACCACGCGCCGTCCTCCGCGGGCGAGGACCACCGGCTGACGGGATCGCCGTCGATCGCGGCGGAGGCCGGGAAGTCGGGGGTCTCGTCCCCGGAGGACGAGGCCGTGCCCGTACGCGCCAGATCGGGGCCGCCGGTGACGGGCGAGGCACGCACCGTGAGCGTGCGCTCCTCGCCGGCGAAGGCGAGCGGCACCTCGTACGTACCCGCCGGGGTGCCCGCGGGGACACTCACCTTCACGGGAACGTTCGTACGGGAGCCGCGCGGCACCGTCGTCTGCTTGGGCACCGTCACCCGAATGCCGGAAGGCGGCTTCGCCGTGAGCGCGCCCCGCACCTCGCCGGGGCGCTGCGCGGCGAGGCGCGCCTCGACCGTCTCCGGCTCCCCGCCGATCTGGGCGTTCGCCTCGCCGCGCGGCAGGTCGAGGCTGGCCCGCGGCTCGTCGGCGAACCAGGGCACGACATGCCGTACGGACGGCACGGACCCGCCGGAACCTCCGGGCCCCCCGGGCCCGGCGCCCGCGCCGGCGCTCGCGTCCGCCCCGGGCCAGACGATCCGTACCGCGTCGACCCGCAGCCCGTTGAGCCCCTTCGCGTCCGACTCGGTCCAGCCGCTCGTCGAGAGCGGCCCCAGGGCGCGCCAGCCCTGGCCGGGGACCCGGGCCTCGATGGTCGCGCCGGCGCCCGTGCCGGGCTCGCTCATCGTGTTGACCGCCTCCAGGGGCCTGGCCCGCCCCAGCTCGACGGTGTAGGACCGCGAGTCCTGGGCGACGCCCCCGCCCGCTGCCTCCGCACCTCCCCTCGCGCGATCCGCTCCGGTCCAGACCGACGACTCCTTGGCCGCCCGCTCCAGGAACGGCCCCAGCACGCCCACGCCGACCGTCACCCGGCTCGCCTCCGCGGCCTCGCGCAGTGGCTCCAGATCCACCGAGGCCCGCCATGCCGCCGTGCCGTCGCCGCGGTCCTGGGCCTGGAGCATGTCGACGGCCAGTTCACCCGCGGTGCCGTACCGCGCGAGCTGGTCCAGCCAGGGCCGCACCTCGTCGTCCAGCCGCCCGTCGGCCGTCCCCGAGAGCCGCCGCGGAGCCTTCCGCATCGCCGTGAACGCGGCCCTCAGCTTGTTCGCCGCGGCGCTTCTGGCCGCCGCGTCCGTGGTCGTACGGGAGCGCCAGAACGCGTCCAGGAGCGGCTTCAGATACGCCGACTCCGCCGGGCTGAGGATCGACGAGGCGCCATTGCCCGCGAGCACGCCCAGCGCCTCACGGGCTCCCTCGTCCTCACCCGCGAGGTCGTCCATTGCGGCCCGCCAGGACTCCTGCGGCTTGTAGCCGCGCGGGTTCCAGGCGTAGTCGGCCGCCGTGAACAGCGGTATACGGGACACCGACGCCTGCTCCATCGCGTTGGCGAGCAGCGCGACGGAACCGGTCGCCACGGCGGGCTCCCGGCCGGTGTACGGGCCGAGGAAGAGCCTGCCCTGCTCGTAGTCGTTGACCGGGTAGTTGTCCATGGTGACCAGCGGGTGCCGGAACGCCGCGCGCGCGCCCATCAGTTCCCGGCCGGTGATCGTGCGCGGCACGACCCCGACGCCCGTCCACGCCACCCGCACCCGCGCGTCGAGCGCGCCGGCGAGCGCGGTGCGGTAGTCCGTGGCGCCGTCCTGGTAGTACTCGGTCGGCATGACCGTGAGCGGTTCGGCGCCGCCGTACCGGTCCGCCAGATGCCCGGCCACCGCGTTCGCGATCCGGGACTGTGCCTCGGCAGCGGCGCCCGGTCCCGAGCCGAAGGTCTCCGCGTCCTGGTCGCAGTGCCACTCGGTGTAGCTGACGTCCTGGAACTGGAGCTGGAACGCGCGCACACCCAGCGCCCACATCGCGTCGATCTTGCGGGTGAGCGCCTTGAGGTCGGCGTCCGAGGTCATGCACATCGACTGCGCGGGGGAGACGGCCCAGGCGAGCGTCACATGATTGCGCCGGGCGCGTTCCGCCAGCTCCCGGAAGTCCGCGCGCTGCGCCACCGGATAGGGATCGCGCCAGCGCGCCTGGCGGTACGGGTCGTCGCCCGGCGCGTAGAGGTACCGGTTCTGCTTGGTGCGCCCCATGAAGTCGAGCTGTGCCAGCCGCTGCCGGTGGTCCCAGGGCTGCCCGTAGAACCCTTCCACCGTGCCGCGTACGGCGGTGCCGGGCCAGTCGCGTACGACCACGCCGGGTACAGCCGGCCGGTCCGCGGCCTGACGCACGATCAGCTGGCGCAGGGTCTGGGCGGCGTGGAAGAGGCCGTCCTCGCCGACGCCGTCCAGAGCGACCGTCCCGCGGCCCGCGACGGTGCCCACGGCGATCCGGTAGCCGCCGGAGGGAAGGTCGGCGCGCTCGGGCGCGCGCAGGGCGCGCAGTGCGTTCTGCGCGCCGCTGCCCCCGGCGAGTATCAGGGGCCCGCGGCCGGCGGGCGGCGCTCCCGAGTACGCGGCGGCCGAGATGGTGTGGACGGTACGCACGCCGGCCGCGCGCAGCAGATCCCCCAGCGCCTCTATGGCGTACGTGTCGGCTCCCGCGCCGGCGACGACGGTCACCTCGTCCCCGAGCGTGACCGCGCTCCCCGCCGCCCTGATCGTCTGGGGCCGCGGCCAGACCGCGGGCACCGCCGCCTCGCCCTCGCGGTCGGGGGTGGTGGCCGCCGGAGATCCGGGATCCTGTGGGGCGGCGAGAGCGCTCGGCGCGGCGCCGAGCAGTCCACCGATCACGGCGACCGCGACGGCGGTCGCGGTCCGCTTTCTGCGCCCGAGCTGCATGCCCTGTCCCCTCATGCCGACTGGTTTCGCTTCCTGGCACGGCCAACGTCCCGCCGGAGTCCCCGATCGGACAGGCCCCAGGCGTCGAGCGGCACCGAGCCCACCACCCCGTGGTGAAGGTGTCAATGCGCGTGGCCGTTGTGTCGCAAATGCCCGTTTGTGATAGGCAGGACCTTCAACTGCCGCACGGGGAACGGATCGTGACTCGACACACGTTTACGGGGCGTACACGTCTGCGGCTCCGCCCGCTGGGTAGGGCTGCTGTGACCTGTTCCCTGTTCCTTGGAGGCGCCGTCGTGGCCGCATCCGCACAGCTCCTGCTCTCCGCCCTCTCCAAACAGGCGGAGCCCGCCCCGCTGACCAGCGAGCCCCCGCTCGGCGGCGTCGGTGCGGGACCCCTGACCAGCGAGCCGCCGCTCGCCGACGCGGCACCCCTCACCAGCGAGCCCCCGCTCGCCGGCACCGCCCCGCTGACCAGCGAGCCGACCGCCCCGGGTACGGCGGGTGGCACGGAGTCCCCGGGAGTCTGACCTTCTGAACGGAGTGCGTATGGGTCTGGCCAGGCTCGCCGAGCTGCACGGTGTCGCCACCGCGTACTCACCTTCCCCGGGCGCCACCGCCCCGGTCCCCGCCGACACCGTGATCGCGGTTCTCGCCGCGCTGGGTGTCGACGCGTCCACGCCCGAGGCGGTGGACGACGCGCTGAGCGACGCCGAGTCCGCCGAGGCCAGGCGGCTGCTGCCCGCGACGCTGGTGCTGTGGACCACCCGGGACGGCGCCCCGGGCGCGTCCCCCGCCCCCCTGCACGACCCGGCCCCGCCGCCCCCCGAGCTGCCGTCCGCCCTGACCGCGCTTCCACCGGGCTCGGTGCTCCGGGTGGAGACGGAGGAGGGCGAGTCGGTGGAGCTGCCGCACTCCGCCCCCGAGGAGCCCGCCGCCTGGGCGAGGCTCCCGCTCGGGGTGCACCGGCTCGCAGTCGAGGCGCCCGACGGGCGTACGGCCTGGGTGGTGCTGATCGTCGCGCCCGCTCTGGTGCCGCAGCCGCCCGCCCGTACCCACGGCTTCCTGGTGCAGCTCTACTCCCTGCTCTCCGCCCGCTCCTGGGGCATGGGCGACCTGGGGGACCTCGCCGAGCTGGCCGGCTGGTCGGGCCGGACCCTGGGGGCCGGCTTCGTCCAGATCAATCCGCTGCACGCCGCCGTACCGGGCGATCCGACCGACCCCTCCCCGTACCGCCCCTCCTCGCGCCGCTTCCCGGACCCCGTGCATCTGCGGATCGAGGACGTCCCGGAGTACGCCTATGTGCGCGGCCCCGACCGCGCGCGTCTCGACGCGCTGGTGGAACGGGCCGCGGCCCTGCGGGAGTCCGTCCTCGACAAGACCCCGGGCAAAGGCGCGCTGATCGACCGCGACGCCGTGTGGGCGCTCAAGCGCGCGGCCCTGGACATCCTCGACAGCGTTCCGCTCGGCCCCGGGCGGCGCGCCGCCTACTGGGACTTCCTGGCCGCGCAGGGCCGCGCCCTGGAGGACCACGCCACCTGGTACGCCCTCGCCGAGGTGCACGGCCCGGAGTGGCACGACTGGCCGGAGGCGCTGCGGGATCCGCGCTCCGCCGAGACGGCCGCGGCCCGCCGGGAGCTGCTCGACCGGATCGACTACCACTGTCGGCTGGCCTGGCTCACGGACGAGCAGCTGGCGGCCGCGTCACAGGCCGCCGGGGACGCGGGGATGGCCGTCGGGATCGTCCATGACCTCGCCGTAGGAGTGCATCCGGGCGGCGCCGACGCGTGGGCCCAGCAGGACGCCTTCGCCGCGGGCATCTCGATCGGCGCGCCGCCCGACGCCTTCAACGCGCGCGGCCAGGACTGGGGTCTGCCGCCGTGGCGCCCCGATGTGCTGGCCGCGTCCGGGTACGCCCCCTTCCGCGGGCTGCTCCAGGGCCTGCTCCGGCACGCCGGAGCGCTGCGGATCGACCATGTGATGGGGCTGTTCCGGCTCTGGTGGGTACCCCGGGGCCAGGACCCCACCCGGGGAACGTATGTCCGTTACGACGCCGAGGCGATGCTCGCGGTCCTCGCCCTGGAGGCGCACCGCGCGGGCGCCGTCGTCATAGGGGAGGACCTGGGCACGGTCGAGCCCGGCGTACGCGAGGCGCTCCGGCGGCGCGGGGTGCTCGGCACGTCCGTGCTCTGGTTCGAGCGCGACTGGGAGGGTACGGGACGGCCGCTGCCGCCCGAGAGCTGGCGCGAGGGCTGTGTGGCCACCGTCACCACCCACGATCTGCCGCCCACGGCGGCCCGGCTCACCGGTGAGTACGCGGAGCTGCGCCACCGGCTCGGCCTGCTCACCCGCCCGCTGGAGCAGGAGCGGGCGGAGGAGCAGGCGGAGATCGCGGAGTGGCTGGGCTCCCTCGCGCGCCTGGGACTGCTGCCCGGGGGCGCCGGGGACGAGGAGGAGGAGATCCGCGCCTTCTACCGCTTTCTCACGCTCACACCGGCGCGGATGATCGGCGTCTGGCTGCCGGACGCGGTCGGCGACCGCAGGCCGCAGAACCTGCCGGGCACCTGGAACCAGTACCCCAACTGGCGGCTGCCGGTGGCCGACGCCGAGGGCCGCGCGCTGAGCCTGGAGGAACTGGCCGCCTCGCCCCGGCTGCACGGACTGATGGAGGCCCTGCGCCCCCGGTGAGGTGCCGTACGGCACCCCGGGCGCGCGGCCCGCGGACGGGTTCGCTACGTTTGCACCGTGGACAAGAAGAACGCTCTGCGCGCCGGCGCCCTGGCGACCGGTACGACGCTGATGATGCTGCTCATGTCGTCCCCGGCGCTCGCGCTGACCCGGGACGACGGCGACGACCCGGGTCCGGGCCTGAGTGTGGGCGAGACCCTCGGCCTGTTCGTGGCCGCGCCGCTGGTGATCTTCGGCATCATCGCCGGTCTGGTGATCGTGCTCGACAAGTCGCGCAAGCAGGCCTGACCCACCGGGACTTTCTGGGCGTCGCCCGGCACCTCGCGTGCCGGGCGACGTTTCTGTGCGTGCCTGTGCCGCCGTGCAGCCCATACCGCCGGAATGCCGAGCCGCCCCGCTGACCGGCCGACCTCCGACGGAGACGGGCGGGCCGGGGAACGGCCCACCAGGCCCGCCCCGACCCGCCCGCCCCGGCACACCTACGCGACGGCGGCCGCCGCGTCCGCCTCCTGCGCCCTCAGCGCGCGCTCGACGCCCGACCTCGACTCCGAGATCAGCCGGTGCAGCGCCGCGTTCGGGCTCGCCGAGGCGAGCCAGGCGTCCGTCGCGTCCAGCGTGGAGCGGGAGACCTGGAGCGCCGGGTACAGACCGACGGCGATCTGCTGGGCCATCTCGTGCGAGCGCGACTCCCAGACCTTTCCGACCACCGCGAAGAACTTCTCCGTGTACGGGGCCAGCAGCTCACGCTGATCGGTCTGGACGAAGCCGCTGATCACCGCCTCCTGGAGGGCGTTGGGCAGCTTGTCGCCCTCCACCACCGACGCCCACGCCTCCGCCTTGGCCTCGGCCAGCGGACGCGCCGAACGGGCCGCGGCCGCGTGGCGTTCGCCCGCCGCCGTCCGGTCGCGGTCGTACTCCGCCGAGATCTCCTCCTCGTCGTGCAGCCCCACCGCCGCGAGCCGCTGGACGAACGCCCAGCGCAGCTCGGTGTCGACGGCCAGGCCCTCGATCGTCTCCGTGCCGTCGAGCAGGCCCTGCAACAGGTCGAGCTGCTGCGGCGTACGCGCCGTCGCGGCGAACGCGCGTGCCCACGCCAGCTGGTGGTCGCTGCCCGGCTCGGACGCCCGCAGATGTGCCAGCGTGGCGTCCGTCCACCGGGTCAGCCCCGCCTCGCGCCACGCGGGCGCCGCGTACAGGTCGAGCGCCAGCTTCACCTGGCGGTGCAGCGACTGCACCACCCCGATGTCCGACTCCTTGGTGATACCCGAGAGCACCAGCTCCAGATAGTCGCGCGTGGCCAGCTCGCCGTCGCGCGTCATGTCCCAGGCCGACGCCCAGCACAGCGCGCGCGGCAGCGACTCCTCGAAGTCGCCGAGGTGTTCGGTGACGACCCGCAGCGACTCCTCGTCGAGACGGACCTTCGCGTACGACAGGTCGTCGTCGTTGAGCAGGATGACGGCCGGACGCGGCGTGACCGCCGGGAACGGCACCTCCGTGCGCTCGCCCTCCACGTCCAGCTCGATCCGGCTCGTACGGACCAGCTTGCCGTTCCCGTCCAGGTCGTAGCAGCCGATCGCGATCCGGTGCGGACGCAGCACACCACGCGGCGGAGCCGCATCATCCGACACAGCACCCTTGGCCCCGGCCGGCAGCGCCGGGGCCTCCTGCCGTACGGCGAGCGAGGTCACATGGCCCGAGGCGTCCAGCTCGATCTCCGGGCGCAGGACATTGATGCCGGCCGTCTCCAGCCACGCCGTCGACCAGGTCTTCAGATCGCGCCCGGAGGTCTCCTCCAGCGCGCCCAGCAGATCGGACAGCCGGGTGTTCCCGAACGCGTGCGCCTTGAAGTACGCCTGCACGCCGCTGAAGAACTCGTCCTGGCCGACATACGCGACCAGCTGCTTCAGCACGGACGCGCCCTTGGCGTAGGTGATGCCGTCGAAGTTGACCAGCACGTCGTCCAGATCACGGATGTCCGCCATGATCGGGTGCGTGGAGGGCAGCTGGTCCTGCCGGTAGGCCCAGGTCTTCATGGAGTTGGCGAACGTGGTCCAGGAATGCGGCCACTTCGAGCCCGGCGCGTACGCCTGGCAGGCGATCGAGGTGTATGTGGCGAACGACTCGTTCAGCCACAGATCGTTCCACCACTCCATGGTGACCAGATCGCCGAACCACATGTGCGCCAGCTCGTGCAGGATCGTCTCGGCCCGCGTCTCGTACGCCGCGTCCGTCACCTTCGAACGGAAGACGTACTGGTCGCGGATGGTCACCGCGCCCGCGTTCTCCATCGCGCCCGCGTTGAACTCCGGCACGAACAGCTGGTCGTACTTGGCGAAGGGGTAGTCGTAGGCGAACTTCTCCTGGAACCAGTCGAAGCCCTGCCGCGTGACCTCGAAGATCGCGTCCGAGTCCAGGTACTCGGCGAGCGAGGGCCGGCAGTAGATGCCCAGCGGCACGGACTGCCCGTCCTTCTCGTACGAGCTGTGCACCGAGTGGTACGGACCGACGATCAGCGCGGTGATGTACGACGAGACGCGCGGCGTCGGCTCGAAGACCCAGATGTGGTCCCTGGGCTCCGGTGTCGGCGAGTTGGAGACGACGGTCCAGCCCTCGGGCGCCTTCACGGTGAACTGGAAGGTCGCCTTCAGGTCGGGCTGCTCGAACGAGGCGAACACGCGCCGCGCGTCCGGCACCTCGAACTGGGTGTACAGATACGCCTGTTCGTCGACCGGGTCGACGAAGCGGTGCAGCCCCTCGCCGGTGTTCGTGTAGGCGCAGTCCGCGACGACCGTCAGCTCATTGGGGCCCTCGTGCAGATGCGTCAGCGCGATCCGCGAGTCCCGGAAGACGGCGGCGACGTCCAGGGAGGTGCCGTTCAGCACGACTTCGTGCACCGCGGGCGCCACCAGATCGATGAAGGTCTCCGCCCCGGCCTCCGCGCTCCGGAAGCGCACCGTGGTCACGGACCGGTAGGTGCCGCCCTCCTGTGCGCCGCTGAGATCGAGATCGATCCCGTACGAGTCCACGGTGAGGAGGCGTGCGCGCCGCTGCGCCTCTTCGCGGGTCAGATTTGTGCCAGGCACCCGGGTCATCTCCTCGGTATGTGACGTTTTCCGACATCCTTCCATGCGCGCGAAGAGCTCTCCGGCGCCGGGAGGCCGGATCACCCGCTCCCGGTGACCGCCCGGCCGAAGGCCCGTACCCGCTCCGTCTCGCCGTCCCGGTGCCACACCATCCCCAGCACCGAATCCGGCACGCCCTCGACCGGTACGAAGACGACGTCCCGGCGGCCGTGATAATCCGCCGTCGGCCGGCACAGCAGCATCGCGCCCCGGTCGGCGGCCACCAGCGTCAGCCCCTCCTGGAGCGTGCGCACCGCCGGCCCGACGGCGGCCGAGGGCGCGTGCGCCTCCCGCCAGTAGGCCGGGGCCGGCGGGCCCGCCGGGATCAGCGGCGCCGTCGCGATCTCCGCCGCCGCCAGCGACGCGCGGTCCGCGAACGGATGGCGTACGGACACGGCGATCGTCTGCCGTTCCCTGGAGAACACCGGACCGAGCACGAGATCGGGCTCGGCGACCGGCAGCAGCACGATCGCCGTATCGACCTCCCCGCGCCGCACCGCCCCGAAGGGATCGGCGAACGGGATCTCCACGATCTCCGTCACACACGCCGGATGCAGCTCCTGGAACCGGGCGATCGCCCGCATCAGCCGCGCGTCCGCCGTGCCCTGGAAGCCGATCCGCAGCCGCCCGCCGACCCCGCGCGCCTCGGCCCGCGCCTCCTCGACCGTCGAGCGCAGCGCCTCGTACGCGGGCCGCAGCCCGACGAGAAACCGTTCGCCGAGCGGGGTGAGCCGCACCCGCCGGCTCGTACGCTCGACGAGCCGGGCGCCGATCCGGTCCTCCAGCGAGCGCAGAAGCTGGCTGACCCGGCTCTGCGAGACATACATCCGCTCGCCCGCGCGGCCGAAATGCAGCTCCTCGGCCAGCACGAGAAAGCACTCCAGCTCGCGGATCTCCACACCCGGCACCGCGCCACCCCCGTATCGATGAGCCGCATCGACGGGCCCTGTCGATAAGCCCGGCTCATACAAGGATGAGACCTTCGGCGTTGTTCCCCCGCGCCGTCCGGCGAAGGCTGGTCCCCATGAAACAGGCCACCCAACAGCCCCGGGAACGGCGCGCGTTGCCGCCGTCCGTCCTCGCGCTCGCCGCCGCCACCTTCTGCGTCGTCACGACGGAGATGCTGCCGGTGGGGCTGCTCACCTCCCTCGGCGAGGGGCTGCGCGTCTCCGACGGTACGACGGGGCTCACCGTCACCCTGCCCGGCGTCGTGGCCGCGCTCGCCGCGCCCCTGCTGCCCGTCGCCGTACGCCGCGCGGACCGCGGGACCGTGCTCTGCGCCCTGCTCGTCCTGCTCGCCGCCGCCAATCTGCTCTCCGCGCTCGCGCCCGCCTTCGGGGTGCTGCTGGTGGCGCGGGCCCTGGTCGGGGCCTGCATCGGGGGAGTCTGGGCGGTCGCGGCGGGGCTCGCCGTACGGCTCGTACGGCAGGAGTCCGCGGGCCGTGCCACCGCCGTGATCTTCAGCGGGATCGCCGTGGCGTCCGTGCTCGGCGTACCGGCCGGGACGCTGATGGGCGCGGTGGCGGGCTGGCGCTGGGCGTTCGCCGCGATGGCGCTGCTCGCGCTGGCGGTCGCGGCGCTGCTCGGCGCACTGCTGCCGCCGCTGCCCGCCGGGGAGGCCGTACGCCTGCGCGAGGTCTTCGGGCTGGTCCGCACCCCGGCGGTACGAACCGGGCTGCTGGTGGTCGCGCTGCTGGTGACCGGGCACTTCGCCGCGTACACCTATGTGCGCCCTGCACTTGAGAGGGTGCCGGGGCTCGGCTCCGGGCTGATCAGCGGGGCGCTGCTGGTCTACGGGGTGGCGGGCATCGCCGGCAATTTCCTCGGTGGCGCGGCAGCCGCCCGCGATCCGCGCCGGTCGCTGCTCGCCATCTCGGCGGTGCTGTCCGGGGCGGTCCTGCTGAGCGTCCCCGCGGGCGGCTCGCTGCCCGCCGCCGTGGCGCTGCTCGTGGTGTGGGGCCTGGCGTACGGCGGAGTGTCGGTCAGCGCGCAGAACTGGCTGATGGCCGCCACACCGGGGCGCGGGGAGGCCGGCTCCGCGCTCTTCGCCGGGGTGTTCAACGCGGCGATCGCGCTGGGCGCGCTGCTCGGCGGCCGGGCGGCCGACCGCTTCGAGGTCGCCGGGGCGCTCTGGGTCGGCGGCGCGCTGGCCGCGTTGGCGCTGGGGGCGGTCATGGCGGCGGGGCGGGATCCCCGTACGGTCCGTACGCCTCGTACGGACCGCATGTAAGGAACCCGCCCCGCTCCGCCTGCCCGCCGGTGCGGGCGGACCGCTCAGCCCTGGCGCGAGCGGACCGCTCAGCCCTTGAGCTCGGCCGCGACCAGCTCCGCGATCTGGACGGCGTTGAGCGCCGCGCCCTTGCGCAGATTGTCGTTGGAGAGGAACAGCGCCAGACCGTTCTCCACGGTCTCGTCGTTCCGGATCCGGCCCACGTACGAGGCGTCCTTGCCGGCCGCCTGGAGCGGCGTCGGGATCTCGGACAGCTCCACCCCCGGCGCGTCCTTCAGCAGCTCATAGGCGCGCTCCACGCTGATCGGGCGGGTGAAGCGGGCGTTGACCTGGAGGGAGTGGCCGGTGAAGACCGGCACCCGGACACAGGTCCCGGAGACCTTCAGCTCCGGGATCTCCAGGATCTTGCGGGACTCGTTGCGGAGCTTCTGCTCCTCGTCGGTCTCGAAGGAGCCGTCGTCCACGAGGGAGCCCGCGAGCGGGACCACATTGAAGGCGATGGGGCGCCGGTAGACGCCGGGCTCGGGGAAGTCGACGGCCTCCCCGTCGTGGGTGAGCCGGTCGGCCTCGGCGATGACCTTCTGCGCCTGGCCGTGCAGCTCGGCCACACCGGAGAGGCCGGAGCCGGACACGGCCTGGTAGGTGGTGGCGACCAGTGCGGTCAGCCCGGCCTCGGCGTGCAGCGGACGCAGCACGGGCATGGCGGCCATCGTGGTGCAGTTCGGGTTGGCGATGATGCCCTTGGGACGGTTCTTGATCGCGTGCGCGTTGACCTCGGAGACGACCAGCGGGACCTCGGGGTGGCGCCGCCAGGCGGAGGAGTTGTCGATCACGACGGCGCCCTGGCCGGCGACCTTCTCCGCGAGCGCCTTCGAGGTGGCGCCCCCGGCGGAGAAGAGCACGATGTCGAGCCCGGAGTAATCGGCGGTGGACGCGTCCTCGACCGTGATCGCCGCGCCCTGCCACTCGATGACGGACCCCGCGGACCGCGCGGAGGCGAAGAGCCGCAGCTCGCTGGCCGGGAAGCTCCGCTCGGCCAGAACCCTGCGCATGACTGTGCCGACCTGACCGGTGGCTCCGACGATTCCGACCTTCACTGGGGCTCCTTCACTCGCGACTGTCCCGGGCACATGTCCCGCTTCATCATGCGTCTGTCCCGGGGCGGCTTGTCCAATCCATTGTCCAGGGGGCGGACGGGACGAGCGGACAGGACAGGCGGACAGGACAGGCGGACAGGACAGACGGAGAGGACAGACGGACGAGCAAGGGGACAGGAGAGGCGGACAGAAAGGGCGGGCGCCCGTACGGACACCCGCCCCCTGATACTGCCTCTCAGCTTCTTACGTTACGTCCGGTTACGGGGTAACGCTCTCGATGATCACGCTGCCGGTGCCCGCGGCCGTGCCGCGCGCGTTGAGCAGCTGGACGTCACCGAAGAACTGCCGCCCCGCCGGAGCCGCGCTGTTCACCAGCACCTCGGCCTCGACCTGCCCCGAGGCGCCGCTGGCGAGCTTGACAGCACCGTCCGCCTTGACCGAGCCGAGCGAGGCCGAGTAGTACACGTCGCGGTAGTCGTACGCCGTGGACCCGGCCGGGACCGCGTAGCCGTCGACGACGATCGTGTACGTACCGGCCGCCGGGTTGACCAGGCTGACGGACTCCACCGAGCCGGCCGTCGTGGACTGGCCGAGGGCCCGACCGTCCTTCTCGACAAAGAGGTCGAGGTCGGCCCCCGTGTCGGCCGCGCCGCCGATCGCCACGTCGAGCCGCTCGACGCCCTCACCGATGGTGACGGTCGTCTCCTGCTGCTCGCCGTCCGCGATCGTCGGACGGGAGACCTTCGCCGAGCCCAGCGAGCCGCCGTCGAGCGTGCCGTCGATGGCGGCGTAGCCGTTGGTGACCGTCCAGGACACCGGGGCCGGGGTGCCGATCTTCGCCTCGGGGATCGTGGTGACCGCCGGGTCGAAGACCGTGCCCATCAGCGTCGCGTCCAGCGTGTACCGGTTGTCGAGCAGCGGCGACGTACGGCGCGACTCGACCTCGATCTCCCAGACACCGGGCTGCGGGTCCTGGTACGAACGCACGTCCGGGCGGCAGGTGTTGGCCGGATTCGGGTAGTTCGGGTAGCAGAAGATTGTCGAGCTGTCCTCCATCTGCACGCCGTACGGGCTGATGGCGATGAACCGGGTCTGGCTGTCCTTGGCGAGTCCGCCGAGCGCCACCTCCAGGGTCTTCGCGCCCGCCGGCACCGTCACGAAGTACGACTTCGACGCGTTGCGCTGCACCGAGCCCGACGCCGAGAACGCGTACGCGGGCTTGGCCAGCTCCTTCGAGACGACCACGGTGGTGAGGACCTGCTTGTCCACACCCTCCGTACGACGGTCGTCGATCTCCAGGATCGCGCTGTGCACCCCGGCGGAACCGGGCCTGGCCTGCACGGTCACGGTCACCGGCTGGTTCAGCGGCAGCTTGACCCGGTCGCTGCCGAGCAGCCGGAAGGTCTTGTCGTCGTACTTCCACGTCAGCCGGTGCTCCAGCGCGCCCTTGGCGCCGGTGGTCCGGGTGAGGGTGATGTCGTACGTCCGGCTCGCGCCGGCCTTCAGGCCGCCCTCGCGGTCGTAGACACCGGTGCCGAAGCCCGGGGTCGGCAGGAACTGGTCGAGGGCCGTGTCGACCGGGGCCTTGACCGTGTACTCGTGGGCGGTGGCGCCGTTCTCGATGGACCTCCACGCGCGCACGACGTCGATCAGACCGGCGCCCTGCTCATGTGCCTGGAGGCCGGGGATCTTGGTGGCGCTGCTGGTGAGCGCCGTCCGCAGCGTGGCGGGGGTGAGGCTGATCCGCTTCTGCTTGGCGGCGGAGAGCAGCAGCGCGCTCGCGCCCGTGGCCTGCGGGGAGGCCATCGAGGTGCCCTGGAGCATGGAGTAGCCGGGCGGCAGCTGGTAGCCCGCCTCGGCGACCGGACCGCCGGCGGCCCAGGTCTGGGTGCTGTTGATGGCCGCGCCCGGAGCGGTGAGGGTCGGCGTGAAGCCGCCGTCCTCGCGGGGGCCGCGGGCCGAGAACGGCAGCAGGGCGTACTTCGTCGTCACACCGGAGCCGTAGTTGGCGGCCCAGGTCTCCTTGGAGATCGACGCGGCGACCGAGATGACCTTGTCGGCCAGGGCCGGGTCACTGATGGTGTTGGTGCCGGGGCCGTCGTTGCCGGCCGAGATCACGATCTGCACGCCGTACGTGTCGATGAGCCGTGTGTACAGCCGGGCACGGGCGTTGTTGCCGTCGTTGAGCGGCGGCAGACCGCCGATCGACATATTGACGATGTCCACACCGCGGTTGGCGACGAGGTCGATCATGCCCTCGGTCAGCGCGACGCTGGTGCAGCCGCCGCTCCAGGAGCAGGCGCGCGAGGACACCAGCTTGGCGCCGGGGGCGGCGCCGTCCATCGCGCCGCCGAAGAGACCGTTGGCGGCGGTGATCCCGGCGACGTGCGTGCCGTGCGCGCCCTCGATGACACCGATGTTGACGAAGTCGGACTTCGCGCCCGCCGCGTCGTAGACGACGTCCTTGCGGATCTCGACCACGAACGGGATGCGCTCGACCACCGGGGTGGCCGGATTGTCCTTGCCGAAGTAGCCGACCTGGAAACCGTCCTTGTACGGCTTCATGGCGGCGTCGTTGGTGAAGTCGGCGTCGTTGTTCAGGTCGACGCGTACGGTCCCCTTGGCCGGGTCGTAGAGCACGCCCCAGGTGTCGGTGGTGTCACCGTCACGGTTGAGGTCGCCCGCCATCTCGCCGCCCAGGGTGGCGTCCTCGCGGAACACGCGGTACTTGTACGAGCCTGCCGGGGCCTGCCACGTACGGCCGTCGGCCGTGAAGGACGGACCCGACACCGCGGTGTCCATCCGGCGCCAGGTGCCGTCGTTGTCGGACACCGGGTCCGTGGCCGTCACCCAGTCGACGATCTTGCGCTCGCCGGTGGTGGTCTTCTGGAGCGCGGGGTGGCCCAGGTCGACACCCGAGTCCAGGATGCCGATGGTGACACCGCGGCCGTCGGCCTTCGGGTTCTTCTTGACGAAGTCCACCGCACCGGTCTCGAAGGACGGGTTGTACGGGTTCTTCGCCGGGGTCCTGCTGCTCGGCGCCGGGTACTTCTCGGCGGCCGAACCGGTCGCGCCCTTCGCGGCCTTCGCCGTGTCCGCGGCGGGCGTCGGGTCGTCCAGCGCGATCTCCTGGTTGAGATCGATGCCGTGGACGGAGGAGAGCTTCTGGGCCGCCCTGATCGCGGCGTCCGCCTTGGCGGTGGGGAGCGTGGCCCGTACGTAGCCGAGCGTGTCGTACGTCTTGTCGACCACGGCGCCCGCGACGGCGTCCAGTTGACCGGCGACCTGCTCGGTCGCCCCCGGTGCGGTGGCGACCATCATCGTGATGTTCTTCTCGCCCTTGGCCTTCGCCTTGGCGAGCAGATCGGCGTCGGCCGCCCCGAGCTTGTCGGAAGCGTCGGAACCGGAGGACGACTTGACGGGTGCGGCCGGGTCATCGGTGCCCGTCGCGGAGAAGGCGGGCACCGCGCCGGTGGCTATCAGCGCGGCCACCAGACCGGCGGCCGCCGCGACCCTGGCCACGCGTCTCGGCCCGGATATGGAGCTCTCGGATTCGGAGGTCATCAGCATCCCTGTGTCGTGAAAGAGACAGTCCGGAATTCGGTACCGGATGACCGCTCAGCTTTACCTAAGTGACAGGGTTTTGTGGAGGGTTGTCAGGGGCGAGTTTCGGTCATGGCGGACACCCGCCAGCGCGGCGTGTGCGCCACCGAGGACCAATGGGGCGAAACCCACGCCGGTGCCGATGTCGATGCCGGTGCCGGTGCCGGTGCCGATGCCCGACGTCGATGCCCGATGCCGGGGGCGGGCGGCGGTTCCGGTTGCCGCGTGCCGGTGCCCGCGCCGCGGCCGGTCCCGGCACGCCCGCCCCCGCCGCGCTCATCTCGGCAGGATGACCACCTGTGCGGCCGGATCCCGGTCGTTCGCCGCCATCAGGGCCGTACGGACCACCGTCGCCTGCTGATCCGGCGCCTCCCGCAGCTTCCTGGGCGTGAGATGGACGACCGTGATCCCGAGCCGCTCCAGATGCTCGCGCTTGCGGACGGCCGCCGACCACTGTTCGTCCTCGTCGTCCGTCCGGTCGGCGGTCCGGCCGCCCGGCCTCGGCGCCCGGGTGTCCAGCTCGACGGCGACCGCCTGATCCGGCCAGTAGGCGTCCACGCCGCCCAGATACGGTCCGCCGGGCAGCCGCAGATCCACGTTCCACAGCGGCTCCTGGAGCCCGTACACCCGCACCAGTTCGTACAGCCGGCCCTCGGCCAGCGTCCGCCCCTCGGCGAGCAGGGAGTCCACCGCGTCCACCACATGCTGCCGCGCCAGCAGCCCGGACTGGTTCAGCTCCCGTACCACCAGGGCCGGTTCGCAGTGCCCGGCGCGGACCGCCTCGGTCAGCAGCGCGACGACGGCGTCCGCGTCGGACAGCTCCGCCACCGCGTCGGCCAGCGCCCGCCCCACGGGCGCCACCGGCATCCCGTCGACCCGCTCGGGCCGCGGCAGGGAGTGGGCCCGGATCAACCGGGCGTACCCCGTGGACCGCAGCCGCCGGGTGCGCGGTACGAGCACATCGATCCGGTCCAGCGAGAGCAGCGGGGGAGTGGACGAGAATCCGTACAGCGCCAGCGCCGCCAGCCCCGTGATCATCACCGCGCCGTACGGGGACACCGACGTCGCGGACGACGACGCGGACGACGCGGACGACGCGGAGGTGGCGGACGGCGAGAGCCGGCCGGGCTGGGCCGGCACCCCCCGGGAGCTCTCCGCGCTCGGCCGCCCCGCGTACAGCAGTACCGCCCGGAGCCGCTCATCGGCGGTCGGCGGCCCGGCGTGCAACAGGAAGACCCCCGGCAGCGGTTGCTGCCAGGGGCCGCCGGGCCGGCACTGAGCGGTGGCCCGGCCACCCGGGACACCGCGCTCACGCAGCTGCGCGAGCGAGAGCACACGACTCCGCACATCATCGGAGAGGTGGCCGAGGGGGCGGGGGGAGACCGGGGTGTTGTTGTTCATGTCCCGGTGTCTCCCCCTACTCTGGCGTCCCTCTAACCCCCGTTACCCGTTTGTCGGCAAAACCGGACAAGATCGTCCTAAAGTAAGGGCGTTCGACTGCCGATCAGAGGCCCGCCCGCAGGCCCCGGAGCCGGACGCCGAACGAGCCGTCCGGCGCCGGACACTTCGTCACCTCGTCACCTCGTCAACGGGCCGCCGCCGTGTCGCACTCCTGACCGCGCAGCGCGCGCGCCAGATCGTCCGTCGCCTCCAGCACCAGCCTGCGCAGGGCGGGGGCCGCGTCCTGGTGCGTGTCCAGCCAGGCCGTCGCCGCGTCCAGGGTCCGGCGGTCTCCCTGGAGCCCCGGGAACAGCCCGCGCACCACATGCATGGCGATCTGGATCGAGCGCTCGGCCCACACCCGCTCGATCACCTCGAAGTACTTCGCGGCGTACGGCGCGAGCAGCTCCCGCTGGCTCGGCCGGGAGAAACCGGCGATCGTCGCCTCGACCAGCGCGTTCGACAGCGCGTCGGACTCGACGACCTGCGCCCATGCCTGCGCCTTGACGGCGGCCGACGGCCGGGCCGCCAGACAGCGCACCTGGTGGCGCTTGCCCGACGCCGTGTCGTCCCGGGCCAGTTCGGCGTCGATGACGGACTCGTCCGCCCGCCCGTGGGCGGCCAGCGGCCCCAGGAAGGCCCAGCGCAGCTCCTGGTCGACATCGAGACCGTCGATCTTCGCCGTACCGTCCAACAGCCCGCGCAGCAGCCGGAGATTGGTGTCCGAAGCGGCGACGGCGGCGAAGAAACGGGCCCAGGTCAGCTGGTGCTCGCTGCCCGGCTCGGACAGCCGCAGCTCGCGCAGCGCGCCCTCGGCCAGCAGCCGCCCGCCCTCCTCGCGCCACGCCGGCGCCGCGTAGTGCGTGAGTGCCGACTCGGCCCAGGCGTGCAGCATCTGGAGCACGCCGATGCTCGTCTCGCGGCCCGCGTGGGTGAGCACCAGTCCGATGAAGTCCCGGGCCGGCATGAGCGCGTCGCGCGTGAGGTTCCAGAGCGCGGACCAGCACAGGGCGCGGGCGAGCGGGTCGGTGAGGTCCCCGAGATGCGCGCGCAGGGTGTCCAGCGAGCCCGCGTCGAAGCGGATCTTGCAGTACGTCAGATCGTCGTCATTGACGAGGATCAGCTCCGGCCGCTCCGCGCCCGCCAGTTCGCCGACGACCGTACGCGGCCCGGCCACATCCGTCTCGGTACGGGCGAACCGTACGAGCTTGCCGTCCGGCGTACGCCGGTAGAGCCCGATGGCCACCCGGTGCGGCCGCAGCTCCGGATGCGACTCCGCCGCGTCCTGCACCACGGCCAGCTCGGTGATCCGCCCCTCGGCGTTGAAGATCACCTGCGGGGTGAGGGAGTTGAGCCCGGCCGTTTCCAGCCACGACCGGGACCAGCCCGCCATGTCGCGCCCGGACGTCTCCTCCAGTACGGAGAGCAGATCGGCCAGGCGCGTGTTGCCGTACGCGTTCCGCTTGAAGTAGCGCCGGGCGCCCTCCATGAACGCGTCCTGGCCGACATACGCCACCAGTTGCTTCAGCACCGACGCGCCCTTGGCGTACGTGATGCCGTCGAAGTTCAGCTTGGCGTCCTCCAGATCACGGATGTCGGCCGTGATCGGATGGGTGGACGGCTGCTGGTCCGCGCGGTAGGCCCATGCCTTGCGGTTGTTGGCGAAGGTCGTCCATCCGTTGGTGAAGCGGGTCGCCTCCACTTGCGCGAACGAGCCCATGAAGTCCGCGAACGACTCCTTCAGCCACAGGTCGTCCCACCAGCGCATGGTCACCAGATCGCCGAACCACATGTGCGCCATCTCGTGCAGGGTGGTGTTCGCCCGGCGCTCGTACGACGCCTGGGTCACGTGGCCGCGGAAGATGTACTCCTCGCGGAACGTCACCAGACCGGGGTTCTCCATCGCGCCGAGGTTGTACTCGGGCACGAACGCCTGGTCGTACTTCCCGAACGGGTACGGGTAGTCGAAGTGGTCGTGGAAGAAGTCCAGGCCCTGCTTGGTGATCAGGAAGACATCGTCCGCGTCGAAATGCCGGGCGAGCCCCTTGCGGCACATCGCGCCGAGCGGGATCTCCAGGACCGTGCCGTCGTCGAACGTACGGCGGTACGAATCGGTCACATAGTGGTACGGACCGGCCAGAACCGTCGTGATGTATGTCGAGATCGGCTTCGTCTCCGCGAAGTGCCAGACACCGTCGGTGAGCGTGCCCTCGCCATTGCTCCACGCGGTCCAGCCCTCGGGCGCGGTCACCCGGAAGAGGTACGGGGCCTTGAGGTCGGGCTGCTCGAAGTTGGCGAAGACCCGGCGCGCGTCGGCCGGCTCGTACTGCGTGTAGAGATAGACCTCGCCGTCCTCCGGGTCGACGAAGCGGTGCATGCCCTCGCCGGTGCGGCTGTACGCGCACCGCGCGTCCACCACCAGTACGTTCTCCGCCAGCAGGCCGTCCAGCGCGATCCGCGAGCCGTCGAAGACGGCGGCCGGGTCCAGCTCCGTCCCGTTGAGCGTCACGGCGGTCACGCTCGGGGCGATCAGATCGGCGAACGTGCCGGCCCCTGGTTCGGCGCAGCGGAACCGGATCGTCGTCACGGAGCGGAAGGTCCGCGGTGGTGTGTCCGCGCCCGGCATGTCCGTGCTCGGTGGCTCCGCGCCCGGTTCGCCCGAGCCCGGTTCACCCGAGCCCGGGACCCCGCCGACCGCCGAGCGCAGGTCGAGGTCCACCTCGTACCTGTCTACGGTCAGCAGGCCGGCCCGCTCGCGGGCCTCTTCGCGGGACAGGTTCTCACCAGGCACGTTCACTCCTTTGTGGCTCGCCTTCGTGGCTCGTCCGAAACAGCAACGATCGTCGCACGCGCCACCGACGTGCGGCATACGGGAATGCTCCCGGCGGGCCGGGGCGTTCTCGACATGACGTGCGTTCGCAGCCGTTCTTGAGGAGAGACATGTCCGAGAAGACCCCCGTCGACTTCTGGTTCGATCCGCTGTGCCCCTGGGCCTGGATGACCTCCCGCTGGGTCCTCGAAGTACAGAAGGTCCGCGATATCGAGGTCCGCTGGCACGTGATGAGCCTGGCCGTCCTCAATGAGGACAAGGACATCCCCGCGGAGTACCGCGAGGGCCTCGCGAAGGCATGGGCCCCGGTCCGTGTGGTCGTCGCCGCTCAGCAGAAGCACGGTGACAAGGTCGTGGGACCGCTGTACACCGCGCTCGGCACCCGCTTCCACAACCAGGGCGAGGGCGCGACCCGCGAGGCGATCGTCGCCGCGCTGGACGATGCCGGTCTGCCCGCCGATCTGATCGATTACGCCGATTCCGACACGTACGACAAGGAGCTCCGCGCCTCCCACAAGGAGGGCATAGACAAGGTCGGCCAGGAGGTCGGTACGCCGGTCATCGCCGTCCCCGGCGCGGACGGCGAGCAGATCGCCTTCTTCGGCCCGGTCGTCACCCCGGCCCCCAAGGGCGAGGAGGCCGCGAAGCTCTGGGACGGCACGCTGATGGTGGCGTCGATCCCGGGCTTCTACGAGATCAAGAGGACGCGTACCCAGGGACCGATTTTCGACTGACCGGGATCTGCCCGATGTCACAGAAGGACCCCCGTGAGTCACGTCCTCGCGGGGGTCCTTCCTCATTCCGCCCGCACGTGAAAGGTGAGAAGACGATCACGAGCAGGACGTGTACGGCCCGGGGCGGGGGCCCGCCGGGTCTACGGGGCGAGCAGCAGGTTGTGGGCGCGCTCCTTGGCGGACGCGTAACGCTTCGCCACGTCCTGCCAGTTGACGACACGCCACATGGCCTCGATGAAGTCCACCTTCTGGTTCTTGTACTGGAGGTAGAAGGCGTGCTCCCAGGCGTCGAAGACCAGGACGGGTACCGAGCCCTGGCCGACGTTGCCCTGGTGGTCATAGACCTGCTCGACGATCAGCCGGCCGCTGACCGGCTCGTACGCGAGCACGCCCCAGCCCGAGCCCTGGGTGGTCGCGGCGGCCTTGGTCAGCTGGGACTTGAAGCCCGCGAAGGAGCCGAAGGACTTGGCGATCGCGTCCGCCAGCTCGCCGACGCCGTCCGCGGCGAGCGGCTCGCCGCCCCCGTCACCGGTCATGTTGTGCCAGTAGATGGAGTGGAGGATATGGCCGGAGAGATGGAACGCGAGGCTCTTCTCCAGCCCGTTGATCGCTCCCCAGGACTCCTTGTCGCGCGCCTCCGCGAGCTGTTCGAGCGTGTCGTTGGCGCCCTTGACGTAGGCCGCGTGGTGCTTGTCGTGGTGCAGCTCGATGATCTGCGGATTGATGACCGGTTCGAGCGCCGCGTAGTCGTACGGAAGTTCAGGAAGCGTGTATACCGCCATGGTCAAACCCTCCGGCCTCTTATTGCGCATCTTATGCAAGTGCACGCTAACAGCAACATGGTCGGGTGCCGATCAGGCGATGGTCCTAAGTCCTGTCCGGTCGGTCTTCGTGGGCCCGCGGCGTCTGGTGCAGGGGGTACCCCCGTGCCGTTCAGGCCAAGGGGGAGCATCGCAAGGCGGAGGATCGGCGTTGTGGATGGCCCGGCCGTACGAGGACGATCCGACAACGCGGCGAGGTGCCGTGCCAGGCGTCGCGGGCCCACGAAGACCGACCGGACAGGACCTAGGTCTTCCCTGCCGCCGCCGTTGCCGGGGCGGCACTTTGTGCCACCTCCGACAACGCGCTGACGTCCCCTTTGTGGGCGACTGACGGTGAAAGGGCGCGGGGCGGTCGGCTACCGTCGGGCTGTTCGATGCCTGATGCCCGAAGCCCGTAACCCGACGTCGGAAACCCGACGCCCCATGACCGCGGAGACCCCATGAGCACTGCTGCCGCAGCCCCCCGTACCGGAGCGGTCCTCGCCGATCTGCTCCCCGCCACCCGCACCCGGGACATCGCCCTGGTCGTCGGGGGAGCGGTGCTCACCGGAGTGGCGGCGCAGATAGCCGTCCCGGTCCCCGGCTCTCCCGTGCCGGTCACCGGCCAGACCTTCGCCGCGCTGCTCGTCGGCACCGCCCTGGGCGCCCGCCGCGGTTTCCTCTCCCTCGCGCTCTACGCCGTGGTCGGCATGGCCGGGATGCCGTGGTTCGCGGAGGGCCGCTCGGGTCTGAGCTTCGCCTCCTTCGGCTATGTCCTCGGCATGCTGCTCGCCGCCACGGTGGTGGGCGCGCTGGCCCGCCGCGGCGGCGACCGTTCCGTACCGCGTGCGGCCGGGACGATGGTGCTCGGCTCGGTGCTCATCTACGCGGTGGGCGTGCCCTACCTCGCGCTGTACACCGGGATGTCACTGAGTGCCGCCGTCAGCGCCGGTCTGGTGCCCTTCCTGCTCGGGGACGCGCTCAAGGCGGCCCTGGCGATGGGCGCGCTGCCCGCCGCGTGGAAGCTCATCGGCCACCGCGGCTGACGTCACCCGAGCACCGAACCCGAGCGCGACGCGCCGGTCACGCGCGGAGGTAGGTGAGGACGGCGAGGACGCGGCGGTGCCCCTGGCCGTCGAGGTGGAGTTCGAGTTTCTGCAGGATGCCGCTGACGTGTTTGTTCACCGCCGCTTCGGTGACGTACAGCTCGCGGGCGATCTCGGTGTTGGCGTGGCCCTCGGCCATGAGGGCGAGGACTTCGCGTTCCCGTGGGGTGAGCCGTCGCAAGGGGTCGTGGCGGCGGTTCAGGAGCTGGCGTACCACCTCGGGGTCCACGACCGTCGCACCGGCGGCGACGTGGGTGACCGCGTCGACGAACTCGGTGACGGCGCTCACGCGGTCCTTGAGGAGATAGCCGATGCCGCTGTCGCTGCCGAGGTCGAGCAGGTGGGCGGCGTAGGACTGCTCGATGTACTGGCTGAGGACCAGGACAGGCAGGGTGGGGCGCTCGCGGCGCAGAGCGATGGCGGCGCGCAGGCCGTCGTCGGTGTTGTCCGGTGGCATGCGGACGTCGGTGACGACGATGTCGGGGTCGAGCTCCCGGACCGCGGTGAGCAGGGCGTCCGCGTCGCCGACGGCGGCGAGCACCTGATGGCCGAAGCGGCTGAGCACGCCGACCAGCCCGTCCCGCATGAGCGGGGAGTCCTCGGCGAGTACGACGGTCAGTGGCATGGCAGTTCCACGTGCAGGAGTGTAGGTCCGCCCCGCGGGCTGGAGATACGGAGTCTGCCGTCCGCGGCGGCGAGGCGGTCGGCGAGGCCGATCAGGCCGGTGCCCGCCTCCGGGTCGGCGCCTCCGATGCCGTTGTCGCTGATGGACAGGGTGAGGACGCCGGTGTGCAGCCGGGCGTGCACCCGGGCCCGAGTCGCGTGACTGTGTTTGGTGGCGTTGGTCAGGGCTTCGGCGATCACGAAGTACGCCGTGGTCTCCACGGAGACGGGCACACGGCGGGGAAGGCGTATGTCGGCCGTGACGGGCAGGACGGAGCGGGTGGCGAGGTTCTCGACCGCCGCTGTCAGACCGTGGTCGGTGAGGGCCTTGGGGTGGACGCCGCGACTCAGCTCGCGCAACTCGTCAACGGCGAGGGTGACTTGTTCCTGGGCGTTGACGAGCTGCCCGGCCAGGGAGGAGCCCGGCTCGGCGTCGAGGCGGGCCAGACCGAGCATCACATTGAGCGAGACGAGCCGCTGCTGCGCTCCGTCGTGCAGGTCCCGCTCGATCCGGCGTCGCTCCGCGTCGAAGGCGTCGACCAGACGTGCCCTGGAGGCTCGTACGTCGGTCAGCCGGCGTCCCAGTTCGCTGTCGCGGGGCGCCAGCATGAGACGCGTGACCGCCGCCCTCGCACCGGCCCAGGCGGTGATGGTGTACGGCGCCGCGGGCAGCAGGCACAGGCCGACGATCAGCAATGGCCAGGCACCGGGATCGTCGAGCGGCGACACCATCACCAGCACGGGGACGGCCAGGGCGAAACCCAGGACGAGGGCATCCATCCACCACAGAGCGGTCAACGACACCGCGGTGAAGCCGAGCTCGCGCCAGGTCGCCGGCTCGCGCAGCCGCGTGTACAGCCATCCGCGCAGCCCCGCCCGTTCGGGGGCCTGGTGGGGGTCAGGCACCGGGTCCAGGTCCACGAGGCGCAGGCGCCACCGCTCGAAGCGGGTGACGACGATGCCGGACAGCGCGACGCCGAGCAGGAGCACCGCCCCCACGGCCACGACCAGCGAAACGATCCCCGCGACCAGCGTGATCACCAGGACGGTCGTGGTGACGGCGCCGAAGACGACCCCGGACAGCAGATAGGCGAACGCCCGCCAGGGCCAGCCGGAGCCGAGCATTTTCAGCGGGGTCTGGGCCAGGGCCTGCCACGCGGTTCGGTGTCGCACGCGCCGACCGTACCGGGGCGGGGATCCCGAAGCGGTAGTGCCGGCACTACCTTTGGACTCGCGTGTACGCCAATGCGCCGACGGGGGCCGGACCGGTGCACTGGGCCCCATGAAGATGTTCACCGTCCCCGCCGCCCCCACCATCCGTACCGGAGCCCGTCGCGGACTGGCCGCCCTGGTGGCCGGGCTCTGCGTCGCGGCCACGTTGTCCGCCGCCCCTCCCGCGTCCGCCGCGAAACCCGCCGCCGCCCTGGGTCCGCTTGCCATCGACCGTTACGTACGGGACTACATGGAGCAGACGGGTCTGCCGGGCGCGGTGGTCGCCGTCACCAAAGGCGACCGGGTTGTGCACACCGCCGGTTACGGGCACGCCGCGTCCGGGCAGGCCATGACCGCGCGGACGCGCGTACCGGTGGCGTCGCTGTCGAAGTCCATGACCGCGCTCGCCGTCATGCGGCTCGTCGAGGCGGGCAAGGTCGACCTGGACCAGCCCGCGCACCGTTACCTGCCCGAGTTCACCATGGCCGACCGGCGCGCCGAAGAGATCACCGTCCGGCAGCTGCTGACCCAGACCTCCGGCATGGCCGACTCCGCCTACCCCGATCTGACGCGCGCCCAACCGCGGACTCTCAAGGAGGCGGTCGCCGCGATGCGCGAGGCGCACCTGGCCGCCGCGCCGGGCACCAGGAACAGCTACCACAACCCCAACTACTTCGTCGCGGCCCGCCTGGTCGAGGTCGTCAGCGGACAGCCCTTCGCCGACTACCTGTCCGCGGAGATCTTCCAGCCGCTGCGCATGACGCACACCACCTCCGTCGACACCACCGACGACATGCCCGATCGCGCCCGCGGCTACGTCCGCGCGTACGGCTCGGTGTTCTCCCGTTCCCACCCCCGCTGGTTCGCCGCCGGCGGCCACGGTGTCGTCACCACGGCCGACGACCTCTCGCAGTGGCTGATAGCCCAGAACAACCAGGGCGTGTCCGCCGACGGCCGACGCGTCGCCACCGCACGCACCATCGATCTCACGCACACTCCGCCCACGTCACCGCGGGACAGCGACTACGCGATGGGCTGGTGGGAGAACACGCGGGACAGCGAACCCAGGGAGATCCAGCACACCGGCCAGCTCCTGACCCACAACTCGATCGCCACCCTGCTGCCCGACAGCGGGATCGGCATCGCGGTCGTCACCAACACCGGCATGATCTCCGGAGACGACGCGCCTCAGATCTCGCAGGGCCTCGTCGACCTCGCCCGGGGCGAGAACCCCGAGGTGGCCAAGCCGTTCTCCATGACGGCTGATTGGGTCCTCGCGGCCCTCACCCTGCTGGCGACGGGCCTCGGTATCCGTGGCGTCCTTCGAGCCCGCCGATGGGCTCGGCGCACCGCACGGCAACCGTGGCGGCGAGTGACGCGGATGCTGCCGTACACATTTCCCCTCCTCTTCCTCACGCAACTCGCCTTTCTCTTCGGCCTGTTGATGAACCGCAGGGGAACCCTGGCACAGGTCACCCACGTCTGGGCCGCCTTTGTCGTCTGCGCGGCTGTGACCGCCCTCGCCTCGACCACCGTGATCGCCGCACGGGGACTCGCGGCCTTCCGCCTCCACCGCCGCGCCCGACACGAGGACGGCGGCCGGCGAGAAGCCCCGCGGGTGAGCGGGGATCCGGACACCCGGGTGACTTCCGCCGGCCGCTCGTCCTGACGTCCCGGAGGCAGTGCGGAACGGGACGGGACGGTTCACCCCCGGCCGTCGGCCTCCGCCGCCTTCTCCCGCCGCCCACGCGCCTCCTTGACCAGCGCGATCGCCACCACGAGCGCCGCCACCAGCAGCGAAAGCAGCACCTGCTCGCGCGCCGTGTCGTCGGTGAGCATGTAGACCAGCACGAACGAGATCATCGCGATCGTCGCCCAGGTCAGATACGGGAAGAGCCACATCCGTACGACCAGCTTCTCCGGCTCCTCGCGCAGGATCATCCCGCGCATCCTCAGCTGCGTGAAGCAGATGACCAGCCAGACGAACAGCGCCACCGCGCCCGACGAGTTGAGCAGGAACGCGAAGACCGAGTCGGGCCACTGGTAGTTGAAGAAGACGGCGACGAACCCGAAGAGGACGGAGGACAGGATCGCGGCCGTGGGGACACCGCGCGCGTTCGTCCGGGCGAACGCCTTGGGCGCGTCCCCGCGCAGGCCGAGCGAGAAGGCCATCCGGGACGCCGTGTAGAGACCGGAGTTCAGACAGGACAGGACGGCCGTCAGCACGATGAAGTCCATCACCTGCCCGGCGTGCGGGATCCCGATCGAGTTCAGCGCCGCGACGTACGAGCCGTCCTTGACGATCGACGGATCGTCCCAGGGCAGCAGCGTCAGCACGACGAAGATGGACCCCAGATAGAAGACGGCGATCCGCCAGATCACGCTGTTGGTCGCCCTGGCGACGGCCCGCTGCGGGTTCGAGGACTCGCCGGCCGCGAGCGTGACGATCTCGCTGCCCATGAAGGAGAAGACGACCATCAGCACACCGGTCAGGATCGCGCCGGGCCCCTTGGGCAGGAATCCGCCGCTGTCCGTGAGATGCGCGAAACCCGCGCCCGGATTGTCGGACCCCGGCAGCAGCCCGAAGACGGCGAGCAGACCGACGACGACGAACGCCCCGATCGCCACGACCTTGATACCGGCGAACCAGAACTCGAACTCACCGTACGAGGCCACCGACGCGAGGTTCGTGGCGGTCAGTACGACCATCACGATCAGCGCCCACGCCCACTGCGGCACGGCCGGTATCCAGCCCTCCAGGATCTGGGCGCCCGCGGTCGCCTCGACCGCCAGCACCACCACCCAGAAGAACCAGTAGAGCCAGCCGATGGAGAACCCGGCCCAGCGGCCGAGCGCCTGGTCCGCGTAGGCGGAGAAGGATCCGGAGCTGGGCCGCGCCGCGGCCATCTCACCGAGCATGCGCATGACGAGTACGACCATCAGGCCGACCAGCGCGTACGACAGCAGGATGCCGGGTCCCGCGGCGGCGATACCGGAAGCGGAGCCGACGAACAGCCCCGCCCCGATCACTCCGCCGATCGCGATCATGGACAGATGGCGGTTTTTGAGACCGGCTTGCAGGCCGTCGGAGGACTGCGGATTCCCAGGCTCGCTGGGAGCTCCGCCTTCCTTCGTGGGGGACGGCAGGGAAGTCATGCGGCAATCCTTACGTCTACGGTCCACTCAAGTGATGAGTCCCGGCATTCAAGCGTCCGAACCCCCGAAGACGGAAGTGCCTATCCTGTTTCTTTGCCCGGGGCGGACACCGGGGTTACCGGAATATTGATCACGCTGACCGCTACCCAGCGGAGCGCGAGGCACACCCCGCGTGCCACACTTCGGTCATGCGCGTGTATCTCGGTTCCGACCATGCCGGCTACGAACTCAAGAACCACCTCGTCGAGTGGCTCACGGCCCACGGCCACGACCCCGTCGACTGCGGACCCCACATCTATGACGCCGAGGACGACTATCCGCCGTTCTGCCTGCGCGCCGCGGAGCGCACGGTGGCGGACCCGGGCAGCCTCGGTGTGGTGATCGGCGGCTCCGGAAACGGCGAGCAGATCGCCGCGAACAAGGTCAAGGGCGTCCGCGCCGTCCTCGCCTGGAGCGAGGAGACCGCGGCTCTCGGGCGCGAGCACAACGACGCCAACGTCATCTCCGTCGGCGGCCGGATGCACACGCAGGACGAGGCGACGAAGTTCGTCGAGATCTTCCTCGCCACCCCGTACTCGGGCCTGGAGCGTCACGCGCGCCGTATCAAGATGCTCACCGACTACGAGTCGACCCACGAGCTGCCGCCCGTCCCGGCCCACCACCCGCGCCAGGACTAGGCCGTGTCTGACAAATTCCGCCTGGCTCACGGCGTCTGGCACGCGCGCTCGCCGCGTTGTCGGGCTCGTCCACGTAGCTCCGCTACGAGGACGACCCTCCGCCTTGCGATCGCACGCACCAGACGCCGTGAGCCCCGCCCTCCGGGCGGACGGCGCTATTTATCAGACACGCCCTAGGGCCTGTCTTCAAAGTCCCGTCTGCCCGGCGGCGGCCGCCTTTCGGGCTGACGGCGCTACTTTGAAGACGCGCCCTAGGTGTTCTGTCCGGCCTGACATCGAGGACCTGTCACAGAGGAGACCCCGTGCCCGAGGGGCATACGATCCACCGGCTCGCCGAGGACCATCTCGACCGCTTCGGCGGCCGGCCGGCCCGGGTCAGCAGCCCGCAGGGCAAGTTCTCCGACAGCGCGGCGCTCCTCGACGGCCGGGTCCTCGACGCCGTCGACGCCCACGGCAAGCATCTCTTCCTCGGCTTCGGCGACCTGGGCTGGGTCCATATCCACCTCGGTCTGTTCGGCAAGGTCGGCTTCGGCGACGCGCCCGCCCCGCCGCCCACGGACACGGTCAGGCTGCGGCTCGCCTCCGACATCGCGTACATGGATCTGCGCGGCCCCACCACCTGCACCCTGATCACCGCCCCCGAGAAGGAGGCGATACACGACCGCCTCGGCCCGGACCCGCTGCGCCGCGCGGACGACGGCGAGAAGGCGTGGGCGCGGATCTCCCGGTCCCGTACGACCCTCGCCGCCCTGCTCATGGACCAGAAGGTGATCGCGGGCGTCGGCAATGTCTACCGCGCCGAAGTCCTCTTCCGGCACGGCATCGACCCGTACCGCGCGGGCAAGGACGTCACCCGCCGCGAATGGGACGCGATCTGGGCGGATCTGGTGGCGCTGATGCGGGAGGGGGTACGGAACAACCGGATCGACACCGTCCGTCCCGAGCACACCCCCGAGGCGATGGGCCGCCCGCCGCGCGTCGACGATCACGGCGGCGAGGTGTACGTCTACCGCAGGGCACGGATGCCCTGCCTGCTGTGCGGCGACGAGATCCGCACCGCGACCCTCGCGGCCCGTAACCTGTTCTGGTGTCCGGGCTGCCAGCAGCGCTGAACGCCGGTTCCTCCCGCTCCGCCGGCTCAGAACCCGTGGGGCAGCCAGGGCGCGATCTCCGACGAGAACGCGGCGGACGCCTCGCCCAGCGCTCCGGTCCGTGTCTCCCGTATCCGCCCGGCGCGTGCCAGCGCGGCCAGGGACACGCCGCCCAGATACGCGGCCCCCAACTCGTTGACGGACAGCACCAGATCGGCCTGATCGACGGTGCGCTCGCAGGACGCGCCCTTGGGGTCGCCGGACAGCCGCCAACGCCCCTCGTTCCAGGGGCAGAACGCGTCCGTCACCTCCATCACCACATCCACCGGCGTCCGGTACGTACGGGCCTCCAGCGCGGCCCCGACCTCCACCGGCCGCAGATACAGCGAGTCCCGCAGCCCTGTCCGGCACCGCCGGATGTCGGAGACCAGATACTGGAACGGGTCGTCCGCGGGCCGGTTGCCCGCCCGGACCGCCGACGTCAGATCGATCGAGAAGAGAAAGTCCCAGAGCGACGCGTACGCGACCGGGTCCAGGGCGTACAGATCCCGCAGCTCGATCGTGCCCTTGGGGCCCGACGCGTCCCACTCCGGCTTGTTGTGGAAGAGCGTGAACCCCACCACCTCGCCGTCCCGCTCCGCCAGCACGCACTGGAGCGCCGACATACCGTCCCTCGCCTTCCCGGCGTCGACGACCGGATGCCGCTCCCAGCCCGGCCGGCGGGCGAGCATCCCCGGCCGCCCCGCGACCTCCGCGGCGTACACCGCCTCGCACGCATCGCGTACAGCCGGGTCGTCCGGTTTCACCCGACGAAGACGTACATCGTCCGATCGTCCGGGAATCGTGATCCGTACCCGGGAGGTGTCGATCTCCGCCGAGAGCTGCTCGGTCGCGACGCCGTATCCGTACCGTCCGTAGATCACCGGCTCGGAGGCCGTCAACACGGCGAGCGGTTCGCCCCACGACCTGACGTCATCGAGTTGGCGCCGCATCATCGACGTCAGCACCCCGCGCCGGCGGTGCGTCGCCGCCACGCTCACCATCGTCACGCCCGCCGCGGGGACCTGGGCACCGCCCGGCACCGAGAGCCGGAAGCTGAACGCCCCCGCCGTGCCCACGCACTCATCGCCGTCCCAGACCCCGATCGAGCGGTCGAACTCGGTGAGATCCCGCATCAGCCGGGTCTCCCCGATAGTCTCCGGGACACCGCCGAACGCGAGCTCCAACGCCCCGTACCAGGTGTCCCATTCGGCCGGTTCCAGTACCCGTAGATCCATCGTCATATGCCATCAGTACCAGGGGTACGACAACGAGGCGACCCGATTTCGAACGCAATGTCACAGGGGTCCCCCTGCACGCCGGGCGGACGGATCGATAGGGTCCACAACAATGGCCGGTGTCGCGGGAGCGGAATCGTACTCGGCCCGGATGCGCAGGAAGCTGCACCGGGTCCGCAACGGCGTGCGCAAATCCGGGGTCGACTACTTCCGCGGCGACGGCTCCGACTGGATCGCCCTCGTCGGTCTGCTGCTCACCATCCCGGCCATCACGCTCACCACGATCGCCGTCCCCGTCTGGTGCGCGCCCTCCGCGCTCGTCCTCCCGATCGTGGCCGGCGGGCTGCTGCTGCGGCCCGCGAGCCTGCTCAGCCTGTACGCGGCCGCGGCCGCCGCGCTGATCGTCGAGTCGATGGTCCTCGGCCCGTACCCGGGGGGTCCGGCGCGGGTCACCCCGGGCACGGTGCTCGTGGTCGCCGCCTGCGGGCTCTTCGGACTGCTGATCGCCCAGTTCAGGGCGCGGGTCGGGGTGCCCTGGCGGCGCGGCGGGACGATGCTCTTCGACCTGCGCGAACGGATCAGGGTGCAGAGCGCCCTGCCCCGGCTGCCCAAGGGCTGGCACCGCGAGATGGCGCTGCGCCCGGCCGGCGGCCAGTCCTTCTCCGGCGACTTCGTGGTGGCCGCCCGTACGAACGGCGGTCGCACGCTCGAAGTCGTCCTGACCGATGTCTCCGGCAAGGGCATGGACGCGGGCTCCCGCGCCCTGCTGCTCTCAGGCGCCTTCGGCGGACTCCTCGGCTCGCTCCCGCCGCACAGTTTCCTCCCGGCCGCCAACGGCTATCTCCTCCGGCAGGACTGGGACGAGGGGTTCGCCACCTCCATCCATCTCGTCCTCGATCTGGACTCGGGCGACTTCGAACTGCTCTCGGCGGGCCATCTGCCCGCCCTCCAACTGCACGCGGGCAGTGGCCGCTGGGAGGAGAAGTCGGGCGAGGGCCCGCTGCTCGGGGTGTACGACGGGGCGCAGTTCGACCCGGTCAAGGGCTCACTGCGCCCCGGCGACGTGCTGATGCTCTTCACGGACGGTCTGGTCGAGGCCCCGGGACGCGATCTGGGCGAGGGCATCGACCGCCTCACGGGCGAGGCCGACCGCTATGTCGTCCCGGGCTTCGAGGGCGCGGCCTGGCATCTGATCGAGGCGGTCGCGAAGGACGTGAACGACGACCGCGCGCTGCTGCTGATCTGCCGCGAGGCATGACCGCCGGCCGGCACCGACCCGCGGACAGAACTCCCCTCCGCCGTTACGGGCGGAGGGGAGCGCGGTGGGTGTCGCGGGCCGTCGCGGGTGGGGGTAAAGGCATGGGAGTCAGCTCGTCACCGGTGCGCCTCTGTCGCCCGAATCCTTGACGTACGGGGGCTCGTTCGCCTCGGGCCCGCTGCCGTCGCCGCCGCTCCCGCCACCTGGCAGGATCCGGGCCAGCCAGTGCGACCTGCCCGCCGCCAGCGGACCGAGGACCGCGAGGACCAGGACATATCCGGCGATGAACGGAGCGAGCCGGCTGTCGAGGCTCGCTCCCGCCGCCATCGTGGCGAGGATCAGCGCGAACTCGCCCCGGGCCAGCAGCGTCGTCGAGATGTTCGCCGCCGGCCGGGCACCGAAACCGAAGACCCTGGCCGCCGTCAGCCCCGCCGCGACATTCATCACCAGGGTCACCGCCACGGCGACGAGTACGGGCCAGAGCACGGTCGGCAGATCGCCCGGGTTGATCGACAGCCCGAAGGCGAAGAAGAAGATCGCGCCGAACGCGTCCCGCAGCGGATGGACGAGCTTGCGGATCCGGGGGCCCGAGGTGATGCCACCGAGCATCAGACCGACCATGAACGCGCCGATGGCGTCCGCGACTCCGAACCACTCGGAGACGCCGGCCACGAAGACCGCCGCGCCGAGGAAGGAGATGACGAGCAGTTCGTCGTCCTTGGTGTTCATGAGCCGGCCGACGACCTTCGTACCGAACCGGGCGGCGAGCGCGAGCAACAGCAGGAAGCCGAACGCCTTCCCGCCGTCCATCACGGCGGCCGAGGCGTTGTCCGCACCCGACAGGATGGGCTGGAGCGCGGCGAGATAGAGGGCCAGGAAGATGTCCTCGACCACGATGATGCCGAGGATCGGTTTGGTCTCCGGGTTACCGATCCGGCCCATGTCGACCAGGACCTTGGTGACGATCGCGGACGAGGAGATACCGAGCACACCGGCGAGCACCAGCGCCTCCGACGTGCCCCAGCCGAGCGCGAAGCCGAAGCCGAGACCGGCGCCCACGTTCAGCGCGAGATACGCGCCGCCGGCGAGGGCCATCTTCCGGCCGCCCGCCCTGAGGTCGTCCAGATGGAATTCCAGACCGAGATAGAAGAGCAGCAGGACCAGCCCGAGGGCGGAGAGCATCTCCAGCTCGTGCGGGTCCATGACCAGCACGATGCCGGGGGTGTGCGGGCCGAGCAGGATCCCGGCGAGGATGAACAGGGGAATGGTGGGCAGCTCGATACGGCTGCCCAGACGGGCGAGTACGGCGGCGGCGAGGAAGGCGCCGCCCATGGCTATGAGGGTCTCTGCGTGTCCGATGGGACCGTTCCTCCATCAAGTCAAAGAAGCGTCAAGAAATCGTCAATAATTAGTTTACCAAACGGTTTACTGCGCAACTGTGGCCCCGGGAACGGGACCGGACCGGATGGGTGAACCGCGGAGGTACTCGGTGACGCCGCGCGGCAGCCGTCGTACCGGAGGCGTGCACAGCGGCGTCACCGCGGCGGCGGCTCGAAGACCACGCACGGCACCGCGACCCCGGTCACCAGGCGCCTGATCTGGTGCGGGCGTGCGGTGAAACTCCGGGAGAAGCAGCCGGAGATGAGGATGAAGGCCGGCATGTGGAAGGCATGGACGAGCAGATGGAGCGCGCGCGTCGCCCGGCTCGGCACTGGCGTGTCGGCCACCTCACGCGCGGGCGGGCCGGGCGCGGCGCGGTCGCGCGGAACCCGGCGCGCGGGGGGTGCGATTGGCGCTATCGCGTATGTCACTGATTCGTCACCGGCCAACATCCGCACGGAGGTTGATGGCACGATGGTCGGAGCGGGGGTGTGGCGTGCGCACTCCCCGGGGCTGGGCCAGGCGGACCGACCGAGGGTGTGATCAGTATGGCCATTTCGCTGTCTGTGGTGGTTCTGTTGGCGGTCATCCTCGTGGTGCTCATCCGCGGTGGCTCACTCAAGGCCGGCCCCGCGATAGTCGCGATCCTGTTCGGCTTCTTCCTTGCCTCCACCAACATCGCTCCGTCGGTGAACAGGTTCATGAACTCGATAGCCGAAACGATCAACCAGATCAGCTTCTGACGCTGTCTGCGGCGGACCGAAGCGGGAGTCGAAACGAGGAGAGCCGGTCTCCGTGTCGTACGGAAACCGGCTCTGACTCGTATGTTCCTGCTGGTCCTGCTCAAGAGCGGGCGACGGGAATCGAACCCGCGTAGCTAGTTTGGAAGACTAGGGCTCTACCATTGAGCTACGCCCGCACGCGTCGTGCCGCAGGTCATGCGGCCTCGGCACGGACCACATCGTAGCGGGTCCGGGGCGCTCGTCGCACACCGGTAAAGCGGCGGTCAAGGCACCGGTCGAAGCGGTCGGCCGCATGCTCGCGGGCATGTACCCTACGTGTCGCACCGACGGGGTGTGGCGCAGCTTGGTAGCGCGTCCGCTTTGGGAGCGGAAGGTCGTCGGTTCGAATCCGGCCACCCCGACCATTTTTCAAGATCGAATCGCAAGATCACATTGTGGGGCTCTTCCCGCTTGCGGTTACTATGCAAGCTGCGTGCCCGTGTGTCTGAAGAGTCTCTGAGGAACCGGGCCGATCCGCTGGATCGCGCCGCACCGCGGGGACCGGCAGAACCCAAGAATCAGCCACCAAGGAGACCGAACCGTGAAGAGCGCCGTGGAGACCCTGAACCCGACCCGGGTTCGGCTCACTGTCGAGGTGCCCTTCGAGGAGCTCAAGGACAGCCTCGACGCGGCGTACAAGAAGATCAACCAGCAGGTCACGGTGAAGGGCTTCCGCAAGGGCAAGATCCCGGCCCGCGTCATCGACCAGCGGTTCGGGCGTGGTGCTGTGCTGGAGGAGGCCGTCAACGACGCCCTCCCGAAGTTCTACACCGACGCGGTCAACGAGGGTGAGCTCAATGTCCTCGGCCAGCCCGAGGTCGACATCACCGAGCTCAAGGACGGCGAGCTGCTGGCCTTCACCGCCGAGGTGGACGTCCGCCCGGTCATCGAGATCCCGGACTACTCCGGTATCGAGGTCACCGTCGACTCCATCGAAGTCAGCGACGAGGACGTCGACAAGTCGGTCGAGCAGCTGCGCGACCGCTTCGCGTCCACCAACCCGGTCGAGCGCGCCGCCGCCGAGGGCGATGTCGTGACCGTCGACCTGGAGGCCAAGGTCGACGGTGAGGTCCTGCCCGACGGTGTGGCCACCGGCGTGCAGTACACCATCGGCTCCGGCGAGCTGCTCGACGGCATCGACGAGGCCGTCACCGGCCTGGAGGCCGGCGGCGAGGCCACCTTCACCTCCGAGCTGAAGGGCGGCGCCGCCGAGGGCAAGGCCGCCGAGGTCACCGTCAAGGTGTCCCAGGTCGCCGCTCGTGAGCTGCCCGAGCTGGACGACGAGTTCGCGCAGATGGCGAGCGAGTTCGACACGCTCGACGAGCTGAAGGCGGACAGCCGCAAGCGCCTGGAGAGCAGCAAGCAGTACGACCAGGCCACCCAGGCCCAGGAGCGCGTCCTCGACGAGCTGCTGAAGCTGGCCGAGGTGCCGATCCCCGAGAAGCTGCTCGCGGAGGAGATCAACACCCGCAAGCACAATCTGGAGCACCACCAGCTCGGTCAGATGGGCCTCGACCTCGCGAAGTACCTGGAGATCCAGGGCAAGACCGAGGAAGAGTTCGACGCCGAGACCAAGGAGCAGGCGGAGAAGGGCATCAAGACCCAGTTCATCCTCGATGAGCTGGTCAACAAGGAGAAGCTGAACGTCAACCAGGAGGAGCTCACCGAGCACCTCATGCGGCGCGCGCAGTCCTCCGGCATGTCCCCCGACCAGTTCGCCCAGGCGGTCGTCGAGGGTGGCCAGGTGCCGATGCTGGTCGGCGAGGTCGCCCGCGGCAAGGCGCTCGCCGTGGTCGTCGAGGCCGCGAAGGTGACCGACACGAACGGTGAGATCGTCGACCTGAACGACGAGGACGAGGACGAGACGGTCGAGGCCGCCGACTCCACCGAAGCCGTCGAGGCTTCCGACTCCACCGAAGCCGTCGAGGCCGAGGAGAAGGCCGACAAGAACGAGGCCTGAGCCGTCTCGCTCTGAACGACAGGACGGGCCCCGGACGCACCACGCGACCGGGGCCCGTCCTATCCGCCCCGAAGCCCTACGGGACCCGCTGGTCGCCGACTGCGCCAGGGGTGGCACGGGGGGCCGCGAGAGGACCAACAGGCCCGCTCAGGGCCGTACGGAGCCTCAACTGCCTTGCGCTCCCAGCGAACAGCCCCGGAAGCAGGATGGCCCGCGCCGACCAGCGCGTTAGGGTCCATGAATACGAGGGCAGGGGAGTCTCCCGTCCCCGGTAAGAAGACGCTGAGACGGCCGCAGCCGTCAGAGACGAGCAGGTGTATACGTGACGAATCTGATGCCTTACGCCGCCGGTGAGCCGTCCCTCGGTGGTGGCCTCGGCGACCAGGTCTACAGCCGGCTGCTCGGAGAGCGGATCATCTTCCTCGGCCAGCAGGTCGACGACGACATCGCCAACAAGATCACGGCGCAGCTCCTCCTCCTCGCGGCCGAACCCGAGAAGGACATCTACCTCTACATCAACAGCCCCGGTGGCTCGGTGACAGCCGGTATGGCCGTCTACGACACCATGCAGTACATCCCGAACGACGTGGTCACCATCGGTATGGGCCTCGCCGCTTCGATGGGTCAGTTCCTGCTGACCGGTGGCACCGCGGGCAAGCGCTTCGCGCTGCCGCACACCGACATCCTCATGCACCAGGGCTCCGCGGGCCTCGGCGGCACCGCCTCCGACATCAAGATCCAGGCCGAGCAGCTGCTCCGTACGAAGAAGCGCATGGCCGAGATCACCGCGCGCCACACCGGCCAGACGGAAGAGGCGATCATCCGCGACGGTGACCGCGACCGCTGGTTCACCGCCGAGGAGGCCAAGGCCTACGGCATCATCGACGAGATCATCTCCGCTGCTTCGGGTGTTCCGGGCGGCGGCGGTACCGGGGCCTGAGATCACCAGCCCCGTCCAGCCGGCCCAGCCCACCGAACGCCACAGGATGGTGAACACCCACATGAACAACTACTCCGCGAGCGGCCTCTACACCGGCCCGCAGGTGGACAACCGTTACGTCGTCCCGCGCTTCGTGGAGCGCACGTCGCAGGGCGTGCGCGAGTACGACCCGTACGCGAAGCTCTTCGAGGAGCGCGTGATCTTCCTCGGGGTGCAGATCGACGACGCCTCCGCCAACGACGTCATGGCGCAGCTGCTCTGCCTGGAGTCGATGGACCCGGACCGCGACATCTCGATCTACATCAACAGCCCCGGCGGCTCGATGACGGCGCTCACCGCCATCTACGACACGATGCAGTTCGTGAAGCCGGACATCCAGACCGTGTGCATGGGCCAGGCCGCCTCCGCCGCCGCCGTGCTGCTCGCCGCCGGCACCGCCGGCAAGCGGCTGGCGCTGCCGAACGCGCGCGTGCTCATCCACCAGCCGTCCAGCCAGACCGGCCGGGAGCAGCTCTCCGACCTGGAGATCGCGGCCAACGAGATCCTGCGGATGCGCGCCCAGCTCGAAGAGATGCTGGCGAAGCACTCGACGACGCCGATCGAGAAGGTCCGCGACGACATCGAGCGTGACAAGATCCTGACCGCGGAGGACGCGCTCGCGTACGGACTGGTCGACCAGATCGTCTCGACCCGCAAGACCACGGCCGCTGCGGCCGCCTGACACACCCGGCGCCCTCGGCGCGGTCCCACGACCACGTGTGAACCGCGCCAAGGGGGGCCCGAACGGGGGCCCGGGCAAGGTACCGTCGGATATGAGGCACAGGAGCCGCTGAACCAGGCTGCTCCCAGGCGAAGGGGAAGCACCTCGTGGCACGCATCGGTGATGGCGGCGACCTGCTCAAGTGCTCGTTCTGCGGGAAGAGCCAGAAGCAGGTGAAGAAGCTCATCGCGGGTCCCGGTGTCTACATCTGCGACGAGTGCATCGACCTCTGCAACGAGATCATCGAGGAGGAGCTCGCGGAGACCTCCGAGGTGCGATGGGAGGAACTGCCCAAGCCGCGCGAGATCTACGAGTTCCTCGAGGGGTACGTCGTCGGGCAGGAGCCCGCGAAGAAGGCGCTCTCCGTGGCGGTCTACAACCACTACAAGCGCGTTCAGGCCGGCGAGAACGGCGGGGTGTCCGGGCGCGAGGACGCGATCGAACTCGCCAAGTCCAACATCCTCCTGCTGGGCCCGACCGGCTCCGGCAAGACCCTTCTCGCCCAGACGCTGGCCCGCATGCTGAACGTGCCGTTCGCGATCGCCGACGCCACCGCGCTCACCGAGGCCGGGTATGTGGGTGAGGACGTCGAGAACATTCTGCTGAAGCTGATCCAGGCGGCCGACTACGACGTCAAGAAGGCCGAGACCGGGATCATCTACATCGACGAGATCGACAAGGTCGCCCGCAAGAGCGAGAACCCGTCGATCACCCGCGATGTCTCCGGCGAGGGCGTCCAGCAGGCCCTGCTGAAGATCCTGGAAGGCACCACCGCGTCCGTACCGCCCCAGGGCGGCCGGAAACACCCGCACCAGGAGTTCATCCAGATCGACACGACGAACGTGCTCTTCATCGTGGGCGGCGCCTTCGCCGGCCTGGAGAAGATCATCGAGTCGCGCGCGGGAGCGAAGGGCATCGGCTTCGGTGCGACGATCCGCTCGAAGCGCGAGATCGAGGCGAGCGACCAGTTCCAGGAGGTCATGCCGGAGGACCTGGTGAAGTTCGGGATGATCCCGGAGTTCATCGGCCGCCTGCCGGTCCTCACCTCCGTACACAACCTGGACCGCGAGGCCCTTCTCCAGATCCTCGTCGAGCCGCGCAACGCACTGGTCAAGCAGTACCAGCGGCTCTTCGAACTCGACGGTGTGGAGCTGGACTTCGACCGCCCGTCCCTGGAGGCCATCGCCGACCAGGCGATCCTGCGCGGCACCGGCGCGCGCGGTCTGCGCGCCATCCTCGAAGAGGTGCTCCAGTCGGTGATGTACGAGGTGCCGTCCCGCAAGGACGTCGCCCGGGTCGTCATCACGGCGGAGGTCGTCCGCGACAACGTGAACCCGACGCTGGTCCCGCGCGAGCCGCGCATCGTGAAGAACGACGGCCGCCACGAGAAGTCGGCGTAACCGCCGGCGTAACGGTCCGCGTACGCACAACAGAGGGGCGGGGGGGGCCCCGCCCCCCCCCCCCCGCGCCCCCCCCCCCCGCGGGGGGGGGGGGGGGGGCGTTGTGTCGGTGCCCCCGCGGGGGCGCTGGGGGGCCGCGGCGGGGGCGCCGGGG
>NZ_JBIWLW010000005.1:324285-343903 GCF_044766385.1 Streptomyces sp. NPDC102274 | reverse complement strand
ACCCCCCCCCCCCCCCCGGGGGCGGCCCCCCCCCCGCCCCCCCCCCCCCCCCCCCCCCCCCCCCCCCCCCCCCCCCCCCCCCCCCCCCCCCCCCCCCCCCCCCCTCTGCCGTACGCGTGATGCCTGTTACTTGATCTCGACGCGCACGTCGTTGCGCAGCTTCGCTGCCTGCGCGGCGGCCTCGTCCATGGTCATGCTCTTGCCGGTGAGGATCTGCGCCGCGTCGCTCGACACGATGTAGACCACGGTGCTGTGGTCGCCCCAGATGCACATCGGCATCGTGAAGGAGCCGGGAAGCGAGCTGTTACCGGCGTCCTCGGACATCTTGTACTTCATTTCCTGGCACTTCATGACGCCGTTGTCGAAGCCGTCCGGCGTGAACTCCTTCGGCTCGCCGACGAGTTCGATGCTCTCACCGCTGCCGTCGGACGAGGTGGAGTTCTTCTTCGACTCGGCGAACATCAGATCGATGACCTTCTCCGGGTCGTCGATCTGACCGTAGACGCCGTTGAACTGGAGGGTCTTCTGTGTGGTGCCCTTCCCGGCGGTATAGCCGGAGCCGACGGCCGTGGGGTTGTTGACTCCCCACTTCTTGGCCTCCTCGGCGTCGCTCTTGGTCATGGTGTTGCCGCCCGACGCTCCGGACCCCGGGGACTTCGTGTACGCGCCGTCGATCACCGACTCCGGCGTCGTCAGCTTGTACTTCTTGCCGTCGTCCGCGACCGAGCCGCTGCCGCCGCCCACCAGGAAGTACGCGCCACCCGCGATCACCGCGAGCGCCAGCACGGACGCGCCGACTATCAGGCCCGTCTTCTTCTTGGGCGCCTCGCCCGGAGGAGGCGGGTACTGGCCGCCGCCGTAGGGGGGCTGCTGGCCGTACGGGGGCTGCTGGGGCTGCTGGCCGTACGGGCCGGGCTGCTGCGGGTAGCCGTACCCCTGCGGCGGCTGCGGGGGGACACCCTGCGGGGGCTGCTGCGGGTAACCGTAACCGGGCTGCGGCGGCCCCTGCGGGGGCTGCTGGCCGTAAGGGCCTGGCTGGCCGTACGGTCCGGGCTGCTGAGGCTGCCCGCCGTACGGGCCCGGCTGGTTGTAACTCATCTGCTGTCCCCTGTTAGTTGCTTATGCGTTCCGAACATCCTGACGGACGAGCCAGTGACCGGGGCCACCCGGGGCCGCACCGTTACCGAACTATCCCGTTTCAGTACGGGGCCGTGACACCTCTAAACTGTGCCCGTGACCGAGAACACTCAGCAGCAGCCAGCCAGCAACCCCGAACTGCCGACCCAGTACGTTCCGGCCGAGGTAGAGGGGAAGCTGTACGAGCGCTGGGTGGACCGCGGTTACTTCGAGGCCGACGAGAAGAGCGAGAAGCCGCCGTTCACCGTCGTCATCCCGCCACCGAACGTCACCGGCAGCCTGCACCTCGGGCATGCCTTCGAGCACACGCTCATCGACGCCGTCACCCGCCGCAAGCGCATGCAGGGCTACGAGACGCTGTGGCAGCCCGGCATGGACCACGCGGGCATCGCCACCCAGAACGTCGTCGAGCGCGAGCTGGGCAAGGAGGGCAAGTCGCGGCACGACCTGGGGCGCGAGGCGTTCGTCGAGCGCGTCTGGAAGTGGAAGGCCGAGTCCGGCGGGCAGATCTCCGGCCAGATGCGCCGGCTCGGGGACGGTGTCGCCTGGTCGCGTGAGCGCTTCACCATGGACGAGGGGCTGTCCAAGGCCGTCCAGACGATCTTCAAGAAGCTCTACGACGACGAGCTGATCTACCGCGCCGAGCGCATCATCAACTGGTGTCCGCGCTGTCTCACCGCGATCTCCGACATCGAGGTGGAGTACCAGGACGACGACGGCGAGCTGGTCTCGCTGAAGTACGGCGAGGGCGAGGACTCCGTCGTCGTCGCGACCACCCGCGCCGAGACGATGCTCGGTGACACGGCCGTCGCCGTCCACCCCGACGACGAGCGGTACGCGCACCTCATCGGCAAGCGGATCACGCTGCCGCTCACCGACCGTACGATCCCGGTCGTCGCGGACACCCATGTCGACCCGGAGTTCGGTACGGGCGCCGTCAAGGTGACGCCCGCGCACGACCCGAACGACTTCGAGATCGGCCGGCGGCACGATCTGCCGAACATCACGGTCATGGACGAGCGCGCCGTGATCACCGTCCCGGGCCCGTTCGAGGGGCTCGACCGGATGGAGGCGCGCAGCGCCATCGTCGCCGCGCTGCGGGCCGAGGGCCGTATCGTCGCCGAGAAGCGCCCGTACACGCACTCCGTCGGACACTGCTCACGCTGCAAGACGACCATCGAGCCGCGCCTCTCGCTCCAGTGGTGGGTCAAGGTCGGGCCGCTGGCCAAGGCCGCCGGTGACGCCGTCCGCGACGACCGCGTCACGATCCACCCGAAGGAGATGGAGTCCCGCTACTTCGGCTGGGTCGACAACCTCCACGACTGGTGCATCTCCCGGCAGCTGTGGTGGGGCCACCGCATCCCCGTCTGGTACGGGCCGAACGGCGAGACCGTCTGTGTCGGTCCCGACGACGAGGCGCCGACCGGCGAGGGCTGGACGCAGGACACGGATGTCCTGGACACGTGGTTCTCGTCGGGGCTGTGGCCGTTCTCCACGCTGGGCTGGCCCGAACAGACCCCGAGCGTCGAGAAGTTCTATCCGAACTCGATCATGATCACCGGCTACGACATCCTCTTCTTCTGGGTCGCCCGGATGATGATGTTCGGTCTGTACGCGATGGACGGCACGCCGCCGTTCCACACGATCGTGCTGCACGGCATGGTCCGTGACCAGTTCGGCAAGAAGATGTCGAAGTCCTTCGGCAACGCGGTCAACCCGCTGGACTGGATGGACACGTACGGCTCCGACGCGGTCCGGTTCACCCTGGCCCGTGGTGCCAACCCGGGTGTCGACGTGCCGATCGGCGAGGACTGGGTCCAGGGCTCCCGGAACTTCGCCAACAAGGTCTGGAACGCCACGCGCTTCGCGATGATGAACGGCGCGACCGTCGAGGGCCCGCTGCCCGACGCGGCCGAGATGTCCGCCACCGACCGGTGGATCCTGTCGCGGCTGAACGCCGTGGTCGCGGAGGTCGACGCGTACTACGAGGACTACCAGTTCGCGAAGTTGTCGGACGCGCTCTTCCACTTCGCCTGGGACGAGGTCTTCGACTGGTACGTGGAGCTCTCCAAGACCACGTTCATCGACGGCGGCGAGGCGGCGAAGGTCTCCGGACGGGTCCTGGGCGAGGTCCTCGATGTCACCCTGCGCCTGCTGCACCCGATCGTCCCGTTCGTCACCGAGACGCTCTGGACCACGCTCACCGGCAAGGAGTCGGTCGTCGTCGCCGACTGGCCGGCCGACAGCGGGTTCCGTGACACGGCGGCCGAGCGGGAGATCGAGCATCTCCAGCAGGTGATCACCGAGGTCCGCCGGTTCCGCTCCGACCAGGGGCTCCAGCCCGGCCAGAAGGTCCCGGCACGGCTGGATCTCACGGGTACGCCGCTGGCCGCGCACGAGGCGGCCATCCGGCAGCTGCTGCGCCTCCAGCCGGAGGGCGAGGGCTTCCACGCCACCGCGACGCTGCCGGTCGAGGGGGCGACGGTCGCGCTCGACCTGTCGGGCACGATCGACATCGAGGCGGAGCGCAAGCGCCTGACGAAGGACCTCGGCGCCGCGGAGAGGGAGAAGGCACAGGCGACGGCGAAGCTCGGCAACGAGGCGTTCCTCGCCAAGGCTCCCGACAATGTGGTCGAGAAGATCCGCGGCCGGCTCACCAAGGCCGACGCGGACATCGAGCGGCTGACCGCGCAGCTGGCGGGCCTGCCCCAGGGCTGATCCACGAGCCGGCCGACCCCACGGACATCCGCTCGGCGAGGCCCCGGCCACCAGGCCTGGGGCCTCGCTGCCGTTCGGAGGCGGGGCGCGGGGCGACCGGTGTCGGTGGTGCTCCGTAGACTGGTCGCGTGAGCGAGCACCGTCCTTCCGACCAGCCCGGCGAGTACGACGAATTCGATGAGATCGTCGACGCCGCGACCGACCGAGACCCCGACCTCGCGGTGATCGAGGCCGGCAGCCGTACGCTGCGCGCCCAGTCCGGGCCCGCGCAGAATGACGGCGTCCCGGCCCGCCCCGAGGACCCGGAGGTGGACAAGGCGCTGCGCGCCGTCGAGCAGGAGCTGGCGAGCCGCTGGGGCGAGACGAAACTCGACCCGTCGGTCGTCAGGATCAAGGGTCTGATGGATGTGCTGGGCGATCCCCAGCGCACCTATCCGTCGATCCACATCACCGGCACCAACGGCAAGACCTCCACGGCCCGCATGATCGAGGCGCTGCTCGGCGCGTTCGATCTGCGTACCGGCCGGTATACGAGCCCGCATGTCCAGTCCATCACCGAGCGGATCAGTCTGGACGGCGCCCCGATCTCCGCCGAGCGGTTCATCGAGACGTACGAGGACACCAAGCCGTACATCGAGATGGTCGACGGCTCGCAGGAGTACCGGCTCTCCTTCTTCGAGGTGCTGACCGGCATGGCGTACGCCGCCTTCGCGGACGCTCCGGTGGACGTGGCCGTGGTCGAGGTCGGCATGGGCGGCACCTGGGACGCGACGAATGTCATCGACGCCTCCGTCGCCGTCGTCATGCCGATCGATCTGGACCACACGGACCGGCTCGGCTCCACCCCCGGCGAGATCGCCGTGGAGAAGGCCGGGATCATCAAGCCGGGCGCGACGGTCATCCTGGCGCAGCAGCCGGTGGACGCCGCGCAGGTGATGCTGAAGAAGGCCGTCGACGTCGACGCGACGGTCGCCCGCGCGGGCATGGAGTTCGGTGTGGTCGCCCGTGAGATCGCGGTCGGGGGCCAGCAACTGACCCTGCGCGGTCTCGGCGGTGAGTACGAGCAGATCTTCCTCCCGCTGTACGGCGCGCATCAGGCGCAGAACGCGTCGGTGGCGCTCGCGGCCGTGGAGGCGTTCTTCGGGATCGGCGCGCAGCACGCCCGCCGGCTCGACATGGACACGGTCCGCAAGGCGTTCGCCTCGGTCTCCTCGCCGGGGCGTCTCGAGGTCGTACGGCGCTCGCCGACGGTGGTGCTGGACGCGGCGCACAATCCGGCCGGGGCCCGTGCCGCGGCCGATGCCGTCACCGAATCGTTCGGCTTCAGCCGGCTGATCGGTGTGGTGGGTTCCAGCGACGGCAAGGACGTCCGCGGGGTGCTGGAAGCCCTGGAGCCGATCTGTACGGAGGTCGTCGTCACGCAGAACTCCAGTTTCCGCGCGATGGGCGCGGACGCGCTGGCGGCCGTCGCCGTCGAGGTCTTCGGGGACGACCGGGTCCAGGTCGAGCCGCGCCTCGACGACGCGCTGGAGGCGGCGATCACGCTCGCCGAGGAGGAGTCCGAGTTCGCGGGCGCCGGGGTCCTGGTCACCGGCTCGGTGATCACGGTCGGCGAGGCCCGGCTGTTGCTGAGGAGGCGCTGAATCCCATGCGTACGCTCTGTGCGTCCACACTGATCGGTGAGTTCTTCGTGATCGGCTTCGCCGGTCTCGTTGCCATGAAGTCCGACGATCTGTCGGTGGGGACGGTCTGGACGGTCTGCGGCATCGCGATGCTGCTGTCCGTTCTGCTCTGCGGAATGATCAGCCGTCCCGGCGGCGTCCAGCTCGGCTGGGCGCTCCAGGTCGCGCTGGTCGCCAGCGGTTTCGTGGTGCCCGCGATGTTCGTCCTCGGCGCGATCTTCGCGGTGCTGTGGGGGGCCTCGGTCCACTTCGGACGGCAGATCGACGAGGCGAAGGCACGCTGGGCCGAACAGTCAACGGCAGAGGCTGACGCTGTGTGACCGACGGTGTGATATGCCCTGTAGCCTCTGAGGGCCCGCATCCCGTAGTAGAAGGAGCCCGCACAGTGAGCCAGCGCACGCTTGTCCTGCTCAAGCCCGATGCCGTACGCCGCGGCCTGGTCGGCGAGATCGTCGGCCGTATCGAGCGCAAGGCCGGCTGGACCATCAGCGCCATGGAACTGCGCACGCTCGATCAGGACACGCTGGAGCAGCACTACGGCGAGCACAAGGGGAAGCCCTTCTACGAGCCGCTGGTCGAGTTCATGGCCTCCGGCCCCGTCGTCGCTCTGGTCGTCGACGGCGAGCGGGTCATCGAGGGCGTCCGCGCGCTCGCCGGTCCGACTGACCCGATCGCCGCAGCGCCGGGGTCCATCCGGGGGGACTTCGGAACCATCGTCCGCGAGAACCTGATCCACGCTTCGGACTCGGAGGAGTCCGCCATTCGGGAACTTAAAATCTTCTTCCCGGGGCTTTCCTGACCGCGCGTCAGCCAAACGGAGCTGATGGCCTGGGGCGACCGAAGGAATTCGGTCGCCTTTGGGCATATCTAGGCCACTTTCGGGAACGCATCGGACCGACACTTCGTCACCCTTACTGAGGTGGGCCACCGCGCCGTTGTCCTTGCGACGGCACTACGATGGAAACCTCCAAGCCACAGCACCCACCTCGCCATCCTGAAAAGCCATCAACGCTTGGGAAGGCCAGACGCATCCTCATGGGGAACAACATGTCGTTCATCGGCCGTGACATGGCTGTCGACCTCGGGACCGCCAACACGCTGGTGTACGTCAGAGGCCGGGGGATCGTACTCAACGAGCCGTCCGTCGTCGCCATCAACACCAACACCGGCGGTATTCTCGCGGTCGGCGCCGAGGCGAAGAAGATGATCGGCCGGACACCGGGCAACATCGTTGCCGTCCGGCCACTGAAGGACGGCGTTATCGCCGACTTCGAAATCACCGAGCGCATGCTGCGCTACTTCATCCTGAAGATCCACAAACGCCGCTATCTGGCGCGTCCGCGGGTCGTCGTCTGTGTGCCCTCCGGTATCACGGGCGTCGAGCGCCGCGCCGTCATTGAGGCGTCCACCCAGGCCGGCGCGCGCCAAGTGCACATCATCGAGGAGCCCATGGCCGCGGCCATCGGCTCCGGACTCCCTGTCCACGAGGCCACCGGCAACATGGTCGTGGACATCGGCGGCGGTACGACCGAGGTCGCCGTGATCTCGCTCGGCGGAATCGTCACAGCACAGTCCATCCGGGTCGCCGGTGACGAGCTGGACAACGCGATCATCCAGCACATCAAGAAGGAGTACTCACTGCTCCTCGGCGAGCGGACCGCCGAGAGCATCAAGATCACCATCGGTTCCGCGTACGACCTCGACAAGGACGAGCACACCGAGATCCGCGGGCGTGACCTGGTCTCCGGCCTGCCGAAGACCGTGGTCATCTCCGCCGCCGAGGTGCGCAAGGCCATCGAGGAGCCGGTCAACGCGATCGTCGACGCGGTCAAGACGACGCTCGACAAGTGCCCGCCCGAGCTGTCCGGCGATGTGATGGACCGGGGGATCGTGCTCACCGGCGGCGGCGCCCTGCTGCGCGGTCTCGACGAGCGGCTGCGTCGCGAGACGGGGATGCCGATCCATATCGCCGAGGATCCGCTGGATTCCGTGGCACTCGGATCCGGCAAGTGTGTCGAGGAGTTCGAGGCGCTCCAGCAGGTGCTGGACGCTCAGCCCCGCCGGTGACGGAAGAGTCCCCGTCCCCCTGGACCCGCGGTCCGGGGGGACCCCCGGCAGGGGTCTCGGCCTCCCGCGCGGCGGATCGTTGATATACCCGCAGAATCATTCCTACGAGGAAGGCACGGCCGCCGCACGTGAGGGACACACGAGAGAGCCGTTTGCTCCTGGTGCTGCTGATCGCCATCGCGTTCGCACTGATCACGGTGGATATCCGTGGTGGCGAGGATTCCCCGGTCGACGGCGCGCGGCACGCCGCCGCGACAGTCTTCGGTCCGGTGGAGAACGGTGTCGCGTCCGCGGTCAATCCGGTGGGCAATGCCATAGGAGCGGTACGGGATTCCGGCGCGCGGCACAATCGCATCGCCGTGCTCCAGAAGGAGAACACCGAGCTGAAACAGCGGCTCGGCAGTGACGACCGCAATCGCAGCCGGGTACGCGAACTGGACAAGATGCTCGCGAAGGCCGGCGCCGGTCAGTACGGAATCAAGGGCGCCGAGGTCGTCGCCATAGGAGCGGCCCAGGGATTCTCCTGGACGGTCACCATCGATATCGGGGCCAAAGACGGCATCGCGCGCGATATGACCGTGCTCAATGGTGACGGACTTGTCGGGCGTGTCACGACCGTGGGCCCGGACACCGCGACCGTACTGCTCGCCAATGACCCGGACTTCACCGTCGGAACCCGGATGGAGGGCAGCGACGAACTGGGCTTCGCCACCGGCCAGGGCGACCGCCCGCTCTCCGTCCAGCTCCTCAATGGCAAGGCCAAAGTGAAGAAGGGCGACCGGCTGGTCACCTTCGGGTCCAGCAAGGACCGGCCGTTCGTGCCCGGCGTCCCGGTCGGTCAGGTCGTCCAGGTCGACCCGTCCGGCGGTAATCTGACCCGGACGCTGTACGTACGCCCCTTCGTCGGGTTCACCAAGCTCGACCTCGTCGGCGTCGTCGTCGTGGCTCCCCGGCAGGACCCGCGCGACACGGTCCTGCCGCCCAAGTCGCAGCCCACCCCGACGCCCACCGTCACCGTCACGGTCACCCCGTCGCCCGACGCCGACATGGAGGCGAACGGCGAGGCGGGCACCGACAACCCCGACGCCAACGCCAATCCGGATCCGAATGCCAATCCGGATCCGAATGCCAATCCGGATCCCAACGCCAACGGCCAAGCAGACGACCAGGAGTAGGGCTGATCCCCATGCGCTTCAACCGGATTCTGCTCTCGATCACGCTGGTCGTGGTCGCCCTCGTCATCCAGGTGTCCGTGCTCGCCAGACTCCAGCTCCCCGGCGCCGTTCCCGATCTGATGCTCCTCGTCGTCCTCGCCCTGGCCTTCGTGTACGGCCATGTGGGCGGGGCGCTCATTGGCTTCGGCGCCGGACTGCTCGCCGATCTGGCACCGCCCGCCGACCACGCCGCGGGCCGCTACGCCCTGGTGCTGTGCGTGATCGGCTATCTGGCCGGACTCGCCCGCCCCGAGAAGGGCCAGATGAGATCGGCGTTCGCGCCGATGGCCGTGGTTGTCGGCGCGGCTCTCGGTTCGACCCTGCTGTACGCGGCGGTCGGGTCGCTCGTCGGTGATACCGCCGCCCGCCATGTCGGTCTGGCCGGCCTGCTGTTCACCGCCGCTGTCTACGATCTGCTGCTGGCGCCGTTCACCGTCCCACTGATCATGTTCCTGGCCAGACGCGCCGAGAACGATCCGCTCGCCGAGACCCAGAGCAGCGGCGGCGCCGATGTCGCGGCCGGCTGGGCCTCCACCGGCACCGGTCTGCGGATCGGCGGCCAGCGTGGCGGACTGCGGCTCAGGGCCGCCCGTAACCGCGCCGCGCGGGCCGGACGTATCAAGGGGGTCAAGCGACTGTGACACCGCATCACCCGGCCGCCGTCGCGCGGACGCCCGCGCGTACGGCCGGCCTCGCACCGTCCGGCCGTACCGCCCGTACCGTCCGTGGGGGATCGCAGTGAGCAATATTCCGGAGACCGGGCGGACACCGCGGGTCCAGATCCGGCTCATCATCATTCAAGTCCTCGTCTTCTCGCTTCTCCTCACCCTCGGCGGCCGGCTCTGGTACCTCCAGGTCCGCAACGGCAAGGAGTACACGGACGAGGCCAAGAACAACCATGTACAGCAGGTCGTCCAGCCGGCCGTCCGCGGCTCGATCCTCGACAGCCGCGGGATCCCGCTCGCCGACAACGAGACCCGGCTCGTCGTCTCCACCAGCCGTACCGAGCTGATGAAGATGGAGGACAAGGGTGTGGCCGTCCTGACCCGGCTCGCCGATGTCCTCGACATGAAGCCCAAGGACGTCATGGACAAGGTCAGGCTCTGCGACTCGAAGACCCCCAAGCCCTGCTGGAACGGTTCGCCTTATCAGCCGATCCCGGTCACCGACGAGGCCACCACCCAGCAGGCCCTCCAGATCCGTGAGCGCGCCGAGGACTTCCCCGGCGTCACCGCCGAGCCCACCGCCGTACGCCGCTACGCCGCGCCGGGGCTCGCCAACACCGCTCAGGTACTCGGCTATCTCTCCCCCGTCACCGACGAAGAGATCACCAAGGCCCAGAACAGCGACTCGCCGTACCTCCGCTCCGACCAGGTCGGCCGGTCCGGCCTGGAGCGCACCTACGACAAGCAGCTGCGCGGCAAGGCGGGAGTCACCCGGTACGAGGTCGACAACCTCGGCCGCGTCATCGGCCAGGCGCGCAACGACGAGGCCGAGCCCGGCGCCCATGTCGTCACCTCGATAGACGCGCGAGTGCAGGCCGTCACCGAGTACGAGCTGAGCGAGGCGATGAAGGCCGCGCGCAAGGAGATGGACCGCAACACCGGCCAGCACTACAAGGCGGACTCCGGCGCCGCGGTGGTCATGGAGGCGAAGACCGGCCGGGTCGTCGCCATGGCCTCCCAGCCGACGTACGACCCCAACGCCTGGGTCGGCGGTATCTCCGCCAAGGAGTACGCCAGGCTCACCGGCAAGAAGTCCAACTTCCCGCTGCTGAACCGGGCCATCCAGGGCCAGGCCGCCCCCGGCTCGATCTTCAAGGTCGTCTCGTCGACCGCCGCCGTCAACGCCGGATATGACTTCAACGGCAAGTACCCCTGCCCCAGTTCGTACAGCGTCGGCGGCCAGGTCTTCCAGAACTTCGAGTCCAGGGGCTACGGCAGCATCTCCCTCGGCAAGGCCCTCGAAGTCTCCTGCGACACCGTCTTCTACGGCATCGCGCACAAGGAGTGGCAGAAAGACGGCGGCATGAAGCCGAAGCACCCCAACGACTGGTTCTACAAGACCGCGCACCAGTTCGGCCTCGGCAAGGAGACCGGCATCGACCTCCCCAACGAGGTCACCGGACGTATCCCGGACCGTCAGTGGAAGCAGAGCTTCTGGGAGGTCAACAGGGCCAGCTGGTGCGAGCAGGGCAAGAAGGACGGCACCTACGTCGAGAAGATCGCCTTCGAGGGCTGTCTCGAAGGCAACCGGATGCGCGCCGGTGACTCCGTCAACTACTCGATCGGCCAGGGCGACACGCTCGTCACCCCGATCCAGATGGCCACCATCTACTCGGCCATCGCCAACGGCGGCACCCTCTACAACCCCGTGGTCGGCAAGGCGATCGTCAGCGCCGACGGCAAGCGGGTCGAGGAGATCGCGCCCAAGTCCCACGGCAAGCTGCCGACGCAGGGGAGGACACTTCAGCAGATCGACAAGGCCCTCGCGGCGGTCACGACCACCGGTTCCGCCGCCTGGCGATTCGGCGGCTGGCCGCAGGACAAGATCCCGATGCACGCCAAGACGGGTACGGCCGAGGTCTACGGCAAGCAGACGACCTCGTGGTTCGCCTCGTACACCGAGGACTACACGATCGTCATGACGATCTCCCAGGGTGGTACCGGTTCCGGGGCCTCGGGGCCCGCCGTGCGAAAGATCTACGAGGCGATGTACGGGCTGAACGCCAAGGGCGACCAGGACCTCGGCAAGGCCCTGATGCCCGAGCCGCGCAAGGAACTGCCGAAGATCCAGCCGGACGGTTCGATCGACGCGCCGAAGATCAGGCCGTACGAGCCGGTGAAGGAAACACCGGACGAGCAGACGCTGGCGGGCCCGCCCACCACGTCCACGCGGAGGGACTGAGCGATGGCCGGCACAAGTGGCTTCTCGGTCTCCGGATACGGTCCGGAGCGCGGGACATGGGCCAGGCTCGTGGCCCGTGACTCGATGGTGCGCAGACTCGACTGGCCGCTGCTCTTCTCGGCACTGGCCCTGTCGCTGATCGGGTCGCTGCTGGTCTGGTCGGCGACCCGTAACCGCACCCAGCTGAACCAGGGCGATCCGTACTACTTCCTCGTGCGGCATCTGCTCAACACCGGCATCGGGTTCGCTCTGATGATCGGCACGATCTGGCTCGGACACCGCATCCTGCGTGGGGCGGTGCCGGCGCTCTACGGGCTCTCCGTCGTCCTTGTCCTGCTGGTCCTCACCCCGCTCGGCGCGACCATCAACGGCGCCCATGCCTGGATCGTGATCGGCGGCGGCTTCACCCTCCAGCCCTCCGAGTTCGTGAAGGTCACGATCATCCTGGGCATGGCGGTGATGCTGGCGGCCCGGGTGGACGCGGGGGACCAGATCCATCCGGACCATCGCACGGTCGCGAAATCCCTCGTCCTCGCGGTCATCCCGATGGCCATCGTCATGCTGATGCCGGACCTCGGCTCGGTGATGGTCATGGTCGTCATCGTGCTCGGCGTACTGCTCGCCTCCGGCGCCTCCAACCGCTGGATCATCGGCCTCGTCGGCGCGGGAGCGGCGGGCGCCATCGCGGTCGCGGCGCTCGGCGTGCTCGACGAGTACCAGATCAACCGCTTCGCGGCCTTCGCCAACCCGGAGCTCGACCCGGCGGGCGTCGGCTACAACACCAACCAGGCGCGGATCGCCATCGGCTCCGGCGGACTCACCGGCACGGGGCTCTTCCACGGCTCCCAGACCACCGGCCAGTTCGTGCCCGAGCAGCAGACCGACTTCGTCTTCACGGTCGCGGGCGAGGAGCTGGGCTTCGTCGGCGCGGGGCTGATACTGCTGCTGCTCGGCGTGATCCTCTGGCGTGCCTGCCGGATCGCCCGGGAGACGACCGAGCTGTACGGCACGATCGTCGCCGCGGGGATCATCGCCTGGTTCGCGTTCCAGTCCTTCGAGAACATCGGGATGACGCTCGGGATCATGCCGGTGGCGGGTCTGCCGCTGCCGTTCGTGTCCTACGGCGGCACCGCCATGTTCGCGGCGTGGATCGCCATCGGACTGCTCGAATCGATCCGGGTGCAGCGGCCGATAACGGCTTGAGCCATGTCCTCCAACAGGTCCCAGGGGCTGCCCAAGGGCCGCCCCTGGGACTAAATTCGGTACATGGCGGACACAAAGCGAGAGATCGAGCGCAAATACGAACTTCCCGCGCCCTCCGACGCCGACGAGCCCTCCGGACTGCCGGATCTCACCGGCGTCAAGGGGGTCGCGTCCGTCCGCGCCAGGGGCGTCGTGGAGCTGGACGCCGTCTACTACGACACCGCGGATCTGCGCCTCACCGCGGACCATGTCGCGCTGCGGCGCCGCACGGGCGGCGGCGACGAGGGCTGGCATCTGAAGTTCCCGGTCTCCACAGGCATCCGCGACGAGATCCGGGCACCGCTCGCCGACACCCTTCCCGGCGAACTCGCCGCGCTGGTCCGCTCGCGCGTGCGGAGCGCCGGGCTCATCCCCGTCGTACGGCTGATGACCTCGCGCGATGTCCTCCATCTGCTCGACGCCGAGGGCACGCTGCTCGCCGAGGTGAGCGTGGACGCCGTACGCGCGCGACGCCTCACCGGGGACACCGGGGACACCGGCGGCGAGGACGCCGGCACCGCCTCCTGGACCGAGGTCGAGGTGGAACTGGGCGACGACGCCGATCCCGCGATTCTCGACGCGGTGGAGAAGAAGCTCCGCAAGGCCGGACTGCGCCCGGCGTCGGCCGCGTCGAAGCTCGGCAGGGCACTGGCCGAAACCGCGCCCGGCGAGCCGGGGAAGGCCGGGACCAGGGCGGCCAGGGGCGGGCCGCGCAGCGCCGGGGAGCACATCCTGGTCTATCTGCGCGACCAGGCCGACGCGATCATCACCCAGGACCCGGCCGTACGCCGCGACCTGCCGGACTCCGTGCACCAACTGCGCGTCGCCACCCGCCGGATGCGCTCCGCCTTCCGTACGTACCGCAGGATCCTCGACCGGTCCGTCACCGACCCGGTCGCCGAGGAGCTCAAGTGGGTCGCGGCGGAGCTCGGCGTCGACCGCGACCACGAAGTCCTCGACGAGCGGCTGCGCGCCCGGATCGACGCGCTGCCGAGGACGCTGCTCCTCGGGCCGGTGCGCGGCCGGCTCCGGTCCTGGGACGCCGCCCAGCGGGCCGGGTCCCGGAGCAGAACCGTCGCCGTACTCGACAGCGAGCGGTATCTGACCCTGCTGGACACGATCGACGGACTGCTCACCGCGCCGCCGCTGCTGCCTGACGCGGTGCAGCCCGCCGAGAAGGTGCTGCCCAGGGCGATCCTCAAGAACTACGAGCGGCTGGCCGGCCGGGTCGGCCACGCGCTGGCGCTCGCGCCGGGCAAGGAACGCGACCTGGCGATGCACGACGCCCGCAAGGCCGCCAAGCGCGCCCGCTACGCCGCCGAGGCGGCCCGCCCCGCCCTGGGCAAGGCGGCCAAACGCTTCGCCCAGCGCATGAAGGCCCTCCAGACCACGCTCGGCGACCACCAGGACAGCGTGGTGGCCCGCGAAGCCCTCCGTGATCTCGCGGTCCAGGCCCACACGGCGGGCGAGTCCGCGTTCACCTGGGGCCTGCTGTACGGCGAGGAGGAGGCCCTGGGCGAGCGCCGTGAGCGGGAGTTGCCGGGACTGTGGGAGAAGGCGTCCGCCCCCCGATTGCGGGCGGATCTGACCGGCTGACCACCGGGGTAGGCTGAATGGTCACCCCTGTCAGTCCACGAAAGATCGCCGTGATGCCTGCCGAATCGGTCTTCCCGCAGCTCGAAGCCCTGCTCCCGCATGTGCAGAAGCCGATCCAATACGTCGGTGGTGAACTCAACTCCACGGTCAAGCCGTGGGACTCCACCGATGTCCGCTGGGCGCTGATGTACCCGGACGCCTACGAGGTCGGGCTGCCCAACCAGGGCGTCATGATCCTTTACGAGGTACTGAACGAGCGCGAGGGCGTGCTCGCCGAGCGTACGTACAGCGTCTGGCCGGATCTCGAAGAGCTGATGCGCGAGCACAAGGTCCCGCAGTTCACGGTGGACAGCCACCGGCCGGTCGGTGCCTTCGACGTCTTCGGGCTGAGTTTCTCCACCGAGCTGGGCTACACGAACATGCTCACCGCCCTGGACCTCGCGGGCATCCCGCTCGCGGCCCGGGACCGTACCGTCGACCACCCCATCGTGCTCGCCGGCGGCCACGCCGCCTTCAACCCCGAGCCGATCGCGGAGTTCATCGACTGCGCGGTCATCGGCGACGGCGAGCAGGCGGTGCTGGAGATCACCGAGATCATCCGGGCCTGGAAGGCGGAGGGCCGCCCCGGCGGTCGCGAGGAGGTCCTCTTCCGGCTCGCGAAGACCGGCGGGGTGTACGTCCCCGGCTTCTACGACGTCGAGTACCTCCCGGACGGCCGTATCGCGCGTGTCGTACCGAACAAGTCCGGTGTCCCGTGGCGGGTGTCCAAGCACACCGTGATGGACCTCGACGAATGGCCGTACCCGAAGCAGCCGCTCGTCCCGCTCGCCGAGACCGTCCACGAGCGGATGTCCGTGGAGATCTTCCGCGGCTGCACGCGCGGCTGCCGGTTCTGCCAGGCGGGCATGATCACCCGCCCGGTGCGCGAGCGCAGCATCACCGGAATCGGCGAGATGGTCGAGAAGGGGCTGAAGGCGACCGGCTTCGAGGAGGTCGGTCTGCTCTCGCTCTCCTCCGCCGACCACAGCGAGATCGGCGACATCGCCAAGGGGCTCGCGGACCGCTACGAGGAGGACAAGGTCGGCCTGTCCCTCCCGTCCACCCGCGTCGACGCGTTCAATGTCGATCTGGCCAACGAGCTGACCAGGAACGGCCGCAGGTCCGGTCTGACCTTCGCGCCCGAGGGCGGTTCCGAGCGGCTGCGCAAGGTCATCAACAAGATGGTCTCGGAGGAGGACCTGATCCGTACGGTCTCCACCGCGTACGGCAACGGCTGGCGGCAGGTGAAGCTGTACTTCATGTGCGGTCTGCCCACCGAGACCGACGAGGACGTCCTCCAGATCGGCGACATGGCGGTCAAGGTCATCGCCGAGGGCCGCAAGGTGTCCGGCCAGAACGACATCCGCTGCACGGTCTCGATCGGCGGGTTCGTGCCCAAGCCGCACACCCCGTTCCAGTGGGCGCCGCAGCTCGGCGCCGAGGAGACCGACGCCCGTCTGGAGAAGCTCCGCGACAAGATCCGGGGCGACAAGAAGTACGGCCGCTCCATCGGGTTCCGCTACCACGACGGCAAGCCCGGCATCGTCGAGGGCCTGCTCTCGCGCGGCGACCGGCGCGTCGGCGCGGTCATCCGCGCGGTGTACGAGGACGGCGGGCGGTTCGACGGCTGGCGTGAGCACTTCTCGTACGACCGCTGGATGGCCTGCGCGGAGAGGACGCTGCCGGAGCTCGGCGTGGACGTCGCCTGGTACACGACGCGCGAGCGTACGTACGAGGAGGTCCTGCCCTGGGACCACCTGGACTCCGGTCTCGACAAGGACTGGCTCTGGGAGGACTGGCAGGACGCGCTCGACGAGACCGAGGTCGAGGACTGCCGCTGGACGCCGTGCTTCGACTGCGGTGTCTGCCCGCAGATGGACACCGAGATCCAGATCGGCCCGACGGGCAAGAAGCTGCTGCCGCTGACGGTCAAGAGGGACGTGGCGACCAGCGGACACGCTCACTGACGTGAGCGGTGCGTCGCGGCGCACCGTGGAGGAGCTGAGGGCTGGGCGGAAATAGCTGGTGCCCGGCCTGACGGCCGGGGTAGGAAGGGCGCCATGAGTTTCTCCGCGCCCCCTCCTGCCCCCGAGAACCCCGCCGACAGGCGGACGTTCGTCCGCACCACGCTCGACCTGGGTGATGTGCTGCTACAGCCGTGGGGCCGGGAGGCCGCCGAGCGGGACACGATGCTGGAGGGCCTGATCGCCGCCGCGGCGGACCCGCTGATCGCCCTCTGGAACCCTCTCGCGACAGCCGACCGCGGCGACGCCCTGGCATGGCTGGAATCTCGGGACGGAGGCTGGGACCGAGGCGCCGGCGCCTCCTTCGCCGCGCTGACCGCGACCGACGGCGCCCTGCTGGGCAGCGTCACCCTGCGCTGGGTCGACCGCGCGGACGGCCTCGCGATGATCGGCTACTGGACGCTGCCGGCCGCCCGCGGACGGGGCGTGGCCACCCGCGCGACGAGGGCGGTCACCAGCTGGGCCTTCCGGACGGCCGATGCCCGCCGGATCGAGATAGCCCACGCTGTCGACAACGAGGCCTCCTGCCACGTGGCCCGCCGCTGCGGCTACCGGCCCGAAGGCACCCTGCGGGACTCGCACCTCTTCGGCGACAGGGCGTACCACGACGAGCACTTGCACGCCCGCCTGGCCACTGACCCGGAACCGGCCGATCCCACGGGGGAGCCGACGGCGTACGGAAACCCGGCCACCGGACGGGCGAGCGGGACATCGCGGTAGCCGGGCGAAGCTCTCGCCGCCGAACAAGCTCGGCGTTCCGTGGACCGCGGACGGCGGAACGGACGGCGTGCCCGGCCGCCGTTCGTCCGTGGCCGGATCGGGCCCGCTCGCCTGCACAATGGGCTGATGCCGAAGCTTCTCGCCCCTGACATCCGGATGCATGCCTCCTTCCTGGACGCCATGAAGGAGTTCGTCGAAGAGGGCGCGGACGAGCGCTCGTTGCTCCTGCACGAGATGGAGGAGTTCGGCGGGACCTGGCACCGGCCCGAGGTCTTCGCCACGTATGTGGAGCGGCTCAACGCCGAGCCGCTGGAGGAGACCCCGCGCATAGAGGGATGGGTGCCCAACACCACCCTCTGGTACGTCGAGGGCGAAACCTTTCTGGGACGTCTCGCCATCCGCCACCGGCTCAACCCGTTCCTGCGTGAGCTGGGCGGCCATATCGGCTATGCCGTACGTCCCACCGCGCGCCGGCAGGGCCATGCGACCGCGATGCTCGCCGCGTCACTGCCCGTCGCCCGTGCCCTCGGCCTCGAATCGGTCCTCGTCACCTGTGACACCACCAATGTTCCGTCGCGGAAGGTGATCGAGGCGGCCGGCGGGGTGCTGGAGGACCAGCGCGGCGGGAAGCTCCGTTACTGGATTCCGACGGGCGTCTGAATCGTCCCGCCCCGTGGGCCCCGGTGGGCGGGAGCCTGTCCGCCCGAGGGCGGGGAACTGTGGGAGGGCCGTACGCGTACTCTGGGTAGTACAACGATCGTCCCCGGCGCGGACCCCGCACCCGAGATCTCCCCGCGAAAGCGGGGGCGAACCGGGATCCGGGGCCACCCCCACGTCCGAGGGCGGCGCGTCACCGCGTACCGCCCGCACCGAGGAGAAGAACCACTGGGCAAGCGACAGCCCGAAGGCCCGCCGCCCGCACCGGCGGTGCAGCGCATCCGACTGCGCTACACCAAGCGCGGCCGCCTCCGGTTCACCAGCCACCGTGACTTCCAGCGCGCCTTCGAGCGGGCGCTACGCCGTGCCGAGGTGCCCATGGCGTACTCGGCGGGCTTCACCCCGCATCCGAAGGTGTCGTACGCCAATGCCGCACCCACCGGCACGGGCAGCGAGGCCGAGTTCCTGGAGATCGCCCTGGTGGAGGTGTGCGACCCGGACAAGCTGCGTGACCTGCTCGACGAGTCGCTGCCGGTCGGCCTGGACATCATCGACGCTGTCGAGGTACGTACGTCGGGGCTCGCCGACCGGCTCACCGCTTCCGTATGGGAGCTGCGGTTGGACCTCGTCGAGCCGCGCGTGGCGGAAGAGGCCGTGGCCGCCTTTCTGGCCGCCGAGTCGGTCGAGGTCGAACGCCGTACGAAGAACGGTCTGCGGACCTTCGACGCACGGGGGGCCGTGGCCGCCCTGGAAGCGGTCCCGGAGACGGGTACGGAGGGGGCTCGGTCCCGGCCTGATAGGCCGGGGGACGGGCCCTGTGCGATACTGCGGCTGGTTGTTCGGCACGTGACACCTGCCGTGCGACCCGACGACGTCCTGTCCGGTCTCCGAGCTGTGGCCGACCTGGCGCCGCCGGTCCCCGCAGCGGTGACCAGGCTGGCGCAGGGGCTCTTCGACGAGGAGTCCGGAACGGTGACCGATCCGCTCGCGCCCGACCGCGAGGCAGCCCGGCCCGCCCCACCCAAGGCCGCCGGACCCGCCGCCGCGAAGGCGCCGGAAGGTGCGGGTACCGCGTAGGGCGGTCGTTGTAGCGCAGCCCTGGGACTCGGGAGCCACCTGGGTCGGGCGGCGCACTGACCAGAAGACTTTCGCCAGGCCGTACGTACATCGCGTAGGGAACCGGCGAGCCAGACATAACAGCTCCCGTGCGGCGCCCGCGCCCCGGACGGCGGCATTCGCGCAGCGCGCGAGCCGCGGCCGGACCGGAATCAGGCGTGGCGCCCGGGAGCGTGACGGGAGAACCGCCCGCATGCTTGAGCCCACTGAACCCGGCACCCCCGGGGACACCAACGAAGAGAACAACTCACCCAGCGACACGCTGCCGCCGCGTCGCAGGCGCCGCGCCGCGTCCCGCCCGGCGGGACCGCCCACCGCTGCCGCCGGGGCCGAGGACGCCACGAGCGTCACGGAGACCGTCGCGCAGGCCGCGCCGACCGCCGAGGCCGCGGGGGCGGCCGCGAGCGACGGTGTGGGTGTGACGGAGGAGCCGGTGGCCGCGCCGCGTGCGCGTCGCCGTGCGACTCGTAAGACCGCTGCTCCCGCGCCTGAGGTGGCT